>JABDKT010000060.1 GCA_013002065.1 Flavobacteriaceae bacterium
GCATATTTCGTCTTGTCGATCAAGATATTGGTAACGAAACTCCAGGGCCCGAACAAGGATACACAGGCAGCGAGGTTCGGGCATTAAGGCTGTTTATAGAGTTCTTCAGTCCTCAGCGTTTTATTCAACGTACTTTGTGGACCGCTCAAACAATGGAAGGGCTGGGATGCGGAGGTTAAACCTTCGTCGATTTAAGTAGTCATAAGGATGAAATCATTTAAATCGAAAAACAATGAGAAATTTATGGATGTTGGGGCTGTTATTCTTCGGAATATCAATGTACGCCCAACCCGGTAACCCGGACCGGCCCGAACCGGAGCAGATCAAAAAATTAATGAAAGACTTAAGTACGGAGCAAAAAGCGACTTTGATGACCAAGCGCATGACCCTGGACCTCAACCTTTCCGAAGCACAACAAAGTCAGATATTCGAAATTAACAAGGATGTTGCCACTCAAAGAGAGGCGCGATTCAAGGAGCGTGAGAATACGAAATTGACTTCCGATGACTTCTTCCAATACAGATCACAACTTCTGGACGAAAAAATAGCCACAAAAAAGCGATTTCAAGCGGTCCTAAACAAGGATCAATTTGAAAAATTTGAACGATCTCAGCATCGCAAGATAGCCCATCGAAGGCCTGAACATACAAGAAAAAAGCGGTAATTACTTTTTTGGCTCAGTTCTTGGTTAATTGGTATGAAAATAGTTACTTTAGTAACCTTAAATAATCTAATTACCATGAAAAAAATCATTAAAATTGTAGCTTTTTCTTTTGTAATACTACTGGGAACGAGTACGTTATCGGCTCAGGAATTGACTCAAAACCAAGATCGTCCCGAAGTAGTAGCTAAGCAACAAGTAGCCGCACTAAGTGATGTGCTGGATTTGAATGGAGACCAGCAACGTGCAGTATTCAGAGCTTTAGTTAGCAAAGAATCGAACTACAGAAAAAATGTGAACGGAAAAGACCTTAACAATGCTACCGTTCTCGCCAATAAAAAGAAATATGACGCAACCTTGGATGCGGCCATGAAGAAAACCTTATCGAAGTCACAATACGAAAAGTGGCTTTCGCTTAAGGATCAATAAATAAATAGAAAAAACCAAAAGGCGCTCATGGAGCGCCTTTTTTTATGTCAAATTTTTAGAGGCGATACCACAGGCCTCAATCGTTTTGTCCAAGTCTGCATAACTAAGTGCATCTGTAAGAAACCAAGATTCGTAAGCGCTAGGTGCAATGTATATTCCTTCGGAAAGCATTCCGTGAAAAAACTTTTTGAAATTATCCCCGGAAGCCGCAATAGCCGAAGTTTCAAAATCGGTGACCGGAGTTTCACCAAAATGAACCGAAATCATAGATCCAATTCTGTTTATGGTATGCGCTACGCCGTTTGAGTTGAGTGATTCTGAAAGTCCGTTATGAAGATATTCCGTCTTCTTATCGAGAGACTCATAAATTTCGGGTTTGTTATTCAATTCTGAAAGCATGGCTAATCCTGCAGCCATGGCCAGCGGATTCCCGCTTAAAGTTCCGGCCTGATACACTGGGCCTTCAGGAGCTAACTGACTCATAATTTCGGAACGAGATGCGAAGGCTCCAACCGGAAGTCCACCACCTATCACTTTTCCGAAGGTAACAATATCGGCTTTCACCCCTAATCGTTCCTGAACGCCTCCTCTTGCGAGTCGGAAACCGGTCATGACCTCATCAAAAATGAGCAGAATATCATTTTCATCGCATAAAGCTCTAAGTCCTTCCAAGAATCCTTCCGAAGGAGGAATACAACCCATATTTCCTGCAACAGGCTCTACTATAATACAAGCAATTTCTCCTTTATTTTCTGAAATAATCTCATGCACATGAGTCAAATCATTGAATCTCGCCAACAAGGTATCCTTTGCCGTTCCTTTCGTAACACCGGGACTATTGGGTGAACCAAAGGTAATGGCTCCACTTCCCGCCTGAATTAAAAACGAATCGCTGTGACCGTGATAACAACCGGCGAATTTGATGATTTTATCTTTACCTGTGTATCCGCGTGCCAACCGGACGGCACTCATACACGCTTCTGTCCCACTATTTACAAAACGAATTTTATCAATATTTGGAACCATAGAAACTGCCAAAGAGGCAATTTGCGTTTCTATTTCAGTTGGCATTCCAAACGATGTTCCTTTTTTCGACTTTTCTATAACCGCGTTAACAACAGGTTCATAAGCATGACCCATGATCATAGGGCCCCAGGAATTGATATAGTCGATAAGTTGATTCCCGTCGGCATCGAACAAATAGGCTCCCTTTGCGCGTTCAACAAAAATAGGATCTCCTCCTACGGCTTTAAATGCCCGAACGGGCGAATTTACCCCACCGGGAATCACTTTTTGTGCCTCTTTAAAAAGCGCACTACTTCGTTTATAAATCATATGGAAAATTAACGTCCTTTTACAGAGTGCAAATATAAGACTTGCCCGATTGAAATGGAATTAGATTGCAAACCATTATACTCTTTTAACGTTTCTACGGTCATATTAAATCGGCGCGCAATACTGTATAATGTATCGCCTTTAATAACGGTGTAAGTTTTAATTTTAGTTTCATCCAAATTCGCCAAACCTGCTTTCCCACCTAATACTTCTTCATCATACTTCGTAAGGTCGTATCGATGAATTATGTCGATCAATTTATTGGGGTACTTAGGGTCTGTGGCGTAACCTGCTTTCTTGAGTCCCCGGGCCCATCCTTTATAATCTGTTTTTTTCAGTTTGAACAAATCTTGGTAACGCGATCTTCCAGTAAGAAACAAAGAGTGATCTCTAAAGGAGTATTTGGGATCTTTGTATTTTCTGAAACATTCCCCTTTTTCGTCGTCGTCGTGATATACCCTTTCTCCTGTCCAAGTAGTGTGACATTTAATACCAAAGTGATTATTGGCTTTCCTAGTGAGTTCACCTCTACCCGCTCCACTCTCTAAAATTCCTTGTGCTAATGTAATACTAGCCGGAATGCCGTATTGCAGCATTTCATCTTTGGCTATTTCACTGTAATTGTCAATATAGGTAGATACGACTTCGGCATAAGTTGCATTTTTAGCAGCTTTTTTTATCACTGTTTTTGTTTTCGCGGCCCCTTTATTTTCGGTTGTGGGGGTCGCTGTTACAACTACTCGTTCGGTTTTAGTAGTTCTTCTATCGACTATTTTCTTTTTAGACTTACAGGAGGAGAGTACTAACAATGAGCAGGCAAACAGCGTAATGATTCGGGTGTTCATTTTAGATAATTTGAGGTAAATTTTTCTTCTTTAATATAGTATTCATACCATTGATTCCTTGAAGACCACCGGTATGAATGGCTAAAATACGGGTATTTTCTCTGAATTTATTCTTTTTTAAATCATCCATAATCCCATATAACATTTTGCCTGTATATACAGGGTCCAGCGGAATCCCGGTGTTTATTTTAAATTCATTTATAAAACGTACTAATTCGGCATCTATTTTGGCATAGCCACCAAAACTATACTCATCTGTGATTCTATAGTTTCTCTTTACAGTGTATTTTTCTATTTCAGAAATTTGAAAAGTTCCCTTTAATGCTGAATAACCCACAACTTCTTGCTCACTTGCAGAAGCTTCTATAATTCCTGCCATAGTTCCCCCAGTTCCAACCGATACCATGATATAATCATAGGAGGAATCTATAGTATCTAATATTTCAGCACAACCCTTAACTGCCAAAGCATTGGTGCCGCCTTCAGGAATAATGAAAGGGTTAGTGTATCTTTCTTTTAATCTTTTATGAAATGTTTCTGAGTTTTTTAATGTATACTGTTCCCGACTTATGAACTCAAGTTTCATGCCTTGAGACACGGCGTAGTTTAAAGTAGGGTTTTCTAAATACGTTTTAATTAACTCCTCCCCGCGTATGATTCCTACGGTAGGTATATTGTATATGTTTCCGGCAGCGGCTACGGCCGCGATGTGATTAGAATAGGCTCCCCCAAAGGTAATGATCGGGGTTTGCTTTAAACGGATGGCCTCCTTTATATTATACTTTAGTTTTCTGAATTTATTACCAGATACCTTCGGATGTACTTGATCTTCCCTCAGAATATCTAACGAAATATTCGTTTTAAACCATGATTTTAAATCAATAGATTGAATTTCAGCACTATATTTTTCAGAAAAAAGCATAAAGTCCGCGAATAATTTGTCAGAAAATGAGGCGATTATCCAAAATTACGGAAAATGCAAAAAACTTGGAATTCTCAGTATAAAATTGAAGAAAATGCAGATTTCTAAAAAACTATTGAATTTTTCTTCAACAAATCAGTGGAATTTAACAGAAAATAACATAGGACTTATTGGGATATTATTTTGATATATGTTAAACTTTTATGCTTTTTATCGATTTATTTAGTATTTCATCGATTTTATTGCATAATATTGTAGGAATATTCTTAAAAACTAAAGCGTATGAAATCAAAATTACTCACATCAGTCTATGCGATTTCTTTAATTGCATTCATCGCGTTAGGAAATTTACAAGCACAAGTCGGAATTAATACCCTTACCCCACAAGCGGGGTCTATTTTAGACGTTGAAAGTTCCGATAAAGGTTTGCTCGTCCCCCGAGTAAATATATCTAATTTGAGCACAATTGCCCCCATAACAGGAGGTGCAACTGAAAGTTTACTTGTTTACAACACCAATACAACCACCGGCAAAGGGTTCCATTATTGGAATGGTTCTATTTGGATCCCAATCGAAAGTGACGATTGGAAAGCTTCGGGTAACTTCGGAACTAGCCCTGCCACGAATTTTATTGGTACCACAGATAATGTGGATATGAGTTTTAGAACTAATAACCTTGAGCGACTTCGGGTTACTAACGATGGTCGTTTGAGCGTATTCCAACAAGGAAACGCAACGAACCCAGCATTGCAATGGAACGGTGATAATGATACCGGACTATTTCAATCTGCTGCAGATGAAATAAGTTTTACTACGGCAGGAACCAATCGATTAACCATAATGAGCAACGGACGAATCCGCGCATTTAACGGTGGATCGGCTGCGAACCCATTATTTTCCTGGACGGGTGATACCGATAAAGGATTCTACAGTCCCGGAGCCGATTTGTTCGGTTTGGTGACCAATGGAACCGAAAGATTTAGAATTCCAAATGCAAATCAGGTACACGCCATGAATGGCGGGACCAACTCTCTTCCTTTTTATTCATGGGATGGTGATACGGATACTGGTATGTGGAAAAGCGACATCGATCGTTTAAATCTCACGGCAGGAGGTGTTGAATTTATTGAACTGTTTGAAGGTGGAACGGACGAGTTAAGGATAAACGATGCCGGTGCCGACATTAACACTCGAATTGAAACAAGTGGTAACACAACTTCGCTCTTTGTAGATGGCGCAAATGACAATGTTGGTCTAGGGACCGGTGCACCAAATAATAGTGCGCAATTGGAAATGGCCGACAACAATAGAGGTATTCTTATCAATAGAGTTGCCTTAACATCGGCGACAAATGCGAGTCCGGTGACTTCGCCTGCCACAGGATTATTGGTGTATAATACAGCGAGTTCCAGTAGCGGAAGTACCGAGGTACTACCCGGATTTTACTATTGGGATGGGACGAGATGGGTAGCTATGGGAGGAACCGGTGGAAAAGACTGGGGTCTTCAAGGAAACGCAGGTACTACTCTATCATCAAACTTTATTGGTACGACCGATAATACTACGGTTGCTTTTAGAAGCAATAACAATGAGCGTATGCGAATTGTAAATGATGGTCGTGTTGCTGTAAATACTACAGCTCCATTTGCAGGGGATCGCTTTACCGTTGTCGGTGCTTCCGATGAATACGCCATAAATGCATATGCATCTGGAACCGGAACTGGAGTTTATGCTAATAATTCAGGTTCAGGAAATGGAGTAACTGGAATTACTAATGGTGGTTTCGGAACATGGGGTCAGACTGCGGCGAGTAGTGCCGTAATTGGCGGTGCTGTTGCCTTAGGAACAGCTACCAATAATTCGAACGGAATGTGGAGTTTAGCCGGAGTACGACCTACCTCGGGAGCTGCACAAAACATTGGTGTTCGAGGAGTTTCTGGTAGTTATACTTCTGTTTCACCTGTTGGGTATAGAACGGTTGGAATTAACGCAAATGCAATCGATTTAGGAATGTATGCGTTGACAGAAGGACCTGTAACTACTTATGGTGATCTTCAAGCTGGATTATTTAAACTGAATTACACGGGATCAAATATTGATCCTGATTCCCGAGATCCACAAGCTAGTCTTGCAGGCTATACGACCAACAGTTTAGCCGGAGCAGGTACCATGTACTATGGAGGATACTTCTATAGTGGAAGTGGTACACCAGCGTACGCCTATGCAGGAGCCAATTTTAATGGAACCACTTACAAAATAATTGGTAATGGTACTGTATCAACTATTGTTGATGGTGCAAACACAGGTGATTCGAAAAAAGTCATGTTTGCTCCTGAAGCACCCGAAGTACTCTTTGAAGATTACGGTACTGGTAGGCTAACTAATGGTACTGCCTCCATACGAATTGATCCAATATTTGCGAATAATATCGTCGTAAATGAATCTCATCCTCTAAAAGTTTTTATTCAACTTGAAGGAGACTGTAACGGAGTTTATGTAACCAATAAGACCTCGACCGGGTTTGTAGTTAAAGAGTTACAAGGCGGTTCTTCGAACGTAGACTTTTCTTGGCATATTGTGGCAAATAGAAAAGACGGCGACTCTAATCGAGGAATGGCCGGTTCTAAATACGAAGACTTAAGATTCCCTGATGCACCAGGAGAATTAAAGCAAATTGAAAGCAAAAGCAATACAATTGAACCAAAAGATCATAACAAATTAGACACACCTGTAGTGTCTTCTTCTCAAAACTAATGAGTAATTAATGATTGATTTTTTTTAAGATTGGAAAAAGCCCGGAATTTAGAATTCCGGGTTTTTTACATTTCTTCTAAATTATTATCTATTTAGTCTTTTCATTTTTAGCGTTTTGAATCTTCTAAATGGTACTTTTTTGATCAAATTTGGCTTTGAAAGGACCTAAAACTTGTAAAATATGTTAAAGTCAGTGTAGTATTTTAGCTACATTTTACATGAATAGTGCATTTCATCGATTTTTTTTGTTTTTTATGGAATAAGTTCTGTATTTTAGGCGTTCCAAATCTTAAAAATGAACATCATGAAATCTACTTTTACTCCGAAAGGTGTAATGCTTTTGTTCGTAATTCTAATTTCGAGCACGTTTTGTTTCGCTCAAGTTGGAATCAATACAACTACGCCCAATGGCATTTTAGATATCAATAGTTCGACGCAGGGATTTGTATTGCCTCGTGTAGCCCTGACTTCAACTTTAGTTATGGCGCCAGTCACAAATCCGCAGACGGGAGCGATTGCTGTCGGAACAACCGTTTACAATACAGCTACTACCAATACTGGTGCAAATGATGTTTTTCCGGGAATATATACTTGGAACGGTTCTGAATGGTATTCTCAATACCAGAGAAGACAATATGCGCTCTACGAAAGTTCGGTGGGTTATAGATCAACTCCGGGTAGTACCTTAACCATTCCTCTGAACGGATCTAGTTCACCTACATTCACTGCAAAATATACTGGAAATTATAAAATTAGAGTTCGAGTCGATTTTGGTGGAGGTGGAGCCATCGTTCCGAATGAAGGAAGTGGAGGAAGTAGATCTGATGGTGACCTCAATATTGCTCGTGCCACTGGAAATTTTACTTTCACCTTTAACGGTACCAACTACACTATTCCCGCTTATTCGTATTCCACAGCATATAATAATGTATCCCCTTCAACAAATTACTTTGCAATTTGGCAAGAATTTATAATTAATGAGGTAGTTACGTTAAACGCTAACGATACTGTAAATCTTAGTCTCACTTTTCTTCAAGACACAGCCGAGGAATTCCTTACTACTTCTACGGGTAGAGGATATGTATCCTACGATATTCCATGTGTTGCTGAAGTATTTTACGTAGGCGAATAAAGAAATTGGTTATGAAATATACATTATACATTGTTCTATCATTTTTATTACTAACAACATTTGTATCGGCCCAAGTAGGCTTATCCAATTCTAATCCAGAGGGATTGCTGGACGTAACCTCGACTACAACAGGGGTTGTTTATCCACAAATAGCTTTAAGCAGTACAACCACGGAAACGGTTCTAAATCCAAACGGCGGAAGTATTGTGGCCGGAACAGTGATTTATAATACTGCCACAGCAGGATCTGGAACCACAGCTGTAAGACCAGGTATTTATATTTGGAACGGCTCTGAATGGATTTCACAGTTTCACAGAAGAGAATATAAGATGTGTTCTCAAAATGGAGACCTAAGACCCGGTTCCGATGATTTGTTGAATCCCGTTTTAGGAGATCAAGTAATACCCTTCGATAGTAACTCATTTACACCAGATATAACAGGTAATTATCTTGTAACCGTTACGGTTCACTACGGTGGCGGGCGGTTAGATCCCCCTAACTACGCAAATGATCAACATGTCAATTTTAATTCTTCCGAAGGTGAATATGATTTCACCTTTAATGGAACAACTCACAATTTTACATTAAAGTCTTTCTCCGGAAGTAATGATGATAGATTATTTGATGGAGGAAGTTTCAATGAACACATCAATTCTACAAATCAGACTATATATACCGTGAGTGAGGCTTTAACGCGATCTACTTTGTATCCTTTTACTCTTACCTTCAATCAAGTGAATGCAGATGGTTTCGAAGCAAATGGCGACAATATACTTTTGGAAGATGGAAGAGGATATATCACCCAAGATGGTGCAATAAAATGCACAGTTGAATTCAAATTCATTGGAAAATAATTCTGAAAAATTTAATAAAATGAAAACTTACATACTTTTTATTAGCTTTTTAATTACCACACTATCTTCTTTCGGTCAAATCGGAATCGGAACTACTACACCTCAAGGTGCTTTAGATATGGGATCTAGTTCATTAGGACTGGTCTACCCGAGGGTAGCATTAACATCTGCTGTTTCCCAATCCCCAGTAATTAACCCAAACGGAGGAGCCCTAGAAATAGGTACTACAGTTTATAATACAGCAACCACAACAAGTGGTGCCAACGATGTTCACCCGGGAATCTATAGCTGGGATGGCACAAGATGGCTTACACAATACTATAAGAAAGAATATCAAAAATTCGAGCAAACAGGAGGATGTCAACGTACTACTATTCGTGAATCTAACTCAAACCCTAATCCAAGTGATGCTGACAACGTAGCAGGCCTCACGAATCAGACATTCACTCCTACGTTTTCTGGAACCTACAGAGTAGAAGTGCGCACTAATTTGGGTGCTGGAAGAATTCAAGATTTTACTTCCGGTACGGAAAGTGAAATTTCACTTGCAACTATGGAAGGTGCTTTCTTTTTTACTATGTCGGGTACTGGAGTTGACATAGATCCAACAAGTTCTTTATACGACTATACCGAAGGGTGGTCTTATACGCATTCTTACTCAAGCGAGAACGATATCGAAAGCCCCGCGGTAGAAAGTTATATTGTACCCCACCATGGAACCTTGTTATACCATTTATATTTATTGGCTGGTAACACCTACACATTCAATGTAAGTAATTGTATGTACACGGGTCATGCATATTTCATCGGCAATGGAGATACCGGAGACGGCCGTGGACATATAGGACATTATGTCCCTTGCTCTGTGGAGTTCGAATATATAGGTGACTAAAAAATTTCAGCAACTGTAAAAAACAACTAAATTTGATGCCATATCAAACCCAAATCGCTATGCTTAAAAAATACCTACCTTTTCTGATATCAGTTTTATCCCTCACAGCCTACGCTCAAACGCCGTGCTCTGGTGGAACTGCAGCAGGTTATCCATGCGATGATCTCACTTTACAATCTTTTATGAATTCCAACACCTTTCGTAAAGGAGGCGACTCTTTTATCGAAGCCCAAGATTCCTGGGGTTGGACCGATACCACCAATAATAAAGAATACGCTATTGTTGCCCTAGATGTGGGAACTGTTTTCGTCGATATTACAGATCCTGTAAACCCAATTTATGTTGGACGATTGGATTCTCACACAGGAAGTAGTTTATGGCGCGATGTCAAAGTATATCAAAATCATGCTTATATCGTTAGTGACTCTAATGGAAACCACGGTATGCAAGTGTATGATATGACACAATTAGAAAGTATAAGTTCTCCCCCAAATACGAACTTATCTGAAACGGCTTGGATCACTTGGGGAACTAGTGGAAGTAACAGAGGTCGTGCTCATAATATCATTATTAATGAAGATACAGGCTTCGCTTATGTAATTGGAGTTTCTCCATACAACAGTGGAGGACCTGTTTTTATTGATTTATCAACTCCAGCCAGTCCTTCAGTGGTAGGTGTTTATTCAGCTGCCGGATATTGTCATGACGCTCAAGTTGTGGTTTATAATGGTCCGGATACAGATTATACCGGTAGGGAAATAATGATTGGAAGCTTTAGTAGCTCCGATTTTGTTAGAGTACTGGATGTAACAAATAAGAGTTCTGTTTCATTAATCTCTTCAATTGGATACGCTGGAAAACAATATACCCATCAAGGGTGGTTTACAGAAGACCAAAAATATTTTATTGTTGGCGACGAATTGGACGAACAAAATTCCGGTTACAA
>JABDKT010000085.1 GCA_013002065.1 Flavobacteriaceae bacterium
TGGCAAAAGTGTACTCGAATTGCCATCGAAAAAAATAACCGTTGAATTAAAATCCTTGAATAGTAAAAATCTCGACTTGAATGCTCGGGTTCCTAGCGTTTATAGAGAAAAGGAATTGGCAATGCGAAATCATATTTCGAAGTCTCTGTCCAGAGGCAAAGTTGATTTCAATTTATTTGTTGAAATAACCGGAGAAGAGACCAACACTCAACTTAATGAAGGAGTGGTAAAACAATATATCGCACAATTAAAAAGTGTGGTAGATGGTGATCCAGTCGAATTGATGAAAATGGCCGTTCGTATGCCGGATGCATTAAAGACAGAGCGTGACGAGATCGATGAAGACGAATTTAAAAAAATCATGGAAGCTCTGGATCAAGCCTTAAAGGCGATTAACAATTATAGAACTGCCGAAGGGAAATCCCTGGAAGTGGAATTTGTTCGTCGGGTTAAAAATATTCAGGCTCTTTTGGAAAAGGTGATCGAATTGGATCCCGAACGAATAGATAATGTTAAGGAGCGTCTTCGGAAGGCTATTTCAGAATTAAAAGAATCGGTGGACGAAAATCGATTCGAACAAGAATTGATCTATTATCTAGAGAAATACGACATCACAGAAGAAAAAGTACGCTTAAAAAATCACCTAGAATATTTTTTGGAAACTCTCGCACAACCTATGTCCAATGGAAAGAAGCTTGGCTTTATTTCTCAGGAAATGGGACGTGAAATTAATACTATAGGTAGTAAGGCCAACTACGCTCCTATGCAGCAATTGGTGGTTCAAATGAAGGACGAATTGGAAAAAATCAAAGAACAAGCTTTAAATGTTCTCTAATGGCAGGAGGTAAACTTATCGTTTTTTCGGCTCCTTCAGGTAGTGGTAAAACCACCATCGTTAGACACCTGTTGGAAATTCCCGCACTCAATTTAGATTTTTCTATTTCAGCAACCTCTAGAGAACCTAGAGAGCATGAAATTGATGGTGAGGATTATTATTTTATTTCTACTGAAAAGTTTAAATCTCATATTAAGAATGGAGATTTTTTGGAATGGGAGGAAGTGTATCGAGATAATTTTTATGGAACCTTAAAAACTGAAATCGAACGAATTTGGGCCAAAGGAAAAAATGTGATCTTCGATATCGACGTTGTTGGCGGATTGCGAATCAAGAAAAAATATCCTGAAGAAACATTGGCGGTATTTGTGAAACCTCCCAGTGTTGACGAGTTAAAAATTAGACTGAAAAAGCGCAAGACCGAAAGCGAGGAAAAAATCAATATGCGAATCGCAAAAGCTTCGGTGGAAATGGCTACAGCGCCCCAGTTCGATTATATCATCGAAAATGATAAGTTGGAAAATGCGTTTAAGGAAGCAGAACAATTGGTGATGCAGCATATTTCAGAAAAAAAAAGAGAGAACGAAGAGGAATGAGCATTCCCAAAAAAATAGGGTTGTACTTTGGAACTTTTAATCCCATCCATATTGGCCATCTTACCATTGCCAATTATATGGTCGAGTTTAGTGATCTGGACGAAGTTTGGTTGGTCGTTACCCCTCATAATCCGCATAAAAAAAGAAGTGGTTTGCTCGATGATCACCATAGGTTAACCATGGTTCGCATTGCGGTCGAAGATTTCCCAAAATTAAAGGACAGCAACATCGAATTCGATTTACCTCAGCCCAATTATACGGTAAATACTTTGGCTCATTTGGAAGACAAATATCCCGACCATCATTTTTGTTTGATCATGGGAGAGGACAATTTGAAGAGTTTTCCCAAATGGAAAAACTATGAAATAATTTTGGATCGATATGCTATTTATGTGTATCCGAGAATTTCCGAAGGAACCATTGAACATCAATTTAAGAGTCATCCAAAAATCACCGAGGTAGATGCGCCCATCATGGAATTATCTTCCACTTTTATTCGAAAATCCATTGCCAGAGGTAAGGATATTCGTCCTATGTTACCGCACAAAGTTTGGAAGTATTTGGATGAGATGAATTTCTACCAAAAGAAATCGCCCCAATAAGCTATTACACTTACGAGGCGACTTCAACTAAATAACCAACCAAAAGTCTTTTATATCTTAAAATGCGCTTATCTTAATCATCTGTTTTTCAATGTCGGCTTTCGACAAGCGTAATTTTTTTCTCTGATTTTTATACTGAATGTATCCTTTTCCTCTAAATCGGTAGAGCGTACCAGAAGGAGTATGGAACAATTCTATCGTACTGTCATTAATAACGTTTAATTCGAAATATTCATTGCCCAAATAATCATAATCAAGTGTTAAATATTTCAAATAAGGGTCTCCTACAACATCATCTACATTGTAAATACCCGTATAATCCCAGTAAATATCATTGATTGGAGTTCCATTCAAATCCTGAGAACTCTGGAAATTACCGTCTCCACCTCCGGGTAAAAATTGAAGGAAGTTCTCATAATCAAACTCGTTAGGTTCACCATAATTGCTCGTATATATCTTTTCCCAGGTCACATATTCCTGAATGAAATAGTGAATGTTATCATAGAACAGTAAGTCGTAATCAAAATTGGCTCTTTGATATCCCACCAAGATATATCTTAGGTTTCCTGGACGGTAATAAAGCTCAATTTCTCTATTGTTAAGCTGGGTAACCTCGAAGGTAAGAAAGCCATCGATGTCATGAGAGATATCCAATTCGTAATCGAAAGTATCGTAGAAACCCACGTCGATTCCAAAACCGTAACCTTGATTCCCAATGCCCACCAAATTATTATTCGCCAATACATCACCGTTGCGGAAAGACAAAGTGAAAGCTATCTGCATAAAGGGAATTTGACCACTCGCGTTGGAGCGATTTACATCGACATACCAAAGTTCGTAAGAATTCAACAGCTGATTTAAGGTGAGTGTAGGCACCGGATCAACAATTACTTCTTCCTCAACTATTACTTCGGTATAGCATGAAGTAAACAAAGTGGCCACCAGGGCAAATCCGAAAAGTTGTTTTAATGTTTTCATAACGTTGGATTTTAAGGTTCGTTAAGGTTAAAACCAAAAGCGTGCCAAAGATATATTTATCTGTTTTTCAGGTAGTTAAAACGGTTGGTTGTTCTTCAATAATAATCGTATTTTTGAATTTCAGAAAACACACTCAATGTCAAAAGCACCTAAATTTGCAGTATTTGGAGGAGGAAGTTGGGCTACTGCCATCGTGAAAATGCTCTGTGAAAATTTAGATGAAGTAGGCTGGTATATGCGCAGTGTTTATGCTTTGGAGCATATAAAGAAAGAGCAGCACAATCCCAATTATTTAAGCTCGGTCGAATTTAATACCGACTTGTTAAAATTGAGTAACGACATAGACGAAATGATTCGTTATGCCGATTATTTAATCTTTGTGATTCCATCGGCATTTGTTGAAACTGAGCTTCAGAAAAAAACCGAATCCTTAAAGGGAAAAGTCATCTTTTCGGCTATCAAAGGTATCGTTCCCGAAAGCAGCCTGATTGTGGGAGATCATTTTTTTACGC
The DNA here is from genome assembly GCA_013002065.1 of Flavobacteriaceae bacterium. Classification (GTDB taxonomy): domain Bacteria; phylum Bacteroidota; class Bacteroidia; order Flavobacteriales; family Flavobacteriaceae; genus Aureisphaera. The sequence goes on from JABDKT010000085.1 coordinate 3,524, forward strand.
ACTACGACATTCCTTTTAAAGATATCGGTGTAATTACAGGTCCGTGCCACGCCGAAGAAGTTGCCTTAGAACGCCTGTCTTATCTAACCATCGCCTGTGCCGATGAGAAGAAAGCTTTGCTTGTGGCCAAAAACCTTTCAAGCGATTACATAAAATGCACCACCAGTGACGACATAATTGGCACCGAATATGCCGCAATGCTCAAAAATATCTACGCCTTGGCTGCAGGAATTGCCCACGGATTGGGATATGGGGATAATTTCCAATCGGTTTTAATGAGTAATGCGATTCGTGAGATGAAACGGTATGTAAAAAAGGTGCACAAGATGAAGCGCGATATTAACGGATCTGCCTATTTAGGAGATTTACTTGTTACAGGTTATTCCACTTTCAGCCGAAATAGGATGTTTGGGAACATGATAGGTAAAGGTTACACTGTAAAAAGTGCTCAAATGGAGATGAATATGATTGCCGAAGGTTATTACGCTACCAAAAGTGCTTATGAATTGAATCAGGCGCGGGGCAAGAAAAAAGCAAAGACTCCCATTATCAATGCGGTTTACTCCGTATTATACGATCATAAAAACCCAAAAAAGGTTTTTAAAAAATTAACTGAGAAGCTAGATTAATTCTGGTTAGTTCTTCCAGTTTTATTCCATTCCTAAAAGTATCTTTCTGGATGAAATTTTACATTTAATTAATGTAGGTGTTTTCCTGATTTTCTTCTGAAAAAATTATCTTTGATACTTTACTAATTATACTGAAAATAAACTTCATGAAAAAAATTACTATTACCTTATTAATGATGTTAATGGCAGCCATAAGTTATGGTCAGGCCGTTTTTATCAACGAATTACATTACGATAATTCGGGCGGCGATGTAGGCGAATTTGTCGAAATTGCCGGACCCGCCGGAACCGACCTAACCGGCTGGACAGTTGAACTTTATAACGGTTCAAATGGGTCTTTATACAACACCATTAACTTATCTGGCACTATCGATGACGAAGGACCCGGATATGGTGCACTTAGCTTTCTACAAGCCGGAATTCAAAATGGAGCCCCAGATGGTTTAGCTTTGATTGATAATACTGCAACCGTAGTTCAGTTTCTAAGCTACGAAGGTGCATTTACGGCTATCTCGGGAACAGCCAATGGAATGACTTCTACAGACATTGGCGTTGCTGAAACAAGTGGAACGCCTGTAGGTTCTTCGCTTCAACTTACCGGTACAGGAAATATGTACGGGGATTTTATTTGGAACGCTCCTTCGGCCGAGTCGCCGGGAGATATTAATGCCGGACAAACGTTTAGCGGTGGTGGTGCCGGAAGTCCTCCGGATATTACATGTCCTATGGATGTAGTGGCAGATAACCTAGCAGGCACCTGTGGAGCAACCGTATTTTTCCCGGATGCCATAGCAACCGATCCAGATGGTGACCTTGATATGGTATTCCAATCGGCTGGTATGCCCAGTGGAAGTGTATTCCCTGTGGGTGTTTCTACAATTCAATTTACTGCCACAGATTTGGCAGGGAATGCATCTACTTGTGAATTTACAATTACCGTAAACGATACGGAAGATCCTGTTGCCGTATGTCAAGATATTACTGTGGAAGTGAGCCCCATCACAGGTGAAGTTACCGTAGTAGGGGCAGATCTCGATAATGGTTCGTCCGATAATTGTGGAGCAGTAACTTTTAGTATAATGCCTGCTGCTACAGTAAGTCAACCCTCTTCTCTAACTAATTTCAACAATGTTGGTCACGGGCAAACTTTTACAGCCACAGAAGATGGAAATTTAAGTGCTATTAGATTTTATGTGGACGGAAATTCTAGCGGTAGAAATGTTCATTTTTATAATTCCGGTACGGGTAGTGGGATCAATGGAAGCGTTGGAACACCAGACTATACTGAAACAAATGTTGATTTGATCGATAGTGCAGGCGGTACCATTTGGACCGAAGTTGCTTTATCATCACCGTTCCCGGTAGTCTCTGGAAATCAATATAGTTTTGTTATAGAAGGTTTTACCGATATATATTATGATTTTAACGACCCATACGCCGGAGGTTCGTTTATATTTAACTATGATCTATCATCCGGTTGTTGTACTTGGGGAGATATCGCTTTTGAAGCAGATATCGTCCAAAATACTTTTGATTGTAGCGATATTGGTGTTAATCCTTTAACTCTAGTAGTTACAGATTCATCTGGAAATACAGCAACTTGTGCGGCAAATGTTACGGTGGAAGATACTACTGCCCCAGAAATCGTTTGTATTGGTGGTGTAAATGGTCAAATCGTCTTTATTAATGAGATTCATTACGACAATACAGGTGCCGATCAAGACGAGGCTATTGAAATAGCAGGGCCTGCAGGAACCGATTTGAGTACTTTTTCTTTGGTGCTGTATAATGGAAATGGCGGTGCTGAATATAACAATGTTCCTTTGAGCGGAACTATAGACGACGAAGGCAATGGATACGGTGCAGTTAATTTCCCAATTACCGGAGTTCAAAATGGATCGCCAGACGGTATCGTTTTAGCAGAAAATGGAAATGTCATTCAATTCTTGAGTTATGAAGGTAGTTTCACTGCTGTTGGAGGTATTGCTGATGGTATGGTATCCACCGATATAGGTGTTTCTGAAGGATCCGGAACCCCAATTGGAGAATCACTTCAATTAACAGGAACAGGTAATGCCAGTGGAGATTTCGTATGGAATGCTCCTATGGTTTCAACGCCTGGTGACATCAACACCGGACAAACCTTTATGGCCCCAACTTCTTCTGCTATAGAAGTAGATTTGGACGCCAATGGTATGGCAACTATCAATGCCAGTGATTTATTGATGAGTGCTTCCGATGCATGTGGATGGACAGCAACCGTAGGTACAGCAGGTACTCCGGAAAGTTTAGAGACTACCTTCGCAGGTGGTAACTCTTTCAACGGAAACATGTTTGATATAAATGCACTGAACGATATCACTGTCGATTCTTTCGATGTGAATATCGCTACGGGTACGACCGACGATATCGAAGTATGGTTTAAGACAGGTTCTTTTGTAGGTTTTGAAACCGATCCCGGTCCATGGACCTTATTAGATACTGCAGTAGGGATTACCTCTGCGGGAGACGGAGTACCTACACCACTGAACC
>JABDKT010000090.1 GCA_013002065.1 Flavobacteriaceae bacterium
CTTCTATATGGTACATACCTCCTACTATCGCAATCTCTCCATTGTCCTCCATTTCTTTTAAAATGGGACTTTTAGATCTTATGTTTGCAATTGTCATCTCAACGTTCTTCTTGGCAACTTCATTTACGAAATCGATATTTCCGGAATTACGCATGCTTTCATCACTTGGCTCCGATACAGCTTCTACGGCAGGCTCCAATTTGTTGATTAAAGTAGTTAAATTCCCTAAACGAGCATGGTCACATGCTCCTTTAACAGCGCCACAGGCCGTATGCCCAAGAACCATTAAAAGTTTAGTACCCGCCAATTTACAAGCGAATTCCATACTCCCTAAAATATCATCATTAACAAAGTTTCCTGCGATCCTTATACTGAATACATCTCCAATACCTTGGTCGAATAATAATTCTGCCGAAACTCTAGAGTCGATACAATGTAAAACGGTGGCAAAAGGGTACTGCCCTTTCGACGTATCCGCCACTTGATCGTTGAGATCTCTATTGGCCATTTGTCCGTTAACGAATCGATTGTTTCCATCTTTTAAAGCTTGCAATGCGCTTTGCGGAGTCATGGCCGCTTGTGTTTCTTTTGTATGTGCTTTCATAATTGTTTATGCTGATTTTGGTCTTAATTTAAAAAATTCAATATAACTGGAAGGATTTTCTACAATCCCTCTTTCAGAAATTAACTTAATGGTAATATTCCTATTCTTAGCCTTTTCTGAAAAGTCTTCCAATATTTCTACAATATCGTTGTCCAAATATCGTGTTTTTCTAACATCCAATTCTAAGAAGGAGTTTTCTTTCAATGCATCCAGCTCCTTCAAAATGGCTCCTTTATTAAAGAAAGTAACTTCTTCGGCCAAAGTCATTTTAAATTTGGCTTCACCATTACTGTAATTCTCTAAATGAAGGAAATGCGAATTTTGGTAGCTCTTAATTAAAATCACTACAATTCCTACGGCCAGTCCTAATCCAATTCCTATTAACAAATCGGTAAAGATAATTCCTAACACTGTAACTGTGAAAGGAACAAACTGCTTCCACCCTTTTTGGTACATCTGAAGGAATAACTTCGGCTTTGCCAATTTATATCCTACAACCAATAAAATAGCTGCTAACACCGACAATGGTATCTTATTCAACAATGTTGGAATTAACATCACCGAAATTAATAAAAAGAATCCATGAATAATCGCCGACATTTTTGATTTTCCGCCAGACTGCACGTTGGCAGAACTTCTCACAATCACCTGTGTAATTGGTAAGCCACCAATTAATCCTGAAAGAATATTACCAGTCCCTTGTGCCAATAATTCACGATTGGTAGGTGTTACCCTTTTCATAGGATCGAGTTTATCAGTCGCTTCTACACATAACAAGGTTTCCAAACTCGCAACTAGTGCAATAGTGAATGCGGTAATCCAAATTTCAGGATTGCTTATTTCAGAAAAATTCGGAAATGTAAACTGAGCAAAGAAGGAATCTATTCCGTCTGGCATTGGTACACTAACCAAATTTTCATTGGCAATGGCAAATTGTGTGTTCCCGGCTAAAGTGAAAAATAAAATTCCGAAAATTACAGCAACTAACGGCCCTTGAATTAATTGGAAGATCTTCGATTTCTTGGTTAAAACTTTCTCCCACAATATCAATATTGCCAATCCAACCACGGCAACAATAGTAGATCCTAAACTAATAAAACTCAAGGATTCAAAAATACTGGAAAAGGTATTCCCGCCATCGACTTGCATAAACGCAAAATCTCCTTCCGGATCGGCATCGTATCCAAAGAAATGCGGTATTTGTTTCAGGATTATTATGATTCCTATACCCGTTAACATTCCTTTTATTACTGAAGAAGGAAAATAATATCCAATAATTCCGGCTCTCAATACACCAAACAACAATTGAATAACTCCTCCTAAGACCACTGCCAAGAGGAAATTTTCAAAGCCACCTAAGGCTCCAATGGCAGTTAACACGATAGCAGCTAACCCTGCTGCGGGACCACTTACTCCAATTTGAGATCCACTTAAACTTCCAACAACAATTCCACCTACAATTCCGGCAATAAGCCCCGAAAATAAGGGTGCTCCACTCGCCAAAGCAATACCTAGGCATAAAGGTAATGCGACAAAAAATACGACTATACTCGCGGGTAAGTCATTTTTTAAATATTTAAACATAACAATAATTTTTCCTCGGCTTTTTCAAACCGAGAAGATTAGTAATTTTTTAAGCTGAAAAATTAACTGTTACGTTCGGGAGGAGGTAAGAATATTTCCGAAGAACCTTCGTGCCAAACTATAAAGTAAGCATAATTTAGCGTTTGATCTTTAGTACTTGACGATGAGTTTAACCCACCTAAATCATGAAAATAAACTTGCTTTTCTTCTATCTCTTTTTTAGTCTCCTTTTTTGATTCTTCTTCTGAAAAATCAATGAGCACAAAAGTATCGTCATTGGCTTTAATCAGCGGCACTACTGCCGGCGCCAGAAGCGAAAAAGCAACGATAAAAGATAAAAATGTATGTACAAATGTCTTGTTCATAATTCGGAATTCAAAAATAAAATTTCAACATAATTAAACCATTAATCTTTTGTTAAATAATAGCATTTTTTAATCAAAAAAAGAGCCCGTCTTTCAACGGACCCTTTCGATAGCAATTTTTCAAAATATTCATTAATTTTTAATGAATCTCTTACTTCCAATGATGATATTTCCATCAGAGAAAACCAATTGATAAACGCCTGTTGACAAGCTGCTTACATTGATAGCTTCGTTATCTGAACTCATAGTATTCACACTAAGAATTCTTCCTTGCATATCCACAACACTAACATCATAACTAGTGTCGTCTAAACCTTTGATAAACAATTCTCCATTAGCTGGGTTTGGATACACTGCAATTTCGTTTGCATTAAAGTCGTTGATTCCTAATGTTGTCGTAGGTAATTCGACCAAATCACCACCAGCCGCTAATGCCACCCATAATCCGAATGGCGCTCCATCACTATTTACAGTTGGATCAAGGAAACCTGAGGCAACCACTGTAATCGCAGCACCGTCTAAGCCTAGTGTGGCTAATGGCGCTTCGTAAGAAGCAACAGTTACCGATCCAGTTTCGTCTCTAACCTCTAAGGTGTAATCTACGGTCGGTAATTCCAGGTAGCCTGCAAATTCGGTGTAAGAAATGTCATCAACGATGGTTCCTGCCCCTACTCCTACTTCTACTACATCAACAGTGGGTGCGTCGGTAGAACCGTGGTGCACTAATACATCGGTGTTCGCTGCATCTAAAGCTGCCTCGCGGCCCATTGGATATACTTCCAATCCGAAAGCCGGTGCTGGGTCATATCCTGAAGGACTTACTATCCCATCGGCTACAACAATATATGTCTCTTGGCGACCTAAGGTAACCGGGAACGTTGCGATTGCATCTCCCACACCTGTACTTGAAGCAGGTGCTACTGCGATTTCAGTTTCAACTCCTGCAGGGAAATCAATAAATGGTGTTGCTGTTCGGAATGCAAAATTGTCAACCGCTAAGTTTCCACCTATATATACATCTACTTCGGAAGCAGCTGCATCTGCAGAGTTGTGAATTACCTGTACTCTCGAAGTTGAGGCTGGTAATTCTACTAAGGGTCCACCAGCTGGTAATGAAGCCCAAATTCCGAAGGCTGGTCCATTGCTATTAACCGAAGGATCTAGGAATCCGGATGCTACAGCTACCAATGCTGCACCGTCGAGGGCTAAATCGGCCAAAGGTGCTTCATAAGCCGCCACTGTTACAGTTCCAGTTTCGTCTCTCACTTCGATAGCGTAGTTTGCCGTAGCTAATTCTAAGTAGCCTGCAAATTCTGAGTAAGAAATATTATCTACGATAGTTCCTGCGCCCGCACCTACCTCTACAATATCAACTGTAGGAGCATCTGTCGAACCGTGATGAACTAACACATCAGTATTTGTTCCACTCGTAGCAGCTTCTCTACCCATTGGGAAAATTTCTAAATTAAAAGGCGTTGGGGGGTTGTAACCTGAACCGCTTACAATTCCATCGGCCACTACAATATATGTTTCATCTACTCCTAGAGCGACTGGGAAAGTTGCGATTGCATCTGCAACACTTGTACTGTTTCCTGGAGCAACTGCGATTTCAGTAGTAACACCAGCATTTAATTCGATAAAAGGAGTTGACGTTCTGAAAGCGAAATCATCAATCGCCAATACACCATCAATATATACATCAACCTCGGCGGCAGCAGCATCGGCCGAATTGTGAATTACCTGAACGTTTGCGGTAGAGGTTGGTAAAGACACCATAGCTCCTCCACTAGGTAGCGCTACCCAAATTCCGAATTCTTCACCATTCGAATTTTGAGAAGGATCTAAAAACCCGGAAGCCACTGCTGTTACTCCCAAACCGGCGATTCCTAAATCGGCGATTGGAAGATCGTAAGCAGCTACAGTTACTGTTCCTGTTTCATCTCTTACTTCAATGGCGTAATTGATAGCCGGTAACTCTAAGTAAGAATTTCTGAATTCAGTATAATCTAGGTTGTTGGCGATTAGTCCAATACCTATTAATGTTTCATAAATATCTACTGTTGGGGCGTCTGTGGCACCGTGATGTACCAATACATCTGTTTTTGTTGGATCTACAGATGTTTCTCTAGCCGTAGCATAAACTTCTAAAGTGAATGGCTGCGGCGGATTATATCCTGAACCACTCACAATTCCGTCGGCAATTACCGAATAGGTTTCTGTTCTCGCTAAGGTAAATGGGAAAGTGGCAATAGCATCATTTACACTCGTGCTGTTACCGGGAGCTACAGCAATTTCGATTCCAACACCTGCTGGAAAATCTAAATATGGAGTAGCCGTTCTAAAGGCGAAATCGTCGATGGCTAATGCACCATTTAAATAAACATCTACTTCCGCAGCAGCTGCATCGGCAGAGTTGTGGATTACTTGTACTCTGGCCGTTGAAGCTGGAAGTTCAACCAAAGCTCCTCCGGTTGGAAGTGCAACCCAAATTCCGAAAGCAGGTCCGTTTGAGTTTTGAGATGGATCTAAAAATCCTGAAGCAACGGCAACTGCTGCCGCTCCGTCCAAACCTAAAGTAGCAGCGGGCAATTCGTAAGCTGCAACTGTTACAGTTCCGGTGGCGTCTCTAACCTCGATAGCATAATCGGCTGTAGGTAATTCTAAGTATCCTTGAAATTCTGAATACGTAATATCGTCAACGATGGTTCCTGCTCCGGCTCCTACCTCGACAACATCCACTGTGGGAGCGTCGGTTGAACCGTGATGTACTAAAACATCTGTGTTCGTTGAAACCGTAGCGGCTTCACGACCTAAGGGATAAATTTCTAGGTTAAATCCGGTGGGTGGATTGTAACCGGTCGGACTAACAATTCCATCGGCTACCACTACATAAGTTTCGCCACTGGTTAAGGTAACAGGAAAATTCGCGATGGAATCTCCAACTCCGGTACTTGTTCCGGGTGCAACGTCGATGTCTATCTGAACATCGGCTGGAAGATCGATGTAAGGTGTTGCAGTTCTAAAGGCAAAATCGTCGATAGCCAAGGCGCCATCAACATAAATATCCACTTCCGAAGCGGCCGCATCGGCAGAATTGTGGATAATTTGGACTCTCGCCGTCTGAGCAGAAGCCGTAAGGAAGGCTAGAAAACTCAGCATTAAAAAGAAATAGTTTTTCATAGTTATATTTTTTTTGGTTTAACAATTGGATATGAAAGTTAAACAATTGACATCCTAAAACTACTACCTGCATATTCGGTTTTAATATATTTTTAACTTTTTGTTTAATCTTTTAACTATTTTTTTAAACATTCTTGCCTCAGCATTGAACATTCTCAACCGAGAATTGTTTTTTTATTTCTCTGATTTTTAATGAATGTTGAATACTTAAAGATTTATAGCTGATGAATTTTCACATATTTTTTACATAGGCAATAACAACTATATGTATCTTTAGGCGTTAAATTTATGTACATGAAATATCTTCTATTATCCGCCTTAGCCGTTTTAACTGTTTCCTGTAACTCGGCTCAAAATGCCTCCAAGAATTCATCGATTAAAAATCTTACTCGGATCGACTATGCACAAACGATCACTGCACAGGATTTAAGCACTCATTTATACAAATTCGCCGATGACGCCATGCAAGGAAGAATGACCGGTAGTGAGGGTCAGAAGATGGCAGCCGAATATCTAAAAGATTTTTATTTGGCTGAAGGAATTTCGGCACCATTGGGTGATGGCGATTATTATCAAGAAATTCCTGCGGACTATTTCCGAAGAATGAGAAAAGCCCAAGATTCAGAAAATGTAGTTGCCTTCATTAAGGGTTCTGAAAAACCCGAAGAAGTCATAGTCTTATCGGCACACTACGATCATGTGGGCACCGATGACGATGGTAATGTCTATAACGGAGCAGACGACGATGGTAGTGGAACAGTAGCCATGCTGGAAATCGCACAAGCGTTTCAAAAGGCTGTGAATAACGGACACGGCCCCAAACGATCTATTTTATTTCTGCATGTTACTGGAGAGGAAATTGGTTTGTATGGCTCTAAGTTTTACACTGAAAATCCCATCTTTCCGTTGGAAAACACCGTTTGTAACTTGAATACGGATATGATTGGACGTATTGATCCGAATAAAGCCGAAAACCCCAATTATGTTTACCTAATAGGAAGTGATCGTCTGAGCCAGGAATTGCATGATGTTTCCGAAGCAGTTAACAATGAATACATTAATCTGGAGTTAGATTATACCTTTAACGCCGAAGATGATCCTAATCGGTTCTACTATAGAAGTGATCACTATAATTTCGCTAAAAACAACATTCCCATTATCTTTTATTTCAATGGAGTTCACGAGGATTACCACAAGCCAACCGATACTCCAGATAAAATTGAATATGATCTATTGGCGAAGAGAACTCAATTGATTTTTCAAACGACCTGGGAAATAGCGAATCGAGAAGGCAGGATTACAGCAGATAAGCTGTAGGTTGTTGACATACAAAATATTAAAGGCTGGGAAACTTCCCGGCCTTTTTTTATCGTTAGGATTTTGAAAACATTTTAGTCATGATAAAAGTGTGCGCGAACGTTATGGCTCCTAAAAATGAAAAAAATAATGGCAGGAACAATTCATCATTATCTTTCACCAAGTAATACAAAAGGAAAATTCCGATGATAGAGATTCCCCAGGTAAGCAGAGAATCTTTGAGGTAAGAAGTTAGCGATTTCATTGATTGGTTACCATAAAGATATTTTAACTGTTCGTACATGGAGGGAATGCTGTGCCAAAAAATGAAATAAATCGCAAATGCCCATATTAGAGAAGCAACTCCAAATACGATTAGAAAGACCAAAACTAAGAAAGATTCAAAAGCGAGATCTAACCAGGTAAGGCTCTTCTTCAACTTGTAGTATATGAGTCCGCAGATAAAGAGACTACTCGAAACTAGAGTTCCTGTTAAAAATAACGTATCTGTAAAACGAATAGAGGTCAACGCTTCTATCACTTCCAGAGTAGCTTTGGAATTCAGAAAAAACAATAAAAACAAAATCAAAAGGCCGTAGTTCAAATAATAAAGGATGCCAATTATATTTTTGGATGGGACTCTCGCATGCCAATGCTGCTCTCCAAAATGATAGGCACTAAAAATAATGAACGCAACCAATGCGAGTGTAGGAACTAAATAAAAGAGAGCGGCGGCTACTATCACTGTCATTATATAGGTTCCAAAAAACAGCAATCTTTTCTTGGAAAGGGTCGCTTCTTGCATCTTAGAAATGATGCTTAAATCATTGCTTCCATGAAGGATTCCAACGGAAAAAATTAAGAAAAATGCTAAAATTTGCTGAGAAGGAGCTTCAAAGAATTTGCTAAGCCATAAGCCGAAAAAGGTTGCTATTACTGATAAATTCCTAAAATTCACTTTGCTAAGATAATAATTGTGAAAAAAATTATGTTAAAACGAATTAGTGCGATAGAATATTTTGTTTAAGTTTGATCAAATTTAATTAAACAAAAATAAAATAATTGCAGTATTATGGAAAATTTATCAAACTTAATTTCTTTGGTCCCAAAGTTAGCTCCAGACGATTATGTAGGTTTCACCTTTTTCGTTGGCGCGATGGCTATGATGGCTGCTTCAGCCTTCTTCTTTTTATCGATGAACGGGTTCGACCGCAAATGGAGAACTTCAATTCTGGTTTCTGGTTTAATCACATTCATCGCAGCGGTACATTATTGGTACATGCGTGACTATTGGGCAGCCAATGTAGAATCGCCAACATTCTTTCGATATGTCGATTGGATATTAACGGTTCCGTTAATGTGTGTAGAATTCTACCTCATCCTAAAAGTAGCGGGTGCAAAAAAATCACTCATGTGGAAGCTAATTCTATTATCGGTTATTATGCTGGTAACAGGTTACTTCGGCGAGGGTGTTGACAGAGATAACGCTCAAATTTGGGGTCTTGTTTCCGGTATCGCTTACTTTGCCATTGTCTATGAAATTTGGCTAGGAGGAGCTGCCAAACTCGCAAAGGCTGCGGGTGGTTCTGTGCAGAGCGCTCACAAAATATTGTGTTGGTTCGTATTAGTAGGTTGGGCTATTTATCCAATTGGTTATATGGCTGGTACGCCGGGTTGGTACGAAGGAGTCTTCGGTGGATTAAGTATGGATGTTTTCTACAACATTGCCGATGCTATCAACAAAATTGGTTTCGGATTGGTAATTTACAATTTAGCCGTGATCAAACAGTCTCAAGCTACTGCTTAAAGTTTTAAAAATTGCTAGAAAAAGTGAAAGCCTCTTCTTCGGAAGAGGCTTTTTTTTTATCAAATGCTAGAGTTCACTCTAAGTTTTCTTCAAAAAAAAAGCCTTCAAAAATTGAAGGCTTTAATGGGTGGAAGATCGGTCTCGAACCGACGACCTCCTGAACCACAATCAGGCGCTCTAACCAACTGAGCTACAACCACCATCTTGCTTTCACTAAGAAAGCGGATGCAAATATAATGCATTTCCTATATGTTCACAATACAAACATTTAAGAAATTTATTTCAAATCGAATAATGAATCCACTGCTGGCAAACGCTCCACAGTAAATCCCTCGGCTGCTTCTGTATTTATTAACCGGCCTAAGTTTCTATTTCTGTATTCCAAACTATCGGTCGCATTTTTGGATGAAATTGGAGTGAGTGGTTCTTTAGAGTTTTTATCATAAAATTGACTGCCATAAGCACGAATCGCTTTCATCTTGATATCCATAAATCCACTTACATCCACCACAAAATCGGGTTCTAATTCCCTCCACTGAATATAATGATACACATACTTCGGCCTCCAAGGTGATTGGGGATTACTCTCAAGGGCTGTTTCTATTTTAACCAATCCGCTCAAAAAACAAGCGTCACTTACTAATTTACTCCCTTTACCATGATCGATATGTCGATCGTCAATCGCGTTGCAAAGAACAATTTCAGGTTGATACTTTCGAATCACCTCAATCACTTTTAACTGTGATTCCTGGTCATTCTGAAAAAATCCATCTGCCAATTCTAAATTTTCTCGCACCGAAACCCCTAATATCTCAGCCGCTTTCGCAGCTTCTTCCTTTCGTAAGTCGGCAGAACCTCTCGTGCCCAACTCTCCGCGAGTAAGATCGAGAATACCAACACTTTTCCCATCCGAAATTGCCTTGGCTAGAGTTGCACCACAACTCATTTCTACATCGTCGGGATGAGCCCCAACAGCAAGTATATCTAATTTCAAAGGATTAATTTTATATGGGTTCTAATTGTTGTTTCGCAACCGATGTAAACGCCTGTTCGATATCGGAAATCAAATCTTTTTCTTCTTCGATCCCCACCGAAAAACGCAGCAAGCCATCGGAGATGCCCTGTCGTTGCCGTTCTTCCGGAGTCAACAAGGCGTGGGATGTTTTTACAGGCGATAATATGGTAGATTCCACACCGGCCAAACTCATCGACTGCTTTATTAATTTCAAAGCTTTCATAAATTCATTGGCATCAACGCTACTTACCAACTCAAAGGACAACATTCCTGTAAAGCCTTTCATTTGCTTTTTTGCAATTTCATAATCGGGGTGATCTTTTAATCCCGGATAATAAACCTTGGCCACAAGTGGGTGCTTATTGAGCCATTTAGCGAGTTTCTTGGCATTCTTATTCTGAGCCTTCACCCGAAGTGCTAATGTTTTCATACTTCGCTCTAGCAGCCAAACGGTATAATCGCTAAGACTACCTCCAATGTTCTTACCCACATTCCAAATTCGTTCTATATGTTCTTTGGAAGCGGCCACAGCTCCGGCACATATGTCGCTATGACCTCCCATATATTTGGTAGCGGAATGAATGATAACATCAATGCCAAAATCGGCCGGATTTTGATTTACTGGCGAGGCAAAAGTATTGTCAATAACACTCACTAGGCCTTTACTCTTGGCTAACCGAGAAATCATCTCTAAATCTGTGATAAGCATCAAAGGATTGGATGGAGTTTCGACATAAATTACCTTGGTGTTGGATTTTATCTTTTCAGCAAAATCACTTTCAGCAAAACCTTCGGTAAAATCATACTCGATTCCATATTTAGGAAACTCTTCCACCATAAAATTGAAAGCGCCTCCATAAATTGTCTTTTGTACCACCACATGATCTCCTTTCTCCAAGAAAGCAAGCATGGTATGGCTTATTGCCGCCATCCCACTGCCAAATATCAAAGCATCTTCACAATTCTCTAAGGCAGCTACTTTTTTACACAAAGCCTCTTGATTGGGCGTATTAAAATAGCGCGGATATCTCTTTATATCTACATCTTCATAAGCATATGAACTACCCATATATAAAGGAGAAACAGAGCCTTGAAACTGTTCATCTTGAATCTCACCTACATGGGTGCAAATGGTATTGATTCCAAGTTTTTCAGGTTTCATAATAATGTAACTTTTGAACCTCTAAGGTATTAATTCATTTTTAGGTTTGCTATATTTAACGGATGAAAATTTTGCTCACCAATATCAAAGAACTGCTACAGATAAGGGATTCTTCCATTAGAAAAATAAGCGGATCTCAACTAAAAGAACTTCCTACCCTAAAAGACGCTTGGTTGCTTATAGAAGGTAATATTATTTCCGACTTCGGAAATATGAACACCTTAAAAGAAATTGCGGTGGATCAAACCATCGACTGTAGCGGAAAAATAGTTTTACCAACTTGGTGCGATTCGCACACCCATCTGGTCTATGCCGGAAATAGAGAGCAAGAATTTGTGGATAGAATCAACGGACTGTCCTACCAGGAAATTGCCGCTAAAGGAGGTGGGATTTTAAACAGTGCTAAGAAATTGAGGGACACTTCGGAAGAAGATTTGTACGGTCAATCGGCTGCAAGACTCGAAGAAATAATAAAGCTGGGTACCGGTGCTGTTGAAATAAAAAGCGGTTACGGGCTCACCACCGAAAGTGAAGTTAAAATGCTGAAAGTAGCTAAGCAATTAGCCGAAAATTACCCCACTGCCATAAAAACTACCTTCTTAGGAGCTCATGCCGTCCCGGAGAAATTTAAAGATAATAAGTCGGGTTATTTGGAGCATATTTGTAATGATATGCTACCGAAGATAGCCGAACTCGATCTTGCAGATTATGTCGATATTTTTTGTGAGGAAGGCTATTTTAGCGTCGCTGATACAGATAAACTTTTGAAAGCTGCTGCCAAATACAACCTTATTCCGAAAATCCATGTGAACCAATTTAACGCCATTGGCGGCGTTCGGGCTGGAGTGGAAAATGGGGCGCTAAGTGTTGATCATTTAGAAATTTTAGAAGAGGAAGATATTTCAGCATTAAAAGGAAGCGAAACCATGCCTGTTGCGCTTCCGGCATGTTCTTACTTTTTAAGTATTCCTTACACTCCCGGTAGAAAAATTATCGATGCCGGTTTACCCTTAGCCCTCGCAACCGATTATAACCCTGGCTCTTCTCCAACCGGAAATATGAATTTCGTGGTGGCGACGGCATGTATAAAAATGAAACTTACTCCCGAAGAGGCCATCAACGCCGCCACCATTAATGGAGCCTATGCGATGGGGCTTTCAGATTCACATGGTTCGATAACGAAGGGAAAAATCGCAAGTCTCATTATAACAAAGGAAATCCCTTCTTATGGATATTTACCCTATGCATTTGGAAGTAATTTAATCGAAAGCGTAATTATTAATGGTAAGCCCCTTTAAATTATGGAAAATGTAATCTTTTATTCTAATGAACATCTCAAACAATTTACTCGCTGGCGTTGGGGAGAAGAAAAATTGGGTGAAGTTATTGGGACTGCTAATAGCTGGGAGGAACTTACTGAATCTACTGCTAAATATGTATTAATCGGAATACCCGAGGATATTGGAGTTAGAGCCAATTACGGCAGACCGGGTGCTTCCAAAGCTTGGAACGCCACCTTAAACAGTTTGTGTAATTTTCAGAATAACGCTCATTTGCAATCCGACAATGTGATAATTCTTGGTGAGGTGGATTGCAAAGAAGAAATGTTGGAAGCCCAGCAATTAACCGACGATGATCCGTTTTTTCCCACCAAGATTGGGAGTTTGGTAAAAAATATAGACGATAAAGTTTCTTCGATTGTTCGGAGTATCGTTGAAATTAATAAAGTGCCCATTCTAATTGGTGGTGGTCACAATAATAGCTACGGAAACCTAAAAGGAAGTTCAGAAGCCTACGATAAGCCTATTCATGCGATAAACTTTGATGCACATACCGATTTCAGGCCGTTGGAACATAGGCACAGTGGGAATGGTTTCACTTATGCCAAAGAAGAGGGTTTTTTGGGAAATTATTTTATTCTGGGTGTACATCGAAACTATACGTCTCAAGCAATTTTGGATTCGATTGAGGAGATGGGCAAGGATATTCAAATGACATATTATGAGGATATTAATATTTCAGAAAAAAATACCTTGAAACAATCCTTTGAGGCTGCTAAAAAACATTGCTGTGGTGATTATTTTGGACTAGAACTCGATATGGACGCTATTCGCGGTATGGGGAGTAGTGCATTGAGTCCTGAAGGATTTAGCCTGAGTGAAGCCCGAAAATATATCTCCTATTTCTCTTCGCATAAAAACTGTTGTTATATTCATATATGTGAAGGATCTCCCAAACATGAATTGCATGAGAATCAAGTGGGTAAATCCTTAGCGTTTTTGATCGCCGATATACTTTCGGCATAAATTCTACGCAAACATTCTTTTAATTTTGAAAAAGTTTATTATATTTACATAAGTACTTATATAAATGCTTATGGACTCATTAAAAGTTTTAGGAGAATTGAGCTTAGGCTCCCGTCTCAAGAGGCTTAGCGATATGTGCATGAAAGCAATTCACGACGCATACAAACATTATGATATCGATTTTGATCCTTTTTTATTTCCTGCTTTTTACAACATTGCATTTAATAAAACGATCACAAACACCGAACTTATGGAGTTGCTCCAAACTTCCCAACCCGCGGTAACTCAAACCATCAATAAATTACTTAAAAAAGAATTGGTGACAGTAGGCGTCGATAGCAATGACGGACGCAAAAAAAACGTACAACTCTCGTATAAAGGAAAGTCCCAGCTCGTAAAGATGCAACCAATATGGAGGGCCATGGATGAGGCTGTAAAAGAATTTACGACTCAACCGGCAAACACCCTATTAGATCACATTGAGGTTTTTGAATCAGCTATTAAATCGGGGGAATTTCTCAATACGATATTAACAAATATGGAAAATCAATCACTCATTACCATTGTTGATTTTCAGGAAGAATATTCACAAGAATTTTACGACCTTAATATAGAATGGCTCGAAACCTATTTTTATGTAGAAGATTTTGACAGAGAAGTACTAAGCAATCCTGATAAATATATTTTAGGTCCCGGAGGTCATATCTTTTTTGCGGTTGAAAACGGAAAAGCGATAGGAACGGTCGCTCTCATGAAGTCGGAAGAAAACACTTATGAACTCACCAAAATGGCAGTCCATCCTTCCATGAGAGGTCGCAAAGTAGGGCAGCAATTAATGCAATACTGTATCGATTTTGCAAGAGAACAAAGTTTCGATAAATTGTTCCTTTACTCCAATACCCTACTCGAAAATGCCATTTATATTTATCGGAAATACGGATTCGTTGAAATTCCGGTGGAAGATAACAGTCCTTATAATCGGAGTAATATAAAAATGGAATTGAAATTATAGGTTGCCACAAAATTCTTGACTTCGTATCTTTGAAAAAAATACATCATGAAAAATTTACTTTTCGGTTTTATCGTTGTTTTACTGCTAGTATCATGTAAAAATGAAACCGATAAAGCTACCGAGAATTCAAAGGCAACAGCGGAAGAAGTAGAGAAAGAAATGACGTCACAAGACGAAAATTTTGAAGTCATTCCCATCTCTCATGCCAGTATGGTTCTTAACTGGAACGACAAAACCATTTATGTAGATCCGGTGGGAGGAGCAGAAACTTATGCCACCTACCCCCTAGCCGATTTAATTTTAATTACCGATATACACGGAGATCATATGAGTATTGAAACCTTGCAGGGTTTAAATACCGAAAAAGCCAAAATTATAGTGCCGCAGGCGGTTGCAGATTCGCTCCCTTCCGATTTCGACACGCAAATTGATGTGCTGAACAATGGAGATACCAAAGAGCGTTTCGGATTTAACATTGAAGCCATTCCTATGTATAATTTGAGAAGTGATGCCTTGAGATTTCATCCAAAAGGAAGAGGAAATGGTTATGTTGTAGAAAATGATGGTAAGCGCATTTATATTTCCGGAGATACCGAAGATATCCCTGAAATGAGAGCCCTCGAAAACATTGACAAAGCTTTCGTATGTATGAATCTACCTTATACCATGACCGAGATGAAGGCTGGAGACGCAGTTGCCGAGTTTAAGCCTAAAACTGTGTATCCTTACCACTATCGTGGTGCCGACGGATTCAGTAATTTAGATTTATTTGAAGTCGCTTTACGAAGATTGGATACGGCAAAGCAAATTGAAATCGTTCGTCTTAATTGGTATCCCGTCAAGTAATTATTTAAATTTCTCAAACCAGGCTAGCGTATGTGCCACCTTAGTAATTAGGTTACTTGGGCGGGCGGCAATTCCGTGCGATGCCTCCGGAATTTCAACCAACACTGTTTCTATTTTTCGCAATTTCAAAGCGTGATATAATTGTTTGGCCTCGCTGGGCGGGGTTCGTAAGTCATTTAATCCAACCATCACCATGGTGGGAGTTTCTACATTTCCGACTAACGAAATAGGAGAGAATTTCCAATACCCTTCAAAGTTTTCCCAAGGTTGTCCGGGATAACGTGAATTTGCATATCCGTAGTAGTTATCTGCTACCAAGGTTTTGCTAATCCAGTTCATTACGGGTTTAGCTACCACTGCAGCTCTGAATTTATTCGTTTTCCCAATAATCCAGGCTGTCATGATTCCTCCGGCACTTCCACCGGTCACATAGAGTCTTTCGGGATCAACCTTCCCTTTTTTAAGCACTTGCTCTACCCCGTCCATCACGTCATTATAATCTTGTCCGGGATAATTGTTATACAAAAGATTCCCAAATTCCTCTCCATAACTTGTACTTCCCCTGGGGTTGGGATAAAAAACAAAATTCCCCGCGGCCGCATACAGTTGAATTTCTGCTGAAAAATGCGGACCATAATTTAGAATGGGACCTCCATGGTTTTCAACGATTAAAGGATATTTTTTTCGCTTTTCAAAATTGGGCGGATAGACCAACCAACCTTGAATGTCCCGACCATCCACCGAAGATTTATACCAGATTTCTTCTACAGCACCTAATATTTTATACTCTAGTAAGTCCTCATTTAAATTCGTTAGGATATTATCTTTTTTGGAACCTTTTGCGATCACCGACACATCTGCCGGACGATCGGGATATGAAATCGTGTAGGCTACATTCCCATTATTTGCCACGCTAAAGCTCCCACTAGCATAGGGTCTTCCCAAGGTCGTCCCTCCTACCTTATCGGTTATTTCGGTTAACTTGCCATTTAAAGAAAGATAAGCAAGCTTGGTTAGTCCTAAATCATTGTATTGAATGTACAGGCCCTTGCTATCCGCAGCCCATTCCGCAGAACTAATACTCCTATCTATCTTACCCGAAACAAGTCGTTTATTCGAACCATCCACATTCATTACTTGCAGTTTTCGAGTTTGATAAGCTTGGACCTTGTCTTCAAATCCGTTGTAGGCAATTAATTTCCCATCGGGCGATACTTTAGGACTTCTATCGGGGCCCGAACGCGTGGTTAGTGTTTCAAAAATTTTGGTATTCACATCGATGGAATAGACTTCACTATTTCTGAAATCGTATTCCCAATTCGGGTTTCGATTTGCTGAAAAGTAAATTTTTCTCCCATTCTTCGCCCAAGATAAATTTCCGCCGTGATTAAAATCACCACTGGTGAGCTGCCTGGGAGAGCCTCCTTCCGAAGGAATAACAAAAATATGTCTGAAACCCGGCTTCAAATAACCCTGTCCATCTGCCTCGTGTTTTAATCGATCGGTAATTCGAGCCGCTTTTGCCC
>JABDKT010000115.1 GCA_013002065.1 Flavobacteriaceae bacterium
CATCAATATTACGGAAAATATTAGGCGAAAAAGCCGGCTTACTCACTTCCAATATTCAAAATTTTAGTCATCCCCTTATGCCCCGTGAATTTGATTGGAACTTAACCCAATCGCTTTGGACCAAAAATCATCTAGGGTTATTTACGGAGGAAGAAAAAGAGCTAATCATTCCTTTTCAGCAGCGATTTTTTAATCTACAAAACATCTACCAAAACCTGCCCAAAAGCGTTGTTCACAACGACCTGAACGATTATAACATACTGGTTTCCAAAGAACTTATTGACCCAGAAGTGACCGGATTTATCGATTTTGGCGACGCCGTATATACTCAAACCATCAATGATGTGGCTATTGTAATCGCATACGCTGTTATGGAAGCTGCTAATCCGTTGGAAGCAGCCTTAGATATTCTAAAAGGATACACAACACATTATCGGCCAACTCCAGAGGAACTTCAATGTCTATACATCCTTGTTGCCATGCGATGGATTACTACAGTGACCAAAGCCGCCATTCGAAAAAAGGACAAATCGAACAATCCTTATCATTCCATTAGTGAACAAAATGCCTGGGATGCCCTAAAGAAATGGGCTACGGTTAATGAGGAATTCGCTTTTTACAATTTTCGTCTTGCTTGTGGAATGCCCGTCCATCCAAATAATGAAGATTTTAAATCCTGGACGGAACAAAAAGACTTTTCCTTTTCAGACCTATTCCCAACCACTTCCTTTGAAGATGTCGAATTGCTTGATCTAAAAGTTTCGAGCCCATGGATTGGAAGCCGATCCGAGTTCAATGATTTGGATTTATTCGAATTCAAGATAAACAAACTCCAAAAAAAACATCCCAACAAAATAATCGCAGGAGGATATCTAGAACCACGACCACTCTACACTGCTTCTTCTTACGATAGAGAAGGCAATGAGGGACCGGAAAGTAGATCGGTTCACCTAGGAGTGGATTTTTGGTTACCGGCCGGCACTCCTATTCACAGCCTGTTCGATGCCGAAGTTTATGCCGCGGTTAATGACGACGGATTTAAAGAATACGGCGGACTCGTTATCCTCAAGCACGAAAAAGAAGGTTTGGTTTTTTACAGTCTATACGGCCACTTGTCCATTGATAGCGTTAAAAAATTTCAAAAAGGCGATCGAGTGAAAAAAGGTGAACGGATTGGGGAGCTCGGTGCACCACATGAGAATGGTAACTGGTCCCCTCATTTACATTTTCAACTTATGTTAAGTATTCTAGGATTTACAGACGATTTTCCGGGTGTCTGTTGTCCCTCGGAAATGGAACTATGGAAAGGACTTTGTCCCGATCCCAATTTATTATTTAAAAATAAAAATCTGAAAACCAATTATGATACGTCGGCAAATGAAATTGAGGACACAAGAAAAAATGTTCTTGGGAAAGGGCTAAGCCTATCTTATCACCAACCTTTGCATATTGTTCGGGGAGATGGCGTTTATTTAATGGATCCCTTCGGAAGAAAATATTTAGACACCGTAAACAACGTTGCTCATGTGGGACATGAACACCCACAAGTTGTGGCAGCAGCAAAGAATCAGATTTCGGTGTTGAATACGAATACTCGCTACTTACATCCGGAAATTATTAATTACGCCAAAGCTCTGCGCAAAAAACTCCCGGATGAATTATCGGTGCTGCATTTCTTGAATTCAGGTAGTGAGGCGAACGAATTAGCCCTGCGCATGGCCAAGACGGTTACGGGTGAAAAAGATATTGTGGCCCTAGAGGTAGGATATCATGGCAACACCAGCAGCGTGATTGATATTAGCTCGTATAAATTCGACGGAAAAGGTGGAAAAGGCAAGCCTGAACATACGCATATCTTACCCCTACCCGATCCTTTCCGAGGAAAACACGAGGGAGATAAATCGGGAACGGATTATGCTGCCTATTTGGTCGAAATTCTTCAAAATCTAAAAAAGGACAATAGGAAACCTGCTGCCTTTATCGGAGAAGCAATCTTGAGTTGTGGCGGACAAATCCTTCCACCGCCCAATTATTTCGAAAAAGTATATGAGTTAATTCGTGGGGAGGGCGGACTATGCATAGCCGATGAGGTACAAACCGGTTTTGGACGAGTGGGGGAACATTTTTGGGCCTTCGAGTTGCACGGAGTAGTCCCGGATATTGTGACTATGGGTAAACCAGCGGGCAACGGACATCCATTAGCCATAGTGGCTTGTACCAAAGAGGTCGCAGAACAATTCAATAATGGTATGGAATTCTTTAACACCTTTGGCGGAAATCCGGTGAGCTGTGCCATTGGTCGAGCAGTTTTGGACGTGGTTGAGGATGAAAATCTTCAGCAAAATGCTTTAGAAATAGGTGAATTTTTATTGCTGAATTTTAACGTACTCAGAGATAAATATCCAATAATTGGTGATGTTAGAGGAAAAGGGTTGTTCTTGGGAATTGAATTTGTCGATTCTAATATGAATCCGCTTCCCGAACAAGCCGACTATTTCGTCAATCGCATGAAAGATTATAAAATTTTAATGAGTACAGACGGTCCGGATCATAACGTGATTAAAATAAAACCCCCAATGGTTTTCAGCAAAGAAAATGCAGAGGAACTCCTTCATCGAATGGAATTGGTATTAGGAGAGGATTTTATGAAATTAAGCCAGCATTGATTCGTGTAAGTCTTCAACTCGCACCCTGCTAAAACTGTCCCTTAAAGCTTCTTTGGAAGGTGCAATATATTTGTGTAGCGAACAAGGATTTTCCAAGTTGCAGTTATCAATATTGAGTGCACACTGATTAAAACGGTCCTTCCCTTCTACTTCAATGATAACGGACAACAAATTCGCCTCCATTTGATCTTCAGAAATGTAAAATCCGCCATTAGGTCCTTTAATTGAAGTGACAAAACTTTTTGTTGCCAATTGTTGCAAGATTTTAGATAAAAAAGGTTTGGGCACTTTAATTTCTTCGGAAAGAATTTTAGCCGAAAGCTTATTGTCTTCAGTAGCATTATTTGCCAAAAACAATATCGCTCTTAGGGCATATTTAGAGGCGTTTGATAGCATAATAAGTTGGAATAAATGGTGAACACAAAAATATAATTTAACGAACAAAAGATAAAAATATCCTTTATTATTTAAATATGATAAAAGTCATATTTTAAGTTCCTCTCTGTCAATAGTTTTGAATTATCTAAAACTGACAAGCATGAAAAAAATCGGATTAATACTCGCTGGTTTTCTTCTTATTTCACTAGGCTCCTGTGGAGGCGGTGAGGAAAAGAAAGAGGACGAAAAGGTTAAGATAGGTCAAACAACCAAAAAAGAGGTAGTCGAAAAAGTTGAGGTTGTAAAGGCTTCAGAAATGATTGATCTCACCAACAAGGGCGTTGGTCCCATTGCGAGCCTCACTCTTCCAGAGACTATTGATAATGCTATGGCTACAAATGGAGCTGAAGTATTCAAAACAAAATGTATGGCCTGTCATAAACCCGACAAGAAATTCATTGGCCCTGCTCCTACAGGTATTATGGAACGAAGAACTCCTGAATGGATCATGAACATGATATTGGATCCCGAAGGGATGGTTGCCAAAGATCCTTTAGCCAAACAACTTTTGGTGGAATTTAACGGATCGCCAATGGCCAATCAAAATCTTACGGAAGAAGAAGCCCGTGCGATATTGGAATATTTTAGAACTCTATAGCCAACAACCGACTCATATTAAATCTGCATAAATGAAAAATCTAGTACAACTTTCTCTCATTGTTGCCATCAGTATTACTTTTTTGAATTGCAACAATAAGACAGAGTCCAACACACCGACTCAAAATACAGAAGCAGAAAATGCCACCGTCGAAAGACAAGGTCAGGCGTTTTTGAAAGACGACGAATCCACACCCAATGTGTTAGACATTGCCATTGGATCACCAGATCATACGACTTTGGTTGCTGCAGTACAGGCCGCCGAACTTGAAAACTCATTGGTAAATGCGGGACCCTTAATGGTGTTCGCGCCTACCAACGAAGCATTTGACGCACTACCGGAAGGTACGGTTGAGACCTTGTTGAAACCTGAAAACAAAGACCAGCTTGCACACATATTGAAACATCATGTGACACCGGGAAATTACTCCAAAGAGTTTCTGAAAAAGTTTAAAAAATTAGGGCAGGCAAGCAATGAAAATATCGCCGTTGAAGTAAATGGAGATGATGTTCTTGTAGGTGGAGCGAAAATACTCGCCAGCGTACCTGCAGGTAACGGAATCGTACACGTTGTGGACAAAGTCATACTTCCAAACGAATAATAAACACTTAAATATCAACTCAAATGAAATTAATAATCAAAGGACTGGCAGTACTAACTATCGTGGCTACTGCCTTCGTATCTTGTAATACTAAAGGAGGTAAATCCAACGGCGCACTATCGTCTAGCGCCGCCGAAAAGGTTTACGTCGCACCCGGTGAACAAGATGAATTTTATGCTTTTCTCTCCGGAGGGTATAGTGGAAACCTAACAGTTTATGGATTACCTTCTGGCCGGTTATTTAAGGAAATCCCGGTATTTTCTCAATTCCCAACCTCGGGTTATGGATATTCGGAAGAAACCAAACCAATGTTGAATACTTCCTTCGGATTTGTACCCTGGGACGATTTACACCACCCGGATATTTCACAAACCAACGGTGTTTTGGACGGACGCTGGATTTTTGTAAACGGAAATAATACACCACGAATTGCACGAATCGATCTAACTACTTTTGAAACAGCAGAAATCATTGAAGTCCCCAACTGCGCCGGAAACCACAGTTCTTCTTATGTTACCGAAAATACAGAATATGTTGTTGCCGGTACCCGATTTGCGGTTCCTGTTCCACAAAGGGATATGCCTATCAAGGATAAAAAAGGAAACTTTAAAGGAGCCTTGACTTTCTACAAGGTTGATGCTGAAACGGGAAGAATGAACCTGGCGTTTCAGGTTTTAATGCCCGGTTTCGACTATGATAAGGCTCACCCCGGAAGAGGAAATTCTCACGGATGGTTCTTTTTCACCACGTATAATACTGAAGAGGCGAGCACACTCATGGAGGTAAATGCATCTCAAAATGACAAAGACTTCATTGCAGCCGTAAATTGGAAGAAAATAGAAGAGTTTGTGGCCAATGGTGGAGGAACCAAAATGCCCACTACTTATATGCACAACGTCTATGACGAAAAGACTCATATGGCAACTTCCAAAACCATCAATGAGGTACTCACAGTAGATCCAACTGAAGTTCCGGGAGCTGTGTATTTCTTGCCTACTCCTAAATCACCTCACGGTTGTGACGTAGATCCTTCTGGAGAATATATTGTAGGTAGTGGAAAATTATCGGCCGATGTTACGGTTCACTCGTTCACAAAAATGATGGATGCTATCAACAACGAAACCTTTGCAGGTGATGCCTACGGAATTCCAATTTTGGACTTCGATGCCATTTTAGGAGGAAGCGTTCAAAGTGGTGGTTTGGGCCCCCTTCATACCGAGTTCGACGCTGAAGGTAACGCCTACACCACATTTTTTATCTCTTCCGAAGTAGTAAAATGGAAACTAGGAACCTGGGAAGTCATCGACCGGAAACCTACCTTCTATTCGGTGGGTCACCTAATGATCCCGGGAGGAAACTCAAGACAGCCATTTGGTAAATATGTGGTGGCGATGAATAAGATCACCAAAGACCGCTACTTACCTACGGGTCCGGAACTGGAGCACTCGGCTCAATTATATGATATATCGGGAGAGAAAATGGAATTATTATCCGATTTCCCAACGCATGGGGAGCCACACTACGCTGCCGGTTGTCCAGCTGAATTGCTCAATGCCAATTCCAAAAAGATTTATAAGCTGGAAGAAAATGAGCATCCATATGTGGTATCGACGGTTGCCGATACCAAAGTGGTACGAGATGGTAACGAAGTACATGTTTATATGGCGATGATAAGAAGTCACTTTACTCCCGATAATATCGAGGGCATCAAGGTAGGTGATAAGGTTTATTTCCACATCACCAACCATGAACAGGATTTCGATGTGCCACACGGATTCGCAATGATTGGAGCTAATAATTCGGAGGTGTTGATCATGCCCGGACAAACCAAGACCCTCCTATGGGAACCTAAAAGAGTAGGTGTTTGGCCATTTTATTGCACCGATTTCTGCTCGGCATTGCACCAGGAAATGCAAGGTTATGTTCGAGTATCGCCGGCTTCGTCCAATATAGAACTCTCTTGGTCACTAGGAGAAGACTAACACTTATAGTTGCGGAAATTAGAATGATTAGTGAAAAATTGAATCTTATTTCCAAAAAAGAACGGGAGCGACTCCATGCTCCCGTTTTTAAACACAGTTGATATGAAAAAATCTCGCATTATTATGTTTGCGGCAGCCTTTGTTACGCTGGCTCTATTTGTTTTTCCATTGTGGAAAATTACCTTGGAAGCACCACAGTATCCGACGCCTCTCGGTATGTACATTTATATTAATGACTTCGCCGATGCCAATCCTCACGATATCAAAAATATCAACATCATGAATCACTATGTGGGTATGCAATACATTCCTGAAGCCATTCCGGAATTCAAAATTTTTCCAACGGGCATACTCATCACTTTTGCCATTGGAATAATCATTGCCATTCGGGGAAGGTATAAATGGTATTTGGGCTGGTTCATATTAATGGTGCTACTAAGCAGTGCCGGAATTTATGACTTTTACCTATGGGAACACGATTACGGACATAATCTAGATCCGAAGGCAATCATGAAATTTACAAATCCCGATGGCTCGGTGATGGGTTTTCAACCGCCCTTGTTTGGTTCCAAAGATATTCTGAACTTTAGAGCACATTCCTACCCACAATTAGGTGCATATTTCCTCGGATTAGGAATCGCCCTTTCATTAGTGGCCTATTTCAAAGGAAAAAAAGAGTATAAGTTAGAAACCGCTAATGAATAAATTAATCTACATAGTACTCATGATTTCATGTGCTGCATGTAAAATTGAACCTAAACCAATTGATTATGGTTTGGACTCATGTGCCTATTGCTCAATGAACATTATGGATGCTCAACACGCGGCAGAAATCGTCACAGAAAAGGGCAAGGTTTTTAAGTTTGATGCTATTGAGTGCATGCTCAACGATAAAACTATTGAAGAGGAGGAAGTGGCTCTATTTTTAGTCATGGACTTTAAAGAACCTAACACCTTTTTAGATGCCACTGAATCGGTTTATCTCATCTCAGAAAACATTCCAAGTCCTATGGGCGCTAACCTTTCAGCATTTAAAAACACCAGCAATTTAGATTCCATTCTTATCACTAAAGGTGGTAAAACGTTTACCTGGAGTGAGCTTAAGAAACTAAACCTCATCGTTATCCAATGAACAACACCAGCTAACATATCCCAGTTTTGAAACTCGCCAGTTCACACATATTATTTCTTACAATTCTTCTCTTCTGTCGTATTGCAAATGGGCAGCAGATTGAGGTTTGTGAAGGATGTAAAGTAACATCAATTAAGAAGGCGTTACAAATAGCCGCTGCAGGAAGCACGATTATAGTGAAATCGGGTATTTACACCGAAAATGAAATTCTCATTGACAAACCGGTCGCTATAATTGGTCAGGATTTACCTACGGTTGATATTCAAAATAAAGGATATGGGTTTGTGGTAAAGTCGGATAGCGTTGAAATTTCCGGACTAAAAATTATCAACGTGGGTCAAAGTTTTACCCAGGACTATGCGGCTATTTACCTCTCGAGATGTAAAAATTTTAAAATTTCAGAAAACATATTAGAAGAAGTTACCTTCGGAATTCTGGTAGAGAAATCCCACTACGGCCATATAGCAGCGAATAAAATTTCAGGTTCGGAAACCCAAGAGGCATCGGCTGGAAACGGAATTCACCTTTGGCATTCATCGAATGTAGAAATATCAAAGAATGAAGTTTTTAGCCTTAGAGATGGTATTTATTTTGAATTCGCCGACGACTGCAAGGTGATTGAGAATTATAGTCATCATAACCTGAGATATGGTCTTCACTTCATGTTTTCGAATAGAGACGAATACCACAAAAACATATTTGTAGAAAACGGTGCAGGAGTGGCCGTTATGTTTTCAAAATTTATTAGCATGACCCAAAATACATTCTATAAAAATTGGGGAACGGCCTCCTACGGGATTTTGCTAAAAGAAATATACGATGCTGAAATAAGAAACAACATCATTAAAGAAAATACAATTGGAATACATGTGGAAGGTTCTACCCGAATCGAATACGAGAACAACGATTTTATAAAAAACGGATGGGCCATAAAGGTACGTGGTGCTTGCTATAGTAATCATTTTAAAGCGAACAATTTCCTTCATAATTCATTCGACCTGTCTTATAATAGTAAAATGAACGACAACACCTTTGAAGGAAATTATTGGAGTAATTATTCGGGATATGATCTGGATAAAAACGGAATTGGTGACGTCCCGTACCGACCCGTAAAGCTGTTTTCGTACATTGTAAATGAAACCCCAGAAACCATTGTACTTTTGAGAAGTTTATTCATTGATATCATTGATTTTTCTGAAAAGGTCTCCCCCGTATTTACACCCGATAATTTATTGGATAATCAACCCCTAATGAAACGAATACAATTATGATCGCGGTTCGAAATCTTCATAAAAAGTTTGGTAAAAACCAAGTATTGAAAGGGGTCGATTTAAATCTTGACACTCCCGGAATTTTTGCCATTTTGGGTCCCAATGGTTCCGGTAAAACCACTTTGATTAAAGCGATATTAGGAATGGTCCTCCCAAACAAAGGGGAGATCATATTTCAGGAGAAGTCTATTAAGAAAGAATGGAAATATAGAAAATCAATCAATTATCTTCCGCAAATCGCCAATTTTCCGGGGAATCTCCGCTTGCGAGAATTACTTACTATGATTAAAGACATTCGAGGCCTGCAGACACCTTCCGAAGAACGTCTCATACAATTATTCGCCCTAAAACCTTTTCTCAATAAAAAATTGAGTCATCTTTCAGGGGGTACACGTCAAAAAGTGAATCTGGTGCTCGCCTTTATGAACGAAAGCCCTGTTTTCATACTCGACGAACCCACCACCGGGCTGGATCCTGTTTCTCTGGTTCATCTAAAGGAGCTTATCATGGAGGAAAAGGAAAAAGGAAAGACCATACTTATCTCCTCACATATCATGAGCTTCGTAAACGAGGTGGCCGATGAGGTTGTGTTTTTATTGGAAGGTAAAATATATTTTCAGGGGAGTGTTCAAGCGCTCAAAGAAATGACCCATGAAACCGATTTTGAAAAAGCCATTGCAAAAGTACTAAGTCAAGAGAATGCTTAAAATACTCAAATACAGCTTTTACGATTTAATCCGCAGCAGATGGAGCTACGTGTATTTTCTATTCTATCTATTATTGAGTAGCGTTTTACTTTTCCTGAACAACGACTTATCCAAAGCCGTCATCACATTGATGAACGTGGTCACTGTTTTGGTTCCCTTAATTGGAACCATCTTCGGAGTGATGTACTATTACGATTCTAAAGAATTTACCGAGTTATTATTGGCGCAACCCATTAAACGCTCTACCCTTTTTCTTGGGCAATATTTTGGCGTCGCCATTTCATTATCGGCAAGTTTACTTATTGGTCTCGGAATTCCATTCCTGCTTTACGGTATATTTAGCTCTGCCGCAATTTGGGACTTTACCTTGTTGCTAGTGGTGGGAGTCTTTCTCACGTTTATCTTCACCGCCTTGTCCTTCAACATCGCGTTGAGGAATGAAAATAAAATCAAAGGATTTGGTTATGCGATACTGCTGTGGCTGTTTATGGCTGTTATTTTCGACGGACTACTCTTAATTTCATTGGTTTACTTTGACGACTATCCGTTAGATAAATTTTCTCTTATCGCCTCGACTTTGAATCCGATTGATCTTTCTCGGATTCTCATTTTGCTGAAATTGGATATATCAGCACTATTAGGATACACCGGTGCCGTATTTCAAAAGTTTTTTGGGACCAATTCAGGCATGCTAATCTCAATATTTGTTCTTACCCTTTGGGTATTAATTCCTGTCTATTTTATTTACCGAAAATCACTTCGGAAAGATTTCTAATTTCTATCCGAAACCATTCTGAAAAAGAACTTATCTTTATTCTCAAAGCCTTAACACATGAAAAACATTCTTTTCATCTTCGGATGTCTCTTCGTATTTAACCTGCATGCACAGACTTCGGAAGCAGACGATAAATTAGCAATTCTTAAAGTCATGAAACAACAGGAAACTGCCTGGTCGAACAACGATTTGGAAGGTTTTATGCAGGGTTATTGGAAAAGTGACTCCCTTAAGTTTTATGGTAGTAAAGGTCTCACTCGCGGATGGCAGCAAACACTTGATAATTACAAAAAGGGGTATCCCACTAAAGATCACAGTGGCACATTAACTTTTACCATAGATGATATTTCTAAGGTTTCTGAGGAAAGCTATTGGGTGATGGGACAGTATCACCTAAAACGAAAAGTAGGTGATGCCAATGGGGTATTTTTTATCATTTTCAAAAAGATCAATGACGAGTGGAAAATCGTCGCAGATATGTCTTGTTAATTAAAACTTCCTATCGGGATGAAAGGCGTCAATGTTCATCGATAGCTTTTTTTCTGAAATTATTTCTGAAATGAGCTTCCCCGTGGCTGGTCCCAAACTCCATCCCATCATGGCGTGTCCGGTGGCAAAGATCAAATTACCCATCTTCACACTTTTACCAATATAGGGCAAACCATCGGGCGAGCAGGGTCTTAGTCCGCATGAAGCTTCGGCAATTTCCGATTCATTAATCTCAAGACTTTGATAATAAGTTTGAGAAGCCTCAGCTATGGCCCGAACTCTTTGTGGTTTGATATCGTGATTAATTCCGTCTATTTCCATAGTACCGGAGAATCGTGTAAATCCGTTCATAGGAGTTACCGCTATTTTCGATTCTGCCAAAATTCCGGGTAATTTTATTCCGGTGGGTCGATTCACGTTGATGCTGTATCCTTTCCCTGGTTGAAGCAATATTTTTATCCCCAGTTGTTTTGCCAATTCGGCGCTCCAACTACCTGCAGCCAAAACTACTTCGTCGGCTTTAATAGTTTGTTTATGAGTGATGACTTCGGAAATGCGATTTTCAGTAAAAATTAACTCTTCAACTCTTTCTTCGGCATAAATTTTAACTCCTTGTTTCTTTAAATACTGAACTAACTCCTTCATAAAATTAGGAGGCGTCATATGAGCGTCACAATCGTAAAAAATCGCGCCGGCGATATCGAGGCCAATTTCAGATTCGTAATCAGCAAATTCCTTTGGTTTCACTTCTTTTGCAGCGAGACCTTCTTTTATAGCCAGCTTCGCTACTTTTCTCTCTGCCTCCAGTCCCTTTTCAGTTTTACAAAGCATGAGTAATCCCTTATGCTCATAGTGAAAGTCAAATTGTGAACTGTCTTTGAGCTCTTGATATAACTCCCTACTTAAAATATTGATATCCTTAATAATAGGA
This sequence comes from Flavobacteriaceae bacterium, assembly GCA_013002065.1. Lineage (GTDB taxonomy): Bacteria > Bacteroidota > Bacteroidia > Flavobacteriales > Flavobacteriaceae > Aureisphaera. Next base: position 11,591 of record JABDKT010000115.1, read on the forward strand.
ATCGCCTTGTTTACTTTTTCTAGAGTCGCCGATTTCTTAAACGCCAATCCCCATTTTAAAAATTCGGGATTTAGGTTCGGTTTTACATAAAACGGACTCGAAGAATCGAACATCCATTTTAACCCTTTGGTGATCATCCCGGGTGCAGATAGTGGAATAATATGGCTTGGAGTAATATATCCGGCATTGATATATGAAGCGCCACGAGAAAAGTTGGATTTATCGATAACCCTTACATCATGTCCGTCCTCATTCAAATAATAAGCCGAACAAAGTCCTACAATACCTCCTCCAATTATGACAATTTTCTTACTCATATCACCTGAAATCCGAGCGCGTATGGATCATCTTCTGTATCTATACTTATGTTGTTATAACCGTATATTTTTGCCCAGCCTTTGATGCTGGGGATTATCCCTTTAATCCCGCCAATTTCGATCTCCTTCTCAACCTTTCCTTCGAAAGTGGAACCAATAAAACTTTCGTGCACAAAAGTATCACCCAATTGCAGTTTCCCTTTCGAATACAATTGAGCCATTCGTGCCGAAGTTCCCGTACCACAAGGAGATCTATCAATGGCTTTGTCACCATAAAAAACCGCATTTCTTCCATCCGAGTCTTCGTGAATAGGAGTTCCTGTCCACTCAATATGGCTCACATCGCTAATGGTGTCATCTTCCGGATGCACAAATTGGTTGGGATACTTTTGGTTAATTCGATCTCGGATTACCTGAGATATTTGAATCAACTTTCCTGCGGTAAAATCTTGAACGCCTGAAAAATTTGTCTGAGGGTCTACAATGGCATAAAAATTTCCACCGTAGGCTACGTCGAAAGTTAGGTTACCCAATTCGGGGCAATCCACATTGAGATCTTGAGCAGCAAGATAAGAAGCCACATTCTTTAATTTGACCCATTTTACTTTTTCATTGTTTTTTGCGTACTCCACCAAAACAAGTCCGGCAGGCGTTTCCAAGCGAACTTCCCCCTCGGTTTTGGGTTGGATTAATCCTTCTTCAATACCTATTGTAATCGCGCCAATGGTTCCATGACCACACATGGGCAAACACCCCGATGTTTCAATAAATAGTATTCCCAGATCGTTTTCTTCATGCTGCGGTTCGAAAAAGAAGCTGCCACTCATCATATCGTGCCCTCTGGGTTCGAACATTAGCCCTGTACGAATCCAATCGTATTCCTTTAAAAAATGCTGCCTTTTCTCGCTCATCGAAGCCCCCTGCAGTGGTGGTATGGATGAAGTAACTACCCTTACTGGATTCCCACAGGTGTGTCCATCGATACATTTAAAAAGAGCCTTACTCATTTTTTGTGCGTGCGATATAATTATTGATTCGATTTTCTAAAATAGCCAGAGTAACCGTCCCTTCTTCCAGGATTACTTCATGAAATTCACGTATATCGAATTTCTGCCCAAGAATTTCCTCTGCTTTTGCTCTAAGTTCTCTAATTTTCAACTCCCCAATTTTATAAGACAATGCTTGTCCCGGCCATGAAATATATCGGTCGGTTTCAGTATTAACTTCGTGAATTGATAAAGCTGTGTTGGAAACCATAAAATCCACAACTTGATCTCTAGTCCATCCCTTGGCGTGTATTCCGGTATCGACCACCAAGCGGCAAGCGCGCCACATTTCATAGGTGAGTTGTCCAAAACGCTCGTAAGGAGTGGTGTACATTCCCATCTCGGCCGCCAGATACTCGGTGTATAATCCCCAGCCTTCTCCATAGGCCGATAAGTACATATTCCTCCTGAATTTGGGAATACCGTCTCCCAATTCCTGATTAAGCGCCATTTGTAAATGATGTCCGGGTACCGCCTCGTGAACCGTTAATGCCGGCATCACGTAAAGCGGTCTGCTTGGCAAGTTATACGTGTTTACCCAATAATATCCCGGATTGGTACTCTCCGGCGAAGTGGGTATATATCTTCCTCCCGTGTATTTAGGAGCAATGGCATCGGGTACGGGTGCTACACCATAAGGCTTGCGTGGCAGAGTTTTAAAAAACTTCGGTAGTTGCTCATCGGCCCGCTTTGCCATGTCTCTTGCGATCATCAAGAGTTCTTTGGGCGTTTTGGCATAAAACTGTGGATCGGTGCGGAGAAAGTTTAAAAATTCTGAAAAGGTTCCTTTAAATCCAACTTCAATAATAATCTTTTCCATTTCCGACTTTATACGCGCTACTTCTTTGAGTCCGATGTTGTGAATCTTATCGGCTGTATAATCCGTACTCGTTGTGTAATAATTTATTCTGCTCTGATAATATTCCTCGCCTTTAGGAATTTCAGAAACACCTATACTGGTTCGTGTTTTAGGTAAATACTCTTTCTCAAAAAAGTTCTTTATTTTTTTGTACTGCGGAATAACAGCCGTTTCAATAGCAGTTCTCGCTACTCTCAAAACCGAATCTTTCTGAGTCTCAGTAAGGTTTTCCGGTAAACTTTTGAAAGGTCCATAATAGAAACTATCTTCATAATTACTTACAATATGATCGTTATATGAAGTTTCGTAACCTTCGAAAATAACCCGAGGCTGCGATATTCCTTTATCCAAACCTTCTCGCAACAACACCAAATGCTGATCCACAACTTTGGGTATCGCATTTAATCGATTGAGATATTTTTTAACCTGATCATAATTAGTTAATGATCGAACCATATAGGTCCAACTGGAATGGAATCCGGAATCTGACAGTAGCGGATTCAAATACATCTCAAATTCAAACTGATTGATTGTTTCTTCCAACTGAAATTTTAGAAGCTCAAGAGATATCGCTTCAGATTCGGAGAGCATCTTCGCGTCCAACTCCTTTAGGCGTTTTAGCTGCATATTGGCAAAATTAGCTTCCGTTTCAAAATATTCTTTGGTATACAACCCCATAGGATATTCCTTGGAATCATAGCCTTCGTAATTTTCGACTTGCTCAATGATTTCCTGAAGAGTTTTGGACTCTAACGTAATCTGGGCCTCTAATTTTTCAGAAAAAATAAAGACAGAAATCATAAGAAAAGCACAACCAATAAATTTTTTCATGTTTGTCATTTTAAAAAGTCAGGAAGGAGTTCCTTCGGAAAATCCTGATAACTGAAGGGTCGTACCCATCTTTTTATGGCTCCGCTCCCTACGGCTGTAAATCGGCTGTCGGTCGAAGCCGGATAAGGGCCTCCATGGGTCATCGCAGGAGAAACTTCAACTCCGGTTGGCACGCCGTTAAAAACAATTCTCCCAACCCTATCTTGAAGGGCACTAATTAATTCTTCAAGCTTGGAATAGTCCTCTTCTTCGGCAATGATAGTGCCCGTTAGCTGACCTTCCAAATTTTGAATCACTTGCAAGAGTTCGGCTTTATTAGAACATTGAACAACAAGGGAAAAGGGGCCAAATACTTCCTGGTGTAGTTGATTATTTTCAAGAAAATCTTTTCCTGAAACCGTCACTATTTTGGCACCCGAAAAATTGGAATTTACTTCCTGAGAATATTCCGCTACAATATCGGCACCTTGTTGCTGCATTACCACAGTGGCTTTATCGTGAAAGGACTCATAAATATTGGGATGCAACATGGCTTGAGCTTCAATTTCGATGGCTTTACTGCCCAGTTCTTTGACAAAATTATTCATCTCATCCGATGCAACTCCTAAAATTAAGCCCGGATTTGTGCAAAATTGCCCAGCGCCCAAAGTTACTGACTTGGCGTAATTGGTAGCAATGTCTTTTCCACGATTTTCCAATGCCTTTTGAGTAACCACCACCGGATTAATACTGCCCATTTCAGCAAAAACAGGAATAGGTTCTTTTCTCTTGGCCGCCAAATCGTACAAGGCCCTCCCACCTCTAAGACTCCCTGTAAATCCAACCGCTTTAACCAAGGGATGAGAAACCAATTTTTGTCCAACCTCAATTCCCGAACTGTTCAAATTTGAAAACACGCCCTCTGGCATATGAGTTTTTTTAGCTGCTTGCACGATCGCTCGTGAAATCATTTCACCTGTACCGGCATGCATGGGGTGCGACTTTACAATCACTGGGCATCCGGCTGCAAAAGCACTGGCCGTATCACCTCCAGCAGTAGAAAACGCAAATGGAAAATTACTGGCACCAAAGACCACAATCGGTCCCAAAGGAATGGCCGTCTGTCTTAAATCGGGTTTGGGAAGTGGTTCTCTGCCGGGATTACCCGCATCGATTATCGAATCTCGCCACATTTCGGTCTTTATTAGTTCGGCGAACATTTTCAACTGCCCTATAGTTCTGCCGCGCTCTCCAATGGCTCTTCCTTCCGGCAAACCTGATTCCTTCATATACACTTCAATGAGAGTATCACCTAAGCCAAGAATTTCATCGGCTATGGAGTTAAGAAAAGTGGCTCTTTTTTCTGCGGAAATTTTAGAATATGTAGTGAATGCTTTTGAGGCTAAACTCGCGGCGCGATTTATTTCAGTTTCGCTGGCTTCGTAGAATTGCCATTCGTTCTCTAAGTTTGCTTTCGGATTAAAGGTTCTAAACGTCTTATCTCCTTCTGCACTTTCAGTAAAACCAATTAAATTTTTACCGTTAATCATTTTTCGAAATTTTAGCTAAATGTGCTTCCACATC
>JABDKT010000128.1 GCA_013002065.1 Flavobacteriaceae bacterium
AATTGGAACTGCCTTTTAGCTTCGATCAAGAAATGTTTTGTAAGGTGGTTTCCAATAACGAAAAGGCCAACACCCTCCTAAAAATCGATTCGATTAAAAACGATATGAAGTTTGCCTTTGGCACCTATCGCAGTGCAGCAAACCGGAAGATAAATTCCAAAAAATGGTTTAAGACGCTTCAGAATTATGGTGAACAGTTGAACGAACCCCTCGCAGAGCTTTACATTTTTAATTTCTTAAGTGATCCCAGAAGTGAATTGCATGCCTATTATTTGAAAGACCTTTCAGATAACACCTATTACGACAAACTAAAGACCCGATTGGAGGCGAATTATCCCAATACTTCCTACGCCCAGCAATTTGCGGCCAATTTGAGAAGTGATAAAGTATTAATTGGTTCGGAAGATTCAAGCGGTTTACCCTGGTGGATCTATGTGTTGGGTATTGTTTCCTTTTTATCGCTTGTGGGGAATTTTTATTTCTTCGGAAAGATTAAAAATTTGAAAAGAGTGAAATCCAACGGCAAACAGTTATTGTCAAAGCAAGAACAAAAGGTACTGGATTTGATCCTTCAGGATAAAACAAATAAGGAAATTGCACAGGAAATGTTTGTGAGTGTGAGCACCGTCAAAACACATATCAATAATCTTTATAAAAAACTAAACGTCTCTTCCAGAGATGAGGTAAAAGCAGTTTTTTCCTCCTAAACGACAAATTCAATCCGGGTTCTAGTCCTCTTTTCCACCTACATTTTCCAACAATTTCTTTACGGCTTTCTCAATTTCGTGATAGAACTAAAACAAACTATCATGAAAAAACTAATTACCATTTCACTATTGCTCGCAGTATTAACTACCTATGGCCAATCATTTAATAACGAAATCACCTCGGGAGAAAAATATGCAGCTCTATCAGGAAAAATCAATAAAGATGGACTCGAAAGTGGTTCCTACGCCGACTGGTTTCAAAAGAACTTTGAAAGTTACCAACCCAAACAAAACATCATTAATTTATTGAAAAATGAACTACCCAATTACACAATCAAAGCCTTTATGGGAACTTGGTGCGGTGATAGCAAACGTGAGGTCCCGAAGTTTTACAAAGTACTTGAAGCAGCCAACTTTCCACTCGATAGACTTACTATGGTGGCTGTTGATCGTTCACGCGACACTTATAAGCAAAGCCCGGGAGGTGAAGAGGAAGGCATGTTGATACATCGAGTTCCAACGTTCATAGTGTATAAGGACGGAAAAGAATTAAACCGTATCGTCGAAGAACCGGTGGTTACAATTGAAGAAGATTTGCTTCGAATTCTTCGGAATGAATACATCCCCAATTACCATGGGGTAACATTGGCGAATAAAATGCTTTCGGAAATGGGCGTCGAAAAATTCAGTAAAAAACAAAAGAAAATTGTCGGAAAGTTGAAAGAGGTGATCAAATCTTATGGGGAGTTGAGTACCTATTCTAGTGTGTTATTTTATGCCGACCAACAAGAGGAGGCCATTGCTGTGGCGCGTCTAAATCTCGCGATGTACCCTAAGGAATCCAGAACCTACATCGGCCTTGGCAACAAATTAAGACAAATGGGAGATTCTTCCGAAGCACTTAAAATCTATCAAAAAGCCTTGGAGTTGAACCCGGAAAACGAAAAATTAAAAACGACCATTTCAGAAATGACCACAAAATGAGTCATTAGTATTCGTTAAAAGGTGAATAATACCTAATTTTGCAGCTTAAATTATTAAGCATGCAACTTTCTGAACAGGAAATCGTACGAAGAGAGAAACTCGCACAATTGCGCAGTTTAGGTATCGACCCGTATCCGCCGGAATTGTTCCCGGTAGATCACACATCTGAACAAATTAAACAGAACTTTTCGGAAGGTAAAAAAGTAAAGATTGCAGGAAGATTGATGTCGCGAAGAATTCAAGGTAAAGCTTCCTTTGCCGAATTGCAGGATAGCGACGGTCGAATTCAGATATATTTTAATCGAGACGAAATATGCCCTGGAGATGATAAAACTCTGTACAACGATGTCTATAAAAAGTTGCTTGATATTGGCGATTTCATTGGTATCGAAGGGGAATTATTCAATACACAGGTAGGTGAAAAAACGGTCATGGTAAAAGACTTTAAACTTTTATCCAAGGCCTTGCGCCCATTGCCTTTACCCAAAACCGATAGCGAGGGTAACACCTTCGACGAATTTAACGATCCTGAATTGCGTTACCGACAGCGTTATGCCGATTTGGTCGTAAATCCGAAGGTGAAAGATACTTTTGTGAAGCGTACTAAGATCACCAACACCATTCGCGAATTTTATAATGAAATGGGCTTTCTCGAAGTAGAAACTCCAATTTTACAGCCAATTCCGGGAGGCGCAGCCGCGCGTCCCTTTATGACGCATCACAATGCTCTTAATATTCCTTTGTATTTGCGAATTGCCAATGAACTATACCTAAAAAGATTGATCGTAGGTGGTTTTGATGGTGTATATGAATTTGCTAAGGACTTCAGAAATGAAGGTATGGATCGTACTCATAATCCGGAATTCACGGTAATGGAGATGTATGCCGCATACAAAGATTACAATTGGATGATGGATACGACCGAAAAACTACTGGAAAAAGTAGCGGTAGCACTTCATGGAACTTCCAAAGCTCCCTTTGGTGACAATATTATTGATTACAAAGCACCCTATAAAAGAATTGGAATTCTGGATGCCATCAAGGAGCACACGGGATACGATTTATACAAGAAAGATGAGGAGGAAGTAAGAGCCGCTTGTAAGGAATTGGGCATCGAAGTAGATGAAACTTTCGGCATTGGAAAAATGATCGATGAAATTTTTGGCGAGAAATGTGAGCATCATTACATCCAACCCACTTTCATCATTGATTATCCGGTGGAGATGAGTCCGTTGACCAAAAAACATCGAACCAAAGAAGGATTAACCGAACGATTTGAATTGTTGGTAAACGGTAAAGAGTTGGCGAACGCCTATACCGAGTTGAACGATCCTATTGACCAAAGAGAACGATTTGAGGATCAACTTAAACTTTCTGAAAAAGGAGATGACGAAGCCATGTTTATTGATCAAGACTTTTTAAGAGCCTTGGAATATGGAATGCCCCCTACATCGGGTATCGGAATTGGAATCGATCGTTTGACGATGTTTATGACCAACAATGAGTCGATTCAAGAAGTCCTGTTCTTCCCTCAAATGAAACCGGAAAGAGAACAAGTTGCTTTAAATGAAGAGGAAAAAGCCGTATTATCTTTATTAAAATCGAACTCACCCATGGATCTGTCCGATTTAAAATCCCAAAGCGGATTGAGCAACAAGAAATGGGACAAGACGATAAAACATCTCACCAAAAACAACTTGGCCAAAGTGGCCAAAACCGATGAAGGCTTAACGGTCGAATTCGTTTAGAATTATCGATTAGAATAAGTTAAGGAATCACAGAAATGGGGTTCCTTTTTTATTGATTTCCTCAGCCGTTCAAATACCGTGAAACCCCGGTTAACAATAATTTATTAGATTTAAGCCAACCAATGGGTGACAATACTTAAAGTTCACCGAAACTAATCAACCAAACTTGGAAAGCTTATGCTCTTTAATTCCATAGATTTTGCATTCTTCTTTCCTCTGGTTTTTTTCCTCTATTGGGCAGTCGCCAAAAAACTTACCCTTCGTAATGCGCTTATATTAATTGCTAGTTACGTCTTCTACGGAATGTGGGATTGGCGCTTCTTATTTCTAATCATTATAAGTTCGGGAGTAGATTATTTTGTTGGGAAACAATTGGCAGCGACGGAACGAAAATCAAAAAGAATCTGGTTGCTGATGACCAGCCTAACCGTAAACCTTGGTTTTCTACTTTATTTTAAATATGCCAACTTCTTTATCGAGTCCTTCGTAGATTCATTCAGACTTTTTGGGAGCGAAATTGAAGCCTCGACCCTGCACATCATATTGCCTGTTGGGATCAGTTTTTACACCTTTCAAACCCTTAGCTACACCATCGATATATTCCGAAGGAAAATAAAGCCTACTCATGATGCATTATCATTCTTTGCCTTTGTAGCTTTCTTTCCGCAATTGGTTGCCGGCCCTATCGAGAGAGCTTCCCATCTATTACCACAATTCCATAAAACCTATAAGTTCAATTATACACAGGTAAAAAGCGGACTCCTATTAATGGCCTTTGGACTTTTCAAAAAAATGGTCATTGCAGACCGGGCCGCCATTTATGTCAATGAAGTTTATGGTAACGCAGGAGATTACGATGGAGTGGCATACAGTATTGCAACCGTCTTGTTTGCTTTTCAGATTTATTGTGACTTTTCGGGCTATAGTGACATTGCTATTGGCGCCGCGCGAACTATGGGCTTTAGCTTGATGAAAAATTTCAATTCCCCATATTTCGCCATTTCCCTCACCGAATTCTGGCATCGTTGGCATATTTCCCTTTCCACTTGGTTCCGTGATTACGTTTACATTCCTTTGGGAGGAAGTAAGCAAGGAAACCTAAGAACCTACTCCAATTTGTTTATCGTTTTTGTAATCAGTGGTCTCTGGCATGGCGCCGCATGGACCTTTGTAATTTGGGGTGCCCTACATGGGGCAGGACTCATCATAGAAAAGTTATTGAAGGACCCACGATTGGATTTTATGTCTAAACTAGGAATAAGAACACCCACTTTTTCAAATAACCTTTTCTTCGGAAGTATCACTTTCATATTCGTATGTCTGGCTTGGATATTTTTTAGGGCCTCCTCATTTGAGAATGCTTTAGCCATGCTGGCCGGGATTTTTAACAATTTTAAATTCTCTAGCCTGTTTTCCGAAGCAACCTACAATATTGGTTTTACTCCAGCAGTGTTTAGGGCGCTCGTTATCATGATTGTTTTATTATTACTTGCCGAAATTTATCATTCGAAACGAAGTTTGTTCCGCCGCCTGAACGAACAGGGATTAATTATGAGGTGGTCGTTTTATTTTATTATAGTTTTTGTCCTTATCATTTTTGGAGTGTACAGCGACGAAGGTGCACAGGAGTTTATTTATTTTCAATTCTAACCAAATGAAACAGCTCGTTTTCAAATCTACGTTATTCATCATCCTATTGATTGGAATGCTGTCTCTGTTGGACGATGTCTTTATTTATAAAAAGACCGGACCAGTAGCTTTGGTGAATTCATTTTACGAAGCTGCGAAGAATGAAATCGATATTCTATGCCTAGGTAATTCGCATATGAACCGTGGAATCGACCCAATTCTATTGGAAGCGAAGACCGGTTTAAGAACCGAAATGTTAGTGGGTGGCGGACTCGAAATCGCGCATATTTATTATAACCTTCGTAATGCACTGGAAACCCAACGACCTAAACTCGTTATCATTGAAACCTATCCCCTTTCCATGAGAAATTCTATAAACAACAAGGCGAACAACGAAATAACCCAGACCTTATTCGGATATAAAACCATGATGAAATACGGCGCCTTTACATACCGGGGAATGGCTGTTGGTAAACGAGGAGGAGATATTTTCGATCGATTCAGCATATTCCCGTTTCACGAAGAATGGGCAGAGCCGGATAAATTCTACCTTTATTTGGAAAAAAAGAAAGAATATAATTCGGGTTTAGAATTTCAACAAATCCAGCGTAAAAGTCCGTTTATCCCTCAGGCGCAAATCGATGTGTTTAATACCAAAAAGTTTGATGGAGAGGACATCCACTTAATTCCACAGGAAAAGCGATATCTAAGGAAAATACTGGATCTCTCTCGTGAATTCAATTTTCAGCTAATGATTTTTACGGTGCCCGTTTACGACGCTTATTACAAGCAAACCAAAGAAGGAATGATGTTGATGAAGAAGCAGATTGAGGAGCTTACTAAAGACTACGGAAACACAAGTTATTTTGATTATAATGACCTATTAGGCGGCGTGGATGATTCATATCTAATCAATGAAAGAGTGATTGGTAAGAGTCAGCATTTAAATTACAAAGGTATTCTACAAACCACCGATGCTGTTGCTTCTTTTATAAAGGAGCAGTATTCCTTCGGAAATGAAACAAATACTTCCAATCGGAACACCGTGGAGTCTTTTGTGTTTTCTGGCAACCATAATTCCGGGCCCTCATTAATTGGCGATGTAATATCTATAAATGGCAAAAGCGTCTATGGTTCGAATCAATTTGACACCATTACCTTGAAAAAATGGGTTAAGAAAGTAAATATTAAAGGCTGGTTTACTTCGGAAAATGAAAAGGACACTTTAAAATCGAAAAAAATAATCCTCAGAAAAGACGATCGTTTTGTATTCATTTCCGAAGCGGAAGTAAAACCCTGGAGAAACCCCCTCATTGACAAATTATTTGGAGCAGAGAAAAGAAAATTTGGATATACTTTCAATCTAGACAAAAGGATGTTATTACCGGGGGAATATGAGGTGTTTCATTTAATAGAAAATTCGGAAGGTGCATTTGGCATTCAAAAGATGAAACCCCTATTGAGAATCGATTGATGCTTGAGTAATTATTAAAATATTTGTATCTTATTCATAATTAAATACTTACGAACCAATTAATTATCTTAATTATGAAAACAAATTTCATGAGCATTTTCTTGCTCGCATTTTTAGTTCTGCTTTCTTGTAAGGAAGCCACCACCTCCGAAAGTGAAACCGAAACTACAGAAACCGAAACCACCGCAGCTCCCGATTATGCATCTTTTGACACACAGGTAAATACCATTCGAGCCTTGTTTAAAGCGCATGAAGATGAGGACATGGATGCGATCGCTGGAATGATTTCCGACTCCTTAGTTTGGAGTCCGCCCGTATTTAACGACTATGAATTTTATGGTAAGGCCGAATTTCTGGCTACCCTAAAAGATTATCAAGACAATTATGAAAATATCAAATACACCGAGGGTGTGGTTACCAAAGACTCTGTGGTAGGTGGATACTTTTCCGGATCGGTATTTCCGGAAGCCACTGCGAGTTCTGTTCCCGATGTACTCAGAATTTACGGAACCTGGACCGGGACACATACGGCCAGTCAGAAAAATGTGGGAATGAAGTTTTATAGCTTAGCCACTTTCGATGAGGAAGGTAAAATTGATAGCTATTCCAGTTATTTCGATACCGCGAGTTTAATTCCGAAGGAAGAGTAAGAAATCATAGAATTTAAAAAAAAAAGACCCGTATGTGGGTCTTTTTTTATGCTTTTAGGCGTAAACCTTTATCGGCTTTTACACAGATTGCTTGATTTTAGCTACCTTGGAAATAAAAAACTATGAAAACAACAACCATCACCATGATGTTGTTTCTAGGATTTCTATTGGGTTCCTGTGAAACAACCGACAACACTATTCTTGAGGAAGAGCAACTCTCAATTGACAACTTAGAAGAACTTTGGACCGAGATTCAAGCAGATCTACCCCGATTTGTAGAATTGACAGAACACATTGGTTCGAAAGCAACACGTGTGGAGTACATGATTTTTTCATACGAACGGGCATTTGGAAATGAAAGACCACCAAATATAGAATTCAATAAGAATGCTTGGGAAAGCGCGTACAATAATTTACTTCCCAATCTTGACATTGCCAAAGCAATTGCAACACAAAACGAAGAACGCAAATATCTTGGAGTGATTAATGTTCTTTACTCTTATGTACTTATGAAAATGGTGGACTATTATGGAGATATAATCTTCACCGATTTGGCAAGTAATCGACCCACATTGGATAGTGGCGAATTTATTTATGATGAAGCAATTAGAATGCTGAATGAAGCTATTGAAAATTTTAATGAGGCTGGCGATGATCTTGCCACAGACTACTATTACAATAACGACTTCAATAAATGGATCAAACTCGCAAATACTCTCAAAATGGAAGCTCACCTTAATATGAGATTGGTTGACCCTGACGCAATTTCAAAATTCAACTCCATTGTGCAATCCGGCCAATTTATTTCTGAAATAAATGATGCCTTTGAATATCGCTATGGTAGTGGACTCATTACTGCAGATCCCATTCATCCGAATTATGATAAAAACTATGCTCGACACATTTCTGACTATCAGTCCAATTGGTTGATGCATAAAATGATGGAACTGAATGATCCACGACTGAGATTTTACTTTTATCGCCAAATAAATTGTACCCCGGGTGCAACCAGTACGAACGGTGAATTCTGTGAACCCAGAGAAGATAGAATGCGGTGTTCGATTCAAAACCGTCCAGGCCATTATATGCCGTACATGACATTCTGTGGTTTGGACAATGGCTATTGGGGCAGGGATCATGGTAATGAGGATGGAATTCCACCTGACGGATTTTTCAGAACAGCACCTGGCATTTACCCAATAGGTGGTAAATTCGATGGGGAGGAATTAACCCCATTCGAATTAAATACAGGAGGATCAGGCTTAGGAATTACGCCAATAATGCTAAGTTCATATGTGGAATTTATGCGTGTTGAAGTTGCACTACTTAATAACGAATTGAATACGGCAAAAATTTTGCTAGAATCCGGAATTCGGAAATCCATAGACAAGGTAATTCCTTTTGCAAACCTGGATCCGGATGCGAACTTAAGTGTTGTGCCAACAACTAATGATATTGACTCATTTATTTCAAATCGAATAAACGAATTTAGTAATGCAAACGAGACTGATCGTTGGAACATATTGTCCGAGCAATTATTCATAGCTCATTATGGAAACGGAACAGCGGCTTACAATGCTTATCGCAGAACTGGTTTTCCTAACAACATTCAGTTTCATGTTGATCCCAATGTTGGACCCTTTATAAGATCACTTTATTATCCCAGTGAGGTGGTAAACGCTAACCCTAATATTGATCAAAAACCTAATGTTGCTGTTCAGGTATTCTGGGATACGAATCCACCTTTTCCAAATTTTCCGTATTCGAATTAGTAAAAGAAACTAATTCTCGAAACAAAAAGAACCACGCAATGTGGTTCTTTTTTTTATGTCGAATTGATAAAATATTACACTTAATTAAACAAAAACACCACCTCGGCTCTCCTCCTCTTGGCATAGGGGTCCAGTATCCCTACCGGCGGCTCGAGGTGGTGTTTAAACCAACCTAAACTATTTGTAATCTAAAAGTAACAGCGATTTTTCGATTATCAAAAGGTTGTTACTCGGCTTTTATAAATCACGATTCAATCGTCCATTTACTCTCCAACTTTACTTAAAAAGTCGATGTCATTTTCCACAGTTAAAAGCAATAAACTAGTAGCTGTACAAAACACGGGACTCGTAATACAGTGGTGACCGTTCCAGCTTCCATCCGGGTTCTGAATCTTTAAAATTCTTCCACTCATATCGTCGTACCATTTTCTCCAATCCTTATCCTGGTTTACCACCAAAGATTCTCCCGTTTGTAGAAAACTCAAAAATTCTTCCCCACCGTTGTTCCCGAATCCGTTGAGAACATCTTGCCTTTGTGCGGTCTTCTTTCCAGACTGATATACGTTGTAGGCAGTAGTGTATTCCATAGCCTCGGCTTCGTTATAACCAATTTTCTTTAAGTTCTCTACGGAAACTTTCTCGTCTCGCTTTAATTTGCCTTCTTTCTTAGCTTTGTTAAGAGCCTCTTCGGCCTCGCGGGCCTCCTTGGCACTCGCCCGCACACTATTACTCACGGCGTACAACATAATTCCGGCTCCATCCTCGGTTTTCACACTTCCACTTTCGGCATCGTAGTTGTCTTTTTGATACTGCTTGGAACGTTCCATTACTTTTTTGTCCACATCGGCTCCAACGGCATCGGCACTTTCTAAAGCGCTCATCGCCAATCCACTTTGCAGCACTCCGGCCCAACCGGCTCCTTTTTGTCTTCCGGAGGCATCTGTCCCCTGTTGTATCTTGGCAACGCAAATGTCCAAAGCACGAGCTACCCGTTTTTGGTCAACACCCTTCAAATTTCGATCGACCAAATTCGACAAAACCTGGGCGGTAAGAACGGCATCTATGTTTTGTCCCAGTTTGGATTGAATTTGAGTTCCTCTCACATCGGTGATATAAGGATCATTCTTGGGAGAGTTTTCAACGGTTTCCAATAAATAATCAATAGCATTTTTCAAATTTTTGGAATATTTCCCCGACTTAAGTGTAGTTCCACTTCGTAAAAAAGCCTGAACCACCATGGCGGTAGTGGCCGGATCGGCTTTGACTGCATGGGGATCGCGAACGTGCTGCGCACTGTGGCTGCCAGCTCCGTATCCGCCGTTCGGCAATTGAGCTTCGCTCAACCAAGAGAGACCGTCTCGAACCGAGAAGGTTAAGTTTTCGTTGTTCTTAAATATTTTAAAATCTTCAGAAGACTGTTCCCCCATAACAGTCATAAATACACAACCTTCTATAGGTTCTAATACGCGTTTGGTTTCGGCGTAGCGTTCTTCAGTATCACCCGAGACAATCCAAAACCCAGTTAATAATACCGGTAATACCAGTAAAAGCAATTTAGTTTTCATAATCTTATAATTAATGTTCGAATCGAAAGTAGGCCAACCCACAATTTCGCAAAAGCGCCTTTGAGTGAAGGTGTCTTTTGGGTGAGGGAACCCTTCTTATTCATAGAAATTGTTTCGGGCAGACAGCGATTACAGATCAATCTCTGGATCTATCTTCAGGATTAAATCAAATGTTTAAAAAATGGCAAACAGCATTGATCCTGTTACGAATATTGCATTATTTTTTACATATCTGATATGCTTTCAACCTTCCTACCTATAATTTTGGGAAAGCAATAAATCCTTCATATTCAATCGACAAGCACATATAAGAATTTAAATACGACATTATGAAAACGATACTATTAACATTTACACTTTTATGCTTTTTAGGAACCAACACTGATCTACAAGCTCAGGGTATCCTGGAATCGATCCAAAAAACAGCTAAAATGGAGAATGAGAGAGACGGCAGACAATCGAACGACTCTGGAAGTGAACAGGGTAACGGAAACCAAGGCAATTTGAGTAATAGCGATGCACAGGCCATGGAATCACTGTTTAACTATTTGGACATAAAGTTAGGGCATTATCTCCCGCTATTGGAAGAATTGGACAATCCCAATTTAAATTGTTTCGCACTAATGCTAATATTTTTGGACAGCTATTCAAAGCTCGAACAAAAGGCACATGCAGTACCAAGGTCTGCATGCCAAAAAAAATACGATATGTATGGAATGCTCATGCTTGCTAATACATCTTCAAACACAATTATGTACTGCCCGGAAGGATTGAACGAATTAACTGACGAGCAACTTATTGCCGCCGATAGAGAGTTAAATATTAAAATCTTTAATTTAGGAGACCAGCATCCAAATCCAGCGTACCGTGATTTATATGAAATGTATGACCTGTGGATTGGCAACGACGGCATATTTCGTCTTGTCGATCAAGATATTGGTAACGAAACTCCAGGGCCCGAACAAGGATACACAGGCAGCGAGGTTCGGGCATTAAGGCTGTTTATAGAGTTCTTCAGTCCTCAGCGTTTTATTCA
>JABDKT010000132.1 GCA_013002065.1 Flavobacteriaceae bacterium
ATTCAATCCTGCGTCTAAAAAAAACATATCGTCATAGGCATCGGACTCAATCCTGAAATTGCGATCTAATCCTTGCTCATTGAAAATGAATTGCGTATTGGCATCCATAAGCACCGAGGTACTTCCATTTTCATATAAACGAAATACTCCGTCATCTCCATCATCAATAATACTTGCAATTATGGTGCCTGCTGTATTTCCATCCCGCCAATAAACATCGTCTCCAAAGTTCGATATTCCTCCGCTATCTACTTCAAAAATATCAAGGCCGTTATCATGGATAAAGAAGTCGCCCACACCATCGAGATCGATAATCAAATTATTAGCCCCTGCAGAGATAGTAGTAGCTTGTGTAAGTGCACCACCCAGTTGAACGTTGTTTGAAGCAAGTGTAAGTCCGTTATTCGCTGTTGTTGCTGCACTGCTCGTTGACCATGTAAGACTTCCCGCTCCATCGGTTTGCAATATCTGATTGGCGGTTCCGTCGATAGTTGGAAATGCGTAACCCGTGCCTGACGGATTTCCAATCTGAAATTCACCATTGGTACGGAGTACGTTCGTATCAAATTCGCCATAAATTAAAGGACTTGATGTAGATGAATTATCCAGATATAATCTATTGCTTGTGGTTACTCCAAATCCGGCCTGATTTCCTATAAAAACGCTACCGGATAAAGCTCTCGAAGTTCCGTTATATCCTGCCTGATATCCCAAAAATACATTGTTTGAGCCAGTAACATTGAATCCTGCAGAACGACCAATTCCTGTATTCAAACTACCAGTTGATATAGTAAATAATGCAGATCCCCCTAAGGCTGTATTTCCGATCCCGGCTGTCAAGCTCCCTAAACTAACAGAACCTACTGCTGTGTTATATTCTCCAGTTGTATTTATTAGAGAACGTTCTCCTATGGCAACGTTTCCTGTTCCTGATACGTTCGACTGTAAGGCGCGATTTCCTATGGCAATATTGTCGATAACGGCATTACTTAAAGAATTACCTGTATTCTCGCCTATTAAAATATTATCATTATTATTTACGAATTCTATTCTGAAAATTCCATTCGCATTGTTCGTCCAATTCATGTTTGTTTGCCCTCCTACTGCATAGGAAACTCTATCGGAAAATGGGCTATAAAAACCTGTATTTTGTTCGGTAAATCGTATACTTACATCGCCGGCCGATCCATCATCAAATTCGATTTCATTGATTCGACTTTCGGAGGCCGGATCTAAGAAATAGTTACTATTGTCCCAATCGATGATACGATCACTCAGGTATAAATCATTATTCGTCCCGCTTGTATCTCCTATATACACATCTCCCGACTGCCGTTCTACATTGGCTCCAACAGTTGTCCAGTCATCATCTTGGAGAGCAGAAGGATCTACCCAGCTAAGGTTACCGCTACCGTCTGTCTGCATTACTTGATCAACTGTCCCTCGTGAGGGAGGCATTAAGTATTGATTAACTGAATTCGTTCCTATACTCACAGCACCAATAAAATAACCTGCAAAGCTACCTGCCTTTGCTGCAGATGAATATAACCCATAATGTGTGCCTCCCGCAGATGATGGAATTTCTGCTCTAAAACCATATTTCGTGCCGGTTCCAGCACCGCCCAACTCCGAAGAGGCCCCAATATGCATACCATTACCCGAATTATTGATGAGAGTCCTCACACCGTATTGTGATCCGGTCCCGGAACCCGTTATTGCATTATATAATCCATAATGCTGTCCTGAACCTGTTCCCCCCAACCAATTGTTTACACCATAGTGGCTGGCATTGTTACTGCTGGATATAGTATTATAAACCCCTGTTTGTGTTCCTGTACCGGTTCCTCCGGAACCGATAGCGTTGTAATTTCCATAAACCCCTCCCGTTCCATTGCTACTAGCAGATACGTAAGTACCCGTAACAAAGCTTGAGCCGGTGGAATTACTTATTTGAGCAAATAGCCCACGTTTTGAACCGGATCCGGTCCCAGTTAGTTCCACATGATTTCCGTAATGACCTCCATTTCCGGACGAAGAGATAATCGTATGACTTCCTATCAAACCTCCGGATCCAGCGCTTAAATTATTGGATACACCAGTATGGGCACCCGTACCATTACTCGTCAAATTGTTTTCTAGTCCAATATGAATTCCATTATTGCTAGTCCCTCCCACTGTATTTCGAACACCTGTCAAATCATTGTTTACTGAATTGGTGATTACATTATTAAACGCTCCAATATGATCACCACTGCCGGTGCCTCCCAATTGAGTAAAAACTCCATAATGTATTCCATTACCTGTATTTGTATTATTGTTATAAATGTTTATCGCTCCACCATCACCGGTACCACCAATTAAATTATAGATATTCCTAGTAGAACCGTTCCCTGTGAAATTATTTTCATTAAAGATATTGGAGTTCACGCCAGCCCCTGCGTAGTCGGAATATATATTCAAGGTGCGGGTTACAGTATTATCGGTTTGCCAGAGTTCCAGTCGATAATCCGCAGTGTTTTTACCAATGGCCAAATTTCCGAAGGTATATTTGTCATCACCTATATTATTTGGGCTAGTCGTTGTACCCTCTTCATACCAATCAATATCACTAGTAGCGGCAGCCGATGTTACTAACTTCTCCCAACCGGTTCCAGTATAGTAATAATAACCTTCTCCACTACCTCCAATTACCGAAGCATTGGTATTATAGATTAATAATCCGGTAGCCGCTGTGTTAGTACCGTCCAAACTGGTGTCGGTCACATTAGCGAGTGAAACCTGAGGTATCAATATTCCTTTATCTCCTGCGGAAATATCCAGAATAGAAGATGCGTCTGGAGTTACCGTACCAATTCCCACCTGTCCGAAAAGCAATTGAGCTGCGAACAGAAATCCAAAAAATAAAACAGTTTTTTTCATAGATCCATTATTTAGTCAAACTTACTTACCAAAGCTCGTTCCTCATGCCACATTTGTAACCATGACTATTTCCATTGTAACAATGGTCTTTAATTTCAGGAACAATAAAAAGTAGGAAATTCTTGAGATGAGAAGTATAAATATATAACAATCAATGAATTATTTGTAGGGGAAAAAGACTGTATTTATGAATTTCGACCAAGTTTTTGACATTTGCACAGCTGTTTACAAAATCGTAACATTACAAATCATAATTTCTAGCCAACGATGAAAGAAGACAAAAACCTTTCCGAATTTAAAATAGAAGATCAGAATATTGTTGAAAATTTAGAGCTTAATATTTGGGAGGCTTTGATTCCTGTGGTTTTACTAATGGCAATGTTAGCCTACAACATTTTCGTTGCAGATGGTGTGGCTCTCGGGGATTATTCTAACCAATATATTTTATTAATTGGAGGGGGAATTGCTGCTATAGTTGGATTTTTCAATAAGGTTTCGTTAGGTAGAATGATTACCGAAATTTGGGAGAACCTTAGAAGTGTTTTTATACCAATTCTAATATTATTACTTGTTGGAGCTTTGGCTGGCACCTGGTTAGTGAGTGGTGTTATTCCGGCAATGGTCTATTATGGTCTACAAGTATTAAGCCCAGAGATATTCTTACCAGCCTCCGTCATCATTGCGGCAATTATTTCCATAGCAACGGGTAGTTCTTGGACCACTTCTGCTACTGTTGGAATTGCATTGGTAGGTATAGGAACAGCCTTAGGCATCAATCCTGGCATGATTGCAGGAGCGGTGATATCGGGAGCATATTTTGGTGATAAAATGTCTCCGTTGAGCGATACAACCAATTTAGCACCAGCCATGGCAGGTACCGATTTATTTACACACATTCGCTATATGGCATTTACTACGGTACCTACAATTATTGTGACGATTATTGTTTTTTCCATAATAAGTGCGACGGTGGATGTTACAGGTGATGCCGATATATCGAGTTTACTTGCCACCATCGACACAACCTTTAATATCACACCATGGTTATTCATTGTACCTGCTATTGTGATTGTGCTTATCATTTTGAAAACTAAACCCCTTATTGCTTTATCGGCTGGAGTTATTACGGCAGCAATTATAGCGGTAATATTTCAGAGTGATATTTTGACACAAATTTCGAGCTCCAATACAATGACCATCCTACAATCAATTTTTACAGATACTGCTATCGAAACTAGTAATGAAAAACTGAATGACTTATTTTCAGCGGGTGGGATGCAAGGAATGCTTTGGACCATCTTGCTCATTATATGTGCAATGGTATTTGGTGGTATAATGGATGCCATTGGTGCACTTGCCCGAATTACCAGAGAACTCTTAAAAATGGCAAATACTATTTTCGGATTATTCGCAAGTACAGTTGTGAGTTGCTTAGGATTAAACGCAATTGCTTCCGATCAATATTTAGCAATTGTGATACCTGGTAAGATGTTTAAGAAGGCCTATGAAGATAGAGGATTGGCTCCCGAAAACTTGTCCAGGACTCTGGAGGATAGCGGTACGGTTACTTCAGTATTGATTCCTTGGAACACTTGTGGTGCCTATCAAAGCGGAGTATTGGGAGTTGGCGTAGCCGAATATTTTTTCTACGCTATCTTTAACTGGCTTAGTCCGTTTACAACATTACTTTTTGCGGCCTTCAGAATAAAAATTAGACAATTGGCTAAGGCTAAAAATTAATTAAAGCAGGTCCAATATTAGTTTCAAACCTTGAAGCTATTATGTATTTTTACTGAATAAATATTAAAAAATGGCAAACATAACATTAGGCGGCAATCCGGCCGCTACCCTAGGAGAACTTCCAAAAGTAGGTTCGACAGCACCACAATTTACACTTACAGCAACCGATATGAGCTCAAAAAAACTAAGTGATTACTCGGGTACTCGAAAAATTTTAAACGTATTTCCAAGCGTGGACACAGGAGTTTGTGCTGCTTCCGCTCGAAAATTCAACGAAGAAGCCTCGAATCTGGACAATACTGTTGTATTGTGTATTTCAAGAGATCTTCCTTTTGCACAGACACGTTTTTGTGCTGCGGAAGGAATCGAAAATGTAGAAATGTTATCCGATTTCAAAACAGGGGATTTTGGTCGTGAATACGAGTTGGAAGTAACCGAAAGTGCCTTTCAAGGTCTTCATTCGCGAGCTGTAATCGTTTTGGATGAAAACAACACTGTTTTATACACCGAACAAGTGCCGGAGATTGGCCAGGAACCAAATTACGAAGCGGCATTAAATGCGCTCAACTAATTATGTGGAATACCTATCTAGGTAAACGAATTAAAGGATTCGGATATGCTATTAAGGGTGCTTGGATGCTGTTAAAAAATGAACCAAGTATTCAAGTTCAGGCAGTGGTAGCCGCGGGTGTCACAATTGCTGGTTTCTATTACGATATCTCTACCACCGAATGGATTTTTCAAATTCTTGCCATTGCCTTGGTTATGAGTATCGAAGGTCTTAATACGGCTGCCGAAGAAATGGCAGATTTCGTACATCCCGACTTTCACGACCGTATTGGCTACATCAAAGACGTAGCTGCTGGGGCTGTTTTTTTTGCTGCGGTGGGTGCCATTATCATAGCCGGAATTATATACCTGCCTAAAATTTAATTCTCGTCGAATTGTTTGAAAAATATATTGATCATATTCTTATCGAATCTTTATTCCTAAAAAATTTTAATTTGTTTGGGACGTTGTATATTTGCTGAACGACAACAACCATTCATGGCGAAGAGAAAGACCAAGTCAACCAAAAAATCTAAAACCGCTCGCAAAAAAATTTCTTTTAAACTGTCCCGACAGCAGAAAGTGATCTTGGGAAGTGGTTTGTTTTTGTTAGGACTCGCTTTATTTTTCTCTTTTATTTCCTTCTTTTTTACCTGGCAAGCAGATCAAAGTATCATTGGTGACCTAGAGCGTGACATTCCCGCAAAAAATTGGCTCCAAAAGTTCGGGAGCAATCTCGGGAACTTCTTTATTTACAAAGGAGTGGGTATTTCGGCCTTTATTTTTGCCTTTTTAATCACACTCACTGGTATTTATTATTTTTTCGATTATGCCAAAAAGCAATTGCTCAGATTTTGGTTTTGGGGAATTTTAGTGGCATTGTGGTTATCTGTATTCTTTGGATTTTTCAGCCAGACCAATTCGCTCTTTAGCGGAATAATAGGTTTTGAAGTAAATGATCTAATGCAAGATTATATGGGGCTCATCGGCACCATTCTAGTAATGACCTTCCTAGCCATCATTTATGTGGTAATACGCTTAAAGGTTACTCCTGAAAAGGTGACTGCTTCGTTGAAGAGGACTAAAAAAGAAATTGTGTCCGATTTCAATACTGAAACTACAGAAGCCATAGATCAAACCGATTATGAAAAAGAGGTGGTAGAGGCTGTGGTGACACCTACAGAAATGGAGGTGAGTTCCATTTCCGAAGAAATCATAGAAGAACCCGTTTTAAAGAAAGTTACTCAAGAAATAATTAAAGAACCTGAAGTGGCCATGGAGGTGGAAAAAGCAGTTGAGGAAGAAACGGTCGAAGAGAATTTAAGTAAAAAGTTGGTGGAAGATTTCGGAGAATTTGATCCTACCTTAGAATTGGGTAATTATAAATTTCCGACCATTGATTTGCTAAAGGATTATTCCGGCGGACAAGGAATTACGATCAACCAGGAAGAACTCGAAGCCAACAAAAATCGAATTGTCGATACTCTGAGCAACTACAAAATTGGAATTGCTAATATTAAAGCTACGGTAGGGCCTACAGTTACACTTTACGAAATTGTGCCCGATGCTGGTATAAGAATCTCCAAGATCAAAAACCTAGAAGATGATATCGCCTTATCACTTTCGGCATTAGGAATTCGAATCATAGCGCCTATTCCCGGTAGAGGTACCATTGGTATAGAGGTCCCAAATAAAAATCCGCAGATTGTTTCTATGCGCTCGGCCATTGGTTCACCGAAATTTCAGAATGCTGAAATGGAACTACCATTGTCATTGGGAAAAACCATTAGTAATGAAACCTTTGTTGTGGATTTAGTTAAAATGCCTCACTTACTAATGGCGGGGGCGACAGGACAAGGTAAGTCGGTTGGACTAAACGCCATCCTTACCTCCCTACTCTACAAAAAACATCCCGCAGAAGTGAAATTTGTATTGGTGGATCCAAAGAAGGTGGAACTTACCCTCTTCAACAAAATAGAACGACATTTCTTAGCAAAGTTACCAGATACGGAAGAAGCGATCATCACCGATACCAATAAGGTGATCAACACCTTGAATTCGTTGTGTATTGAAATGGACGCGCGTTACGACCTACTGAAAGATGCCATGTGCCGTAACATTAAGGAGTACAATACAAAATTCAAAGCGAGGAAGTTGAATCCGAACGACGGTCATAGATATCTTCCTTACATAGTTTTGGTGATTGATGAATTCGCCGATTTGATTATGACAGCCGGCAAGGAAGTGGAAACACCTATTGCGAGGTTAGCACAGCTCGCCCGAGCTATTGGAATACATTTGATTATTGCAACACAACGTCCTTCAGTTAATGTGATCACTGGTATCATAAAGGCGAACTTCCCGGCAAGAGTTGCATTTAGAGTGACCAGTAAGATAGATTCTCGAACTATATTAGACAATTCGGGAGCCGATCAATTGATTGGTCGCGGAGATATGCTATACACTCAGGGTAATGATTTAACGCGTATTCAATGTGCCTTTGTTGATACGCCCGAAGTGGCCGATATCACCGAATATATTGGTTCCCAAAAAGCCTATCCCGATGCGCATTTGTTACCGGAGTATGTAAGTGAAGAAGGTGGCACAACTCTTGATATAAGTGTTGATGAACGAGATAAATTGTTTAGAGAAGCTGCCGAAGTTTTGGTGATTGCCCAACAAGGATCGGCGTCCTTGCTACAACGAAAGCTAAAGTTGGGTTATAACAGAGCCGGTAGAATTATCGATCAATTGGAAGCTGCCGGAGTGGTTGGTCCCTTTGAAGGAAGTAAAGCTAGACAAGTGCTCGTTCCAACTATTGAAGCATTAAACCAACTTTTAAACAACGAAAACAACGATTTGTAAGATGAAGAAAATAGTCACCCTTTTAATAATAGCTTTTTGCAGCGTTACCTTGGCACAAGCGCAGAGTGCAAAAACTTTATTAAATGAAGTTTCGGACAAGGTTCGCGCCTACGATAATATTGTTATCGATTTTAGATGGAACCTTAGTAATAAGAAGGAGAATGTAAATCAGGATACTCGCGGAGATGTTACTATTAATGGCGATAAATACCTTTTGAATATGTTGGGAACTACCCGCCTATTCGATGGTGAGAAAATCTACACTATAGTGCCCGAAGATGAGGAAGTAACTATTTCGAATTACAGTGCCCAGGATGATAAGGATATTACCCCTTCAAAACTTCTCACGTTTTATGAGAAGGGATATACCTCGA
>JABDKT010000052.1 GCA_013002065.1 Flavobacteriaceae bacterium
TCAATGTGTTCCCAACCTTCGAAAATTATGTGGAACAATTCGAAATTTTTCTCCAGCAAATCACGCCTGGTGGAACCTTGGTCTATAATATCGAAGATCCCGAAGTGAAGCGCATTTCAGAAGAAACTACACATCAAATCAAAAAATGCCCTTATCAAACTCCATCCTACGAAGTAAATGATGGTACCACCTACTTGGATACCCCAGAAGGTCCTATGCCTATCGAAGTATTTGGGAAACACAATCTAAACAACCTAGAAGGTGCCCGTTGGATTTGTCAGTTAATGGGAGTAGATGCCGAAGATTTCTACGAAGCCATTGCCACATTTAAAGGGGCGAGTAAACGATTGGAAAAGATTGCAGAAACTCCGAATTCGGTAGCTTATAAAGATTTTGCACATTCTCCAAGTAAAGTGGCTGCGACCACTACAGCCGTCAAAAATCAATATCCCGAAAGAGCATTGTTGGCTTGTTTGGAATTGCACACCTACAGCAGTTTAAACCCTGAATTTTTAAACGAATACCGTGGGGCCTTGGATTCGGCCGATAAGGCCGTGGTCTTCTACTCACCCCACGCGGTGGAAATAAAAAAATTAGAGCCTATTTCAGAAACACAAATCGCAGAAGCCTTTCAGAGAGACGATTTAATAATTTACACCGATCCTGCCTCTTTTAAAGATTTTCTCTTTCAGCAGAACTTTTCAGAAAAAACACTCTTGTTAATGAGTAGTGGGAATTACGGCGGACTCGATTTTAACGAGGTGAAATCTTTAATCAAACCCTAAGCAAGTTAGGTTTCTTTGTACATTTCCGTGATAAATGCATGATGATTGACATGCCAAGCAGCAATGAGTTCTTCTTTGGCATTTAATTGATCCTGCTCATTTTTATCCTGTGATAGTTTGAACTTACCATCCCAATGGGTAATCTCGATATCAAAAGCCTGTATGTAATTTACAGCCCGTTTCATACGTTTATTATCCTTCTCTAAAACGAACTTTTGTTCATCCCCTTCCAAAAATTGGGTCATGGCTATCATGGTATCCTTGGCAGCTTCAGGATCGTTGATGAGTCGAATGATTCCTTTTATATGAACAATCATGTAATTCCAGGTAGGAAGTTGCTTGGTGGAATAGACACTTGGGGAAATATATACATCCGGCCCCTTGAAAACTACAGTCGCCTCCAACCCGTCTTTTAAGGTCTCCACCTGCGGATTATTTTTATCGATATGTGCAACCAAGCGACCGGAGTCATCATTATAAATAATGGGAATATGAGTGACGAACGGAGTGTTTTCGGAAGCTGTGATCAAGGTCCCAAAAGGATAGTGCTTGATCACTGCGATCATTTTTTCCTTGTCGTGAATTTGATGGTAGGGCGGTGGATACATAAATCGATTAGTTTCTATACACCAAATTGTCTTAAATGATGGTCCAAATGTTTGTACTGCATTTTGCCCCATTGTTCTTTGGTTATTTTTCCAAATGACGGGTGTGGATCATTTCCTAATTGGTCGCTCTTTTCACCAAATTCTTTGATTAGTTCTTGCAATTTGGCTTTTTCTACTTTAAAATCTCTTGGCTCTCTTTCTTTGAATTGCGGAACCGTAGGAAGACCTTTTCTCCAAAGTTTATCGTTCCATAATGCGTGTTTAAAAAAGGTTTTGAAAATCCAATTGGGCTTGAGACCGTAATCATTCTTTTGAAGAACAATATTTAAAGGTCCCTGACAATGATGTACCATTTGTCCGTGAGACATCTTACCCCATTGACGGATACTATTTTCATCTAGTTTTTCGACTCTTTCGTTTATTTCGGCAAACGCTTCCGGTTCAAATAGTGATTTCATAGTTTGTTCGATTGATGTAAGCCCTAAATTCATGAATTCGCGGAAGTACCGCTACAAAATCTATAGCCGACTAAATATACGTGATTATCTTTATTTCCCTATAAGTAAGCAATGAATAAAATCGTTACACATTTCGGAATCAAATCTTGGAATGAAGATGACAGACCTAGAGAAAAATTACTCTTGAAAGGGAAAAGTGTTCTAAGCGATGCCGAACTCATTGCTATTTTAATTGGCTCTGGAAGTAGAAATGAAACTGCTGTTGATCTTTCCCGTACGATATTGAAGTCGGTTGACAACCATTTGCACGATTTAGGAAGGCTAAATGTTTCCGATCTGAAGAAATTTAAAGGAATTGGTGAAGCAAAAGCCATCGCTATTATTGCAGCCTTGGAATTGGGGAAAAGAAGAAAAGATGCCTCGGTTAAAGAGCGTAAAACCGTCAATTCCAGCAGTTCAGTGTTCGATTTGTTACAACCTCTGCTAGGAGATTTACCACACGAGGAATTCTGGGCGGTATATCTCAACAACTCCAATAAGGTTTTGGAACTACAGCAATTGAGCAAAGGGGGTATCACCGGAACCATCGTGGACATTCGCTTGACTATGAAAAGAGCCATTCAATTGGGAGCGGTGGGAATAATTTTGGCTCATAATCATCCCAGTGGTACTTTAAAACCAAGTATGGCCGATAAACAACTTACCAAAAAGATGGCCACCGCTGGAGAAAGCCTTGACATAAAGGTGTTGGATCATCTCATTATTACTGAAAAAGCTTATTTTAGCTTTGCCGACGAACAATTGCTCTAGCCTTTTATGCTTCTCGTACATACTCAAAAAGTGACTCCACGCCTGGACTATGCCTTTAAGCATATTTGTACCAGAATATTGGGAATTAAAGTGGAGTTTACCTCGGTGATCGAAAATTTTATCCAACATCAAGGACTAAAATTGTCTTATGGTAAACAACCCATAGGGAACGAGTTCTTTATTCAGGCCAATGGCCTTTTATGGGAACAAGGATTTGAGGATGTTGAGATTACTATTTCGGAATGGGAAGAATCCATTTGTTTTTTTTCAGTTGGAGAAAGGAGTGACCTTCCTTTTGACATCTTTTCGGCTGCCTTTTATTTGCTGAGTAGGTATGAAGAATATTTACCACATGTTAAAGATGAACTTGGAAGGTTCCCTGCCAAAGAGAGCCTTGCCTATAAAAAGGGGTTTTTACAGCAACCTGTGGTC
Source organism: Flavobacteriaceae bacterium (assembly GCA_013002065.1). Taxonomy (GTDB): domain Bacteria; phylum Bacteroidota; class Bacteroidia; order Flavobacteriales; family Flavobacteriaceae; genus Aureisphaera. The sequence goes on from JABDKT010000052.1 coordinate 3,094, forward strand.
GATCAATGGGCCTATAAGTTTAGTGATATCCTCTTTGGTAAATTCCCAGAAGAGCAGAGGAAAGCGAGAAAATTAACAACACATCACCTGATAGATGCTTCCAGACCATTTCGTTTTGCCCAAAGAGGTCCGTTACGAAATACCGCCGGTTATTTCAGGGACCTCGCAAAGTTCAAGCTTAAAAGGGTTATCGAGCGAAGTAGAGTACTTCTTAAATTGCGAAAAGATCCTTATAATACTTTTACATGGATTATTAATAACCTTAAAAATAGTGAGGTAAGGTACACCATGTTTTTTCTAATTGGTGAAGCTTATACCTTCCGAGAAAGTTTGAATACCAAAAGAGAAAAGTTCCGAATGTTGGTGAAATATGTGGCAGATTATGCGGAAGTGGGATTAACTCTATCTTTTCATTCTCTAGATAATTTTTCAGAATTAAAAAATGAAAAACGACAAATGGAAGAGCTTACGCACCGTCAATTAAAATCTACAATTATCGATAAGTCGCTATTGGCACTACCCCATAATTACCGAAATTTGATCGAATTGGAAGTTGAAAGGGATTTTTCTATGTTTTACGAACATAGCTTGGGTTTTAGAGGCAGTACCTGCACTCCGTTTTTGTTTTACGACTTAGATTTCGAAGTGAAAACTCCCTTAGTGATTCATCCGGTGATAGGTAGAACAGACGTTTTGGAAGCCGAAAAGTCTTCAGAAATAGAAAGAGTAATGAATACGATAAAGGAAAATGTTAACAAGGTAAATGGCACCTTTTCCTTGCTGTATTCCAATAAGGACTTTGTTTCCAATAAATCGAATAGGGTTTGGAGACACTTGTTTTCAGAAAACTAACAAATAGCGATGAACGGAATAACCGATGTATTTTTTGACTTAGATCACACCCTTTGGGATTTTGATCGAAATTCGAAATTAGCGTTTGAACGCATTTTTCAGAAACATCAAATCAATTTGCGTTTGGAAGAATTCTTAAACATTTATGAACCAATCAACTTTGAATATTGGAAAATGTATCGTGAAGAACGAATTTCTAAAACAGACTTAAGAAGAGGGCGTTTTCGGGATGCCTTTCAACCTTTTGGAATTAGCTTCGATGATTGGGAAGTTGATCAATTGGCCACAGATTATATTGACGAATTACCTAAAGACAATCATTTGTTTAATGGCGCTATCGAATTGTTAAATTATCTTCACAATAAATACAAACTGCATATCATCACGAACGGCTTCGAGGAAGTACAGCACTTAAAACTGAAAAACAGTAAGATTGAGAACTTTTTCAAAACCGTCACAACCTCGGAAGAAGCCGGTGTTAAAAAGCCCAACCCAGTGATTTTTAACCTAGCCTTAGAAAAAGCCACCACCTCACCAAAAAAGAGCATTATGATAGGCGATACCTTTGAAGCCGACATTTTAGGAGCAGAGGCTGTAGGCATGAAAACCCTCTTTTATAACTACCGAAGTGACTCTGTTCCTGAACATTATCCGATTGTGGATGATATCATCGAAATCAGAAAATTCCTATAACAATAATATTTTTAGTTACTTAGCCGTTAAGTAACCTAAAGCCCTACATCATGAAAAAGAACCTGCTTACCCCCCTTTTGGGTGTTTTTTCCTGTTTTTTATTGTTTTCTTGTGTTAAGGACGTCGATTTCGATCAGGCCGAAGACATCACAGCCACACCGGTTGTAGAACTGAATCTAATCTATTTTGACGCCAATGCCAACGAGTTTTTCGATACAATAACAAACACCCCTAGATTAACACTTAGTGATACTACCGAAATACGTTTTTTGGACGACACCGATTTCCAAGAGAGTTTATTAAGGGCTGAGTTCTTTTTTAGATTTACCAACAGTATTCCAAGAGATTTTCTGGTTGACTTTCAGTTTTTGAGTGAACAAAACGAGGAAACCTATGCTACTGCGACTAATGTGTTGCAGGGAAGCATTGATACACCTGTGATTACCGAATTCACCGAAACCGTGGAAGGAGATCAGATTATCGAGCTCACTTCGGCCGATAAGGTCGTGGTTTCGGTCACCATACCCTCTTCCGATGCCGCTTTGGAAGGAAACCTTAATCTCAAGTCGAAAACCACCTATTATCTCGAAATCAAGGAAAGAAACTAATTACTATGAGAAGTACCATTTTTTTCCTTCTGGCCTTTGGCCTAACGACAGCCTTTGGACAAAATAAACAAGTCCTTTACGGATTTGATGAAATTCCACAGTCTTTATTGCTAAATCCTGGAACCAAAGTTCCGCAAAAATCGCATTTTGGAATTCCCTTGTTGTCTCAAATCCATTTTAATGGAGGAGCCTCCGGTGTAAGTGTTTATGATATCTTCGGAAATTCAAACGTTGATATTAGTACTCGCGTTCGAGATAAGATTTTTGAAATGACCAATAAAGACTTCTTTACGGTCACCCAACAGTTAGAAATTCTAAATTTTGGATGGAGGGCCAAGAACGAAATATATTTCTCGGGTGGCGTGTATCAAGAATTTGATTTTATCTCCTATTTTCCGAAGGATTTGGCACTACTTGCCTGGGAAGGAAATCGTGATTATATAGGTTATGAATTCGATTTAGGAGAATTGAGCACAACGGGTGATTTACTCACAGTTTACCACTTTGGAGCAAATAAAGCCATAAACAACCGACTTACCGTGGGTGCTAGAGTTAAATTGTATTCAAGTATGTTAAGTTATCGAAGTACCAATAACAAAGGAACTTTCGTGACCGAATTGGGCGATGAGAATAGTGTAAATATTTACGAACACAGGGTTCAGGACGCCGATGTAAGTGTTGAAACCTCAGGTATAGCCTCTTTAACTGATGATTTCTCTGCCGGAAAGCTAGTAGGTAGAGCCTTTTTCGGAGGAAATTTGGGAGTAGGATTGGATGTGGGAGCAACCTACGATATCACAGATCGAATCACTGCCAGTGCCAGTGTTTTAGATTTTGGTGCGATCTTTCATACCAAAGACACCGAAAATTATAGAGCCACCGGGAGTTATACGCTGGATGGTATAGAGCTCATTTTTCCACCCTTAAGCGAAGGAGAGTCTACTTTTCCATATTACGATGATTTGGAAGATGAGGTGGAGCGAGAAATACCTGTGGATACATTAACAAACTCATACACACAATTGAGACCCTTACAAACCTATGCTTCTGTAAAGTATAGCTTCGGAAAAATGGTAGGAGGAAGTAAAGAGTGCGATTGTAGAAATATGGGTGGGGGAGTAGAAAGAGCTCAAGCGGTTGGATTGCAATTTTACTCCATCTTTAGACCCAAAGGGCCTCAAATGGCAGGAACATTATTCTATTACAGAAGACTTTTCGAGTTCTTGTCGGCCAAGGCCACATATACGATAGATCCTTACACTTATTCGAATGTTGGTCTCGGTTTGGCAACAGATTTGGGTAAATTTAATTTTTATATTGCCGCAGATAACATCCTCAACTACGGCAACATCGCAAAGGCAAAAAGTGTATCTTTACAGCTCGGATTTAATATAAAAGTTGATCAAGAATGAGTAAATATTTAGTGCTAATCGTTGCCTGTTTATTATTGAGTGTCAACACTTTTGCACAAAAAGGTCCAAACGACTACAGTTTTGTTGTGGTACCGGAACGATTTGACTTCCAGGCTGAAAAAGATCAGTTTCAGCTTAATTCCCTCACCAAGTTTTTATTCAACAAACACGGTTTTAACGCCTATTTTAATGCAGAGTTGCCAAATGTAAGTCGTTGTGACGGCCTATGGGCAGATGTACAAAGAGAAGACGGTTTTGTTTGGACTAGACTTACGGTTATTTTAAATGACTGTAATGGCGATGAGGTTTATCGAAGTAGTATTGGAAAAAGTAAAGATAAGGAGTATAAAAAAGCATATTTTGAAGCAATGAGACAAGCTTTCGAAAGTATTGAAGCGGAACAATTTCAGCAGCCTGAACCTAAGATATATGCCGATTTCGAGGAAAAGACAGAAAAAGATGAAGTTAAAATTTCCGAAGTAAAGGAAAGTGAGCCCTCGGTTGATGATACATCGGTGATCGAAACCAAAGTTGCAACTTCCGAAGTCAATATGTCCAATATGGAATTTGTAAGTGGTAATTACAGTTTGTTAAAGGTGGATGATCAATATCAAATTCTTCAGAACGGAAATAATATAGGTCGATTAATACCCACTTCAAAGGCAAATTTATATTTGGTAAAAACCCAACAATTTTTCGGTGTGGCTTATAAAACGAATACCGGCTTCACGATCGAAAAGATCAATGAGGAAAGTGATACTCCCGAGCTAATGAAATTCTCGTTAAAGAATTAGTAACCGTATTTATCCTTCCAAAGCCCCTTTAAAAAAGTACGAAGCCCGTTTTCCCGTGTGTTATTGCCTGGTTCATAAAAACGAGTCCCTTTTATCTCTTCAGGAAGAAATTCGTGAGCGATAAAGTTGTCCTCAAAATCATGAGCATATTGATAATTGTCGCCATAACCCAATTCTTTCATAAGTTTGGTAGGCGCGTTTCTTATCGATAATGGCACCGACAAATCACCGGTTTGCTTCACCTTTTGTTGAGCCGCCTTTATCGCTTTATACGATGCATTACTTTTTGGAGAAGTGGCCAAGTAAACCGCGCACTGGCTCAGGATAATTCTCGCTTCGGGATATCCAATTGCATTGACTGCATCAAAGGTGGCATTCGCCAATACAAGGGCAGTAGGGTTAGCCATTCCAATGTCTTCTGAAGCAAGTATCACCAATCTGCGTGCAATAAACTTAACTTCCTCACCACCTTCTATCATTCTAGCCAACCAATAAACAGCCGCATTTGGGTCGCTGCCACGAATGGATTTTATAAATGCCGAAATAATATCATAATGCTGCTCACCAGTCTTGTCGTATAGGACGGTGTTCTTTTGAACCTTTTGAGAGACCAAATCGTTCGTCACTATTATTTCTTCGGAAGTTTCCGATAAGACAACTAGCTCTAGGATATTAAGCAATTTTCGTGCATCTCCTCCCGAAAGTCTAATAATAGCTTCCGTTTCTTTTAATTTGATCTTCTTTTTTGAAAGTATAACATCCTTTTCGATGGCCCGTTTCAGCAATGCTTCTAGATCATTTTTGCTGAAAGGTTCTAGAACATACACCTGACAGCGTGAAAGTAAGGCGGGAATAACCTCGAAACTGGGATTTTCGGTAGTTGCACCTATGAGAGTGATCCAACCCTTCTCAACGGCTCCCAAAAGGGAATCCTGTTGTGATTTGCTAAATCGATGAATTTCATCAATAAAAAGGATAGGATTCTTCGTGGTAAAGAGTCCGTCACCCTTCTTTGCCTTGTCTATAACTTCACGCACAGCTGCAACACCACTGTCGATAGCACTAAGTGTGTAAAAGGGTCTTTCCGAATCGTTTGCGATAATATTTGCCAAGGTTGTTTTGCCGGTTCCGGGTGGACCCCAAAATATCATGGAAGAAATGAGACCCGATTCAATTTGAGAGGTCAATGCACCCTCGGGGCCTATTAAATGCGACTGACTTAAATATTCTTCTAAAGTTGTGGGTCTTATACGTTCGGCTAGTGGGCTTGTCATAGCATCAAAATTACAAATATTGAACATACTGACAATTTATCATACCTTGCCATTTAGGATTGTTTTTTGACTGCATAGTAACATGAGTTCACAGAAATCATTGCCTTTTACTTCAGATGTGCTATTGTACCCGGTATTCATAGTACTATCTATTTGGATTGCCTACTGGCTGGATATCCGGTTTGATGTGTTTTTCGGAAGATGGGGAATATATCCTCAAAAACTGGAAGGATTAAGAGGTGTGATCTTTGGTCCTTTTATTCACGGTAGCGTTAAGCATTTGTTCAATAACTCTGTACCGTTATTAGTTCTAGGGACTGCTCTTTTTTATTTCTACAGAAACATTCGTTGGAAAGTATTGATTTACGGAACCATAATCACCGGAATCTTCACGTGGATCATAGGCAGGCCTGCGCTACATATAGGAGCGAGTGGAATCGTATATATGTTAGCGGCATTTCTTTTCTTTAAGGGGATCTTTTCCAAACGATATCAATTAACCGCCCTATCCTTCGCGGTAGTTTTTCTCTACGGAAGTTTGCTGTGGTACCTTTTTCCTATTGATCCAAAAATATCCTGGGAAGGACATCTTTCAGGATTTGTGGTTGGTATCCTATTTGCGCTACTCTTTAGACAGAATCCGGTAGAGAATAAAAAATACGATTGGGAACGTGAGGATTATAACGAAGATGACGATCCTTTTTTAAAGCATTTCGATGAGAATGGAAACTTCATTGAGCAGTTGCCGGAAGAGACTGTAGAAGATATTTCAGCAACAACAGAAGAGCCGAAAAAGATTCGGATCACTTATACCTTCAAGAAGAAAGATAAAGAGTAGTTAGGAACTTCGTTGGCGAATGGTTTCGTATAAGAAGGCACCACATGCCACCGAAACATTTAACGAGTTAATTTCACCAAGCATAGGCAGTGCAGCTTTCTCGTCGCAAAGGTTTATCACAGACTTTGAGACTCCTTTCCCTTCAGATCCCATTATAAAGGCAATGGGAGTTTTTAAATCGAGATCATAGATCGAATCCTGAGTTTTTTCGGTTGCTGCGATTACTTTTATTCCTGAGCCTTGTAGATAATAAATGGCGTCTTTTATATGATCGACTTTACAAATAGGAATATTAAAAATAGCACCTGCAGATGTTTTTATGGTGTCACCGCTCACAGGAGCGCCGCCTTTCTTTTGGATTATGATTCCGTCTACTTGAGTACACTCTGCAGTTCTAATAATAGCACCGAAATTACGAACGTCACTTATTTGGTCCAGGACAATGAAGAGTGGAACTTTATTTTTCTCGAGAGAACTTTCCACTAAATCTTCCAACTCGTGAAATAGGATAGGAGATGAAAAAGCAACGATCCCTTGATGATTGGATCGAGTTAATTTGTCCAGTTTCTCAACAGGTACATAATTGATGGTAGTTTGACTGTTGGAAATCTTTTCGATGATTTCTTCAATCTTGGGATTAGAATTTCCTTTGACAACATAAACCTTGTCAAGTTCGGTTTCCGACTTTAGTGCCTCTAATACCGGATAGATACCAAAGATGAGATGCTCTTTCTTCATTAAATTAAGTGGTTAAATTAGAAAAGGCCGTCTTTACAGACAGCCTTTTCATATATGATTGAAAAAGTATTAAGTAATAATTACTTGATTACTTTTACAGTTCCTTCAGTACCATTGATGTTTACTTTCACGAAGTAAGCACCACTTGCCATTTGAGACATATCGATAGTAGAAGACAATGCATCGATGTTAGCAGCATAAACTTGCTGACCTAATACATTGTAGATAGCTACAGAAGAAATGTTCTCATTAGCTTGAAGATTCAACACGTTAACAACTGGGTTAGGAGTTGCAGAGAATCCTTTAGAAGCGAAATCTGCAGTACCTAATTCAGCGAAGTCAGCATGTCTTAGATCATCAAGGTAGTAAGTGTTGTTGGTAGAGATAGCATAGTAGTTAATTCCACCTAAACTAGTTGGAACAGTACCAGCACTATCAGTAAACGCAGTTCCAGCTGGAATTACGTTGTTACCATCAATGTTTAACTCCCAAGTTGCAGCAGAGATACCAGCAGAAATATCAACGATCATTTCTACTTCAAACCATGCTCCGTGTGGGAAGGTAAAGTTAACAGGTGCACCAACACAATTGTCGATTAAACCAACTCCTGGAGCCGCCAAGTCTTGGTTCATGAAAATATTTCCAATGATCCACTCACCCGATCCAATTGGCACTTCACCTTGAAGGTTCCAATATGCTTCTTTGTCAGCAGGCACGTACATCATAAAGTTTGTGTACCAAGTGTCGAAAATCTTGTTACCAAGATTCAATACTGGGTCAATTGTAGTTGGATCGTCACCAACTTTTCCAGATAGTGATCCACTGTTAGCTTGCTCTGAAGATGAAAGGATACCAACTGTAGATGAATTCCATACAGTCCACCAAGCATTCTCGATAATGGTTCCTTCCGTGTAAGACTCCATGTCATCATCGAAGTCTGTTGTCTGAGCAAATGCTCCAACAGAAGCAAACAAGAAAAGAGCAATTAAGAAATAATTTTTTTTCATAATAGATAATTTTTAAAGTTTAATATCCTCAAATTTACGAATTTTTATGTAAAACCAATTTCTTTAAGCCTTTTTTTTTGTTAAATATTCAATCAAAATAGGCTATGAGAGAGATTATGAACAAATTAAGAGATAAGATTGTTAAAATATGGTACAAAAAAAGGCGGAAGTTTAATTCCGCCTTTTTATGGGTTTTAACCCAATTTATTTCTAGCTTTCCTTAACTCATAATAAAAATTACTCTATATAGAAAAGGAGAGTTAAAGAATTGTCCTGCGATAGTAGCTCCTACATCAGAGTCTGTAAATACAGTTCCGTCAGACATTTCCAACTCCAATCTCAATGCTACGAAGTTTGCACCTGAAGCATATACTGCATCTGCTGGATATGCATCTACAAAAGATTGAGAAGTGATGTTGATAGTTGCTCTAGGCAATCCATTCGATTCGATTGAAAATGCACTCTCTGGTAAAGTAGTAAGCAAGGTTTCTGCAATTGCATTACCATTAGGATCCAAAATAGGTTCTGTCAAATCCTGATCTGCATACATTCTTACATAAAAACGGATTTCCTTAAACTGAGGAACAAAGCTTCCGTTTCCTTGTTGCACTTCAAGTATTAAATCGAAGTTGTTGTTATCAGGATTAGTAAGAGTTACAAGATCTGGTGGATCTTGTAGAGTTCTTACGATAGCTCCAGATTCGGTATCCACTGAATCTAACACTTCATCAATGATAAGTTCAGAATCAGTACATGAAACGCCCGCTGTAAAAACAAGCGCGATCATTAAAAATTTATATATGTTTTTCATAATTATCATTTTTAAAATTAGTTAGCTTCTGGGAATCCAGGTGATGGAGGATTGTTATCCCAATAAACTTGTTGAGAAACATTTGGCTTCTGAACAATGTTACTATTCACGTTTGCTTCGTTCGCAGGGTAGAAGAATGATCTAATAAAGTTCCCTGGATTAGGATCGATGTTCGTTTGAAGATTGGTTGGGTAACCAGTTCTTCTGTACGAGTTATATCCAAGAATTCCGTTTCCGTAGTTACCTACTAAGAATTCTGTTCCTAGAATCTCCCACTTACCATTAGTATTCGCGTTATCGAATGCTTGGGTTTGAGCAGAGATGAAAGCGTTGATATCTCCAGAAGTTGGAGCAACACTTGAATCTGCACTTGGGTCAACACTGATGAATCCGGTTACCTTATCGATAGACTTAGTCAATGCAGAGTTGAATGCATTTCTAGCTGAACTGTTGTTGTTCTGTGCTAAGAATACTTCAGCTCTCATTAAGTCCATATAAGAAGATAGCATGATTGGCATGATACCAGCTCCACCACCACCGTCACCTTGACTAGCAGGGCCAAATGGGTGATCTGGATCACCAATTACACCGTCATCAAATAAACCGGCCGCAGGATAAACACCTACGATGGTTCTCAATAATCCATCTGGTGGAATACCTTCATCGTTTCCGTGATCTCTACCCCAATATCCATCTTCCACGAAACAGTAAACCTGATCGGCAGGAATGTGGTTTGGTCTTGGTTCTACTGAACACTGAAGTCTTTCTTGATTTCCACTAGGATCACAAGACGCTCCCGGAGTACAGTCATTTTGACGGTAGAAATAATATCTTCTACGCGGGTCATCGTTTTCTAACATCTCATTCATTAACCAGTTTGAACGATATCTTCCAGCACCACCAGATACATTGTAATCGGCGTTATAAGCTGGGTGTCTAAAATCGTACTGAGTTTCAACGAAACCAGTTGCGTAAGTCCATTGGAAATCGTCGTCTTCAGAAGAGATATAATTGTTCGAGTTACTAGCAATTCCATTAAATGAACTTATTGCTCCTCCGTCTACCAAGCGAGTATTAAAATACGCTTGCATCAATCCACTTCTTGCCGCTTTTTTCCACTTACCATAATCATTCTCGTAGTAGAAATCATTATCAATTGGGTTTCCAGGCTCATCTAATAAAGCAATACCTTCATTCAATAATGCAATCGCTGCTGCGTAAACATCAGCTCCAGGATCTGTCTGTGGAGAAGGGAACTCAACAGGTTGAGTTGCCTGACTCAATGGAACATCTCCGAAGAAATCTACTAAGGCCATTAAGGTATAAGCCTTAATAACTCTCATTACACCAATGTGTTTGAAATTCTCAGTTTCCACTGCCAAAGGTTCTGCACCGGCCATATCGGAGAACATTCTCTGATAAGCTAAGGCCCATTCACCGTCCAATACAGCTGGTTCGAAGTTGTTTACATAAGTTCTTCCGAACATATACTCAACACGAGTCACCTGTGCTCCGTTACGTCCCATTTGACGCATGAAGCTAGCGAAGTCAATTTGAATCTGAGTTAAATATCTATCTAAGTCAGCCTTGTCTAAGGTGACGTTATTTGGATCGTCAAGTAAATCTAAATCCGTGGTCTCACATGAACTAAACGCCAGACCGAGGAGAAGAAATACAAAAATTGAAATTTTATTTAATTTTTTCATGTCTTAATTTTTTTAATTTTTAGAATGTAGCGTTGATACTAAATCCATATCTCTTACTACTAGGTCCTGTTAAGAACTCAAAACCTTGTCCGTTTCCAGCACCAAGACCTGTTGTGTTAGGATCGAAGTTGATCCCGTCAGGGGTGTTGTAAGCGTCATACCATAAGTTGAATCCACTAAGCTTTATGCTAAAGCTTCCGAATGGAGTCTTCTCTAATAGTTTGGTTGGTAATGAATAAGCTAATGAAACCTCTTGTAAACGAATTACAGAAGCATCATATACTGATAAGTCGTTAGCAGCACTTGCGAAACCATTCGTAAAGTAGAAGTCTGAGTTGTTGATTTGAATGTTGTTAGGTTCTCCAGTATCTTGGTTTACACCATCAAGGATGTAAGTTCCTAAGCGATCTTCAGTATCTGTTGTCAAACCACGACCTAATAATGTCGCAATGTAAGTAGAGTAGATGTCACCACCAGAAACGTGGTTTACAGCTACATTCATAGAAAGACCTTTCCAAGACATGGTACTAATATAGTTCATAATGAAGTCCGGGTTAGGATCTCCAATAAAAGGAAGAAGGTCTTCGTCATCTGTTGTTTCAGAAACGTAGTTACCAGCGGCATCTACAATTTTGTTTCCGTTCTCATCTCTGGCAACTCTAGAACCGAACATCGCTCCTAGTGGGAAACCAACTCTCGCACCGTTACCTAAGTTGGTAAATCCAGCGTAGATTTGTAGGTCTGTATCAGCTCCAAGATCGACAACTTCACTTTCGAAAGTTGTGAAGTTCACATTAACTTTCCAGTCGAAACCACCAGTTTTACTCTTGAAGATGTTTAATCCTACATCGGCTTCAATACCATCACTTTTAATCTCTCCAATGTTAGTATCGGTGAACGTTGCACCGGTACTAGCAGGGATACGAGTTCCTTGAACGATCAAATCGTTTGTGGTTCTTGTAAAGTAAGAGAAGTCAAAAGTTAATCTATTGAACAAGTTACCTTCCGCACCAAATTCCAATTCTTCGAATAACTCAGGCTTAATGTCCGGGTTACCAATAGAACTACTGGTAGTATTTGCGGTTACAAACGCTCCAGATTCGTCAGAGAAAGCTTGAGTGTTCAAGTTTACTAAAGTTACAGTTGGATAACCTGTTGCGAAGTTCGCAGAAGTACCGTAACCAGCTCTTAACTTCAAGTACTTGATTCCGTTGTCTGAAGATAATCCGTCAAACGCAGAAGTTGGTACAAACGATACAGAGGCAGAAGGGTAGAACAATGAATTGTTGTTCGCATTCGATACCCAGTCATTTCTTCCTGAGAAGTTAAAGAATAAGAAGTTGTCATAGTCAAGTAAGATCTGACCAAATAAACCTACAATGTTTCTTCTTTGGCGGAATTCCACCTGAGACTGTCCTGTAAAGTTTGAGTGATCAAAGAAATCGAAAACTTGCTGTCCACTACTGTTCAATCCAACTCGAGCATAATCATCTCCTCTGGAAGTTGCTCCTAAAGAGAAGTTCAAGTTAGCTTTGTCATTTAAGAATCCGAAATTGTTACCCGAAAGTACAATCCTATGGTCAAAAATAGTGTTGGTAGTATTTACAGTGTTATAGAATCCTGCGTTTGCAAATACACCTCCGGAGTTCTGACGGTTTACACTATCTTCAGAATAAGTATCAATACTTCCTTGGTATAGGATGTTGAAGTTATCTGAAATATTATAATCGATAGCTGCAAAACCATTTACACGGTTAGTCAACTGTGAAAATCTAGAGTGCTTGATTGTCCAAAGTGGGTGTTCAATCGCGTTATCATCACGATAGTACACTGAACCACCATCAGGCAATTCGAACGGTAATTCGAAGAAGTCGATACTTCTTGGTGTATAAAATAAGTCACCAAAAATAGAAGAACCAGCACCAATCGCAGAACTACCAAATGAAGCAGCCACCGGTGGTGTTTTTAGATCGGTTCTTGAATACGTCATCGATCCTCTAATATTTATTTTGTTGTTAAGCTTAGCGTCCCCAGCAATAGTTAAGTTCGAACGCTTTACATTGTTACCAGGCGTAAATCCATCTTCATCAAGATTACTGAAAGTAACACCGTATCCGTATTTGCCATCTTCACTTCTTCCTCTAGCACTAACAGATATAGTACGAGCTAATCCTTTTTCAAAGAATTCCTCAACACTGTTTCTAGGTTTCCAGTCATAACGAGCTCCTTCGAAAAGTGCTTGATACTCAGGATAGTTTTGTGCTAAGAATCCAGAAGTAGAGTAAGGGTGAGCTAGCGTTCCGTTTTCATCGAAAGCCGGATCTGAGCTCCATCCTCCTAGTCCGTCTCTATAGAAACCAGGACCCCAGTTACTAAAGAACCACCCAAATGCCTGGTCGAAACCACCACCGAATGAATCTTGATAATCTGGAAGGATTGATACTTCATTTACAAATAGTGAAGAAGTAACTTGTACCTCTTGCTTGGTATTGGTCGCTCTGCTACTACCCGTCTTCGTGGTAATAAGAATTACCCCGTTACGTCCTTGCGTTCCATAAAGTGTTGTTGCAGCAAGTCCTTTCAAGATGTCAACACGCTCGATATTATTAGGGTCAATATCGAAAGATCTACTCGATCCCATGTTACCATCAACGAAACTACCAGACTCGTTGGTATCGTTACTAATCGGCACCCCATCTATCACGTATAGTGCGTTGTTATCGCCAGAGAAAGAGTTAGTACCACGAATAATAACTTTGTTCGCCGAACCAGATAAACCGTTTTGGGTAGTAATGTTAATACCCGCAGCTTTACCTTGTAACACACGAGTAAGGTCCGTTTGTGGACTTTCCTTAATCGCCTCTTCCTGAATAGAAGAAACCGAATAACCAAGTGCTTTTTTCTCTTTTTTAATGGCAAATCCAGTAACCACAACTTCATTAAGTACAGATACATCCGGCTCCATGTTGAAAGAAATATTGGAGGCCGCAGCCGTCACAGGTCTTTCTACATTCTTGTAACCTACGTAACTATACACTAAAGTTTGACCCACATTAACAGTGATGGTATAGTTACCATCAAAATCTGTTTGGGTACCGCTAGACGTGCCTTGTACAATAACATTAACCCCCGGTATTGGTGTGCTATTTTCATCACCAATGGTACCTGAGATTGTTTTTTCTTGTGCGAACGTGAGTTGCACTACTAACGCCAGTAATAGCGTTAAAATTCCACTAAACTTTGTTCTCATTTTATAATTTATTTGAATTAGCCAATGCCAAAAATCACAATAAAAAGTTAAATACACAACTTTTTAAACTTAAAATTTGGTTTTTTTTTTACCAAATTGTTAAGCTATTGTTAGCGCGAGTTAAAAGCGTGATGAAAGGCTTAAGTGTATTTTTGTGTTTGAAAATTTGAAATTCTGTTCGTTAGAAATTCCATTGGCAATATTAAGCCGAAAAATACCCGCGTCGGTTTGTAATCCGAATCCAAATCCGAAACTGTATAATTCTTCTTTTAAAGTGAGAACCTGATTTTCAAAATAAGCAAAATCGATAATGCTGTGAACATAAGTCGTAGGTCCAATTATAAATCGGTATTCTGTATTTAGAACCGTGTATAACGAGGCGTCTATGCTGTTTTCGCTAAATCCGCGTATGCTATTAATCCCACCAAAACGAAATAATTCATTGACCAGATAAGTGTCACTTGATAATATGCTCCCCTCGGTATTTAGGTATATGGAATTACGATCGTTTAAATTAAATATGTGGCGCACATTTCCCAATAATCTAAACTGATCTTCTTTTGCTCCCATTTTTTCACGACTTCCAATTTCAGAATCAATACTAAGTCGTGTCTTCACCGGAAAGAAATTTTGTGCCTGTAATTTGGTAAATGAAGCTCCCGCCAAAAGGTATCGTGATTTATAATCCTCGACCACGCCCACCAAAACTTCATCCAATAAATTGCTCGATTCATAACTTTTGTACCCTACATACACATTTGAGTTCGGATTTACCTGATAATGAATCTTTGCTTGTTGATCGGTGGTGGAAAAAGTGCTATCTCTTTTAAAGATCTTTAATTCCAAACTTACCCCAAAAGGAGATTTAAAAATATAAGGCATCACCGTTCGAACTCTAAAATTTTGTTGTTCGCGTCCATCCGACTTATAATTCACCAACAATTGTTCTCCAAAATTGAGATTGTTGTTGAGTTCCAGATTGAGATATCCATTAAATTCGATTTTGTTGGTTTCTTCATTGGTCGCAAAACCCAAAATACCGTCGAAGAGGTTGTTGTTGCGTTTTTCCAAATACAAATAAAGTTCGGTGGTGTCTTTTCTGAAAAGTGCCTCGGGAGTTTTAATCGTTTTAACAAAACCTAAATTGTTCAGTAAATCATTTTGCTCAATTACTTTCTTGCGATTGAATATTTTCCCTTTGTTTAATTCTGAATAATATTTCAGAAATGAAACAGGAAATTTTTCATATCCCTTAATAACAATTTTATCAATAGTTCGGAAATTGTTCTGAGTGGATTTTAGATCTGCGGTCAATACCTTCGAATCGAGTCTCTCAATATTCACCAATTGAATTTTTGCAAAGGGATCTCCTCTCTCAGTTAAGAGGCTGTTCAAATATTCGAGCGCAAATTCTACCTGCGGAAGTGGAAGCATAAAGTAATCATCTTCTACTTCTTCACTAATATTTTTTAATTCTGAAATGCTAAAATCTTGGGGGGAGTAATGTATACGAATTTCTTCCCAGCGATTTCCCAATTGATAACTTGCCGCAAAGACCGAATCATTTTTTCTCTGTAGTTCGACAAGTTCACTTTCGATATACCCCAGCT
Source organism: Flavobacteriaceae bacterium (assembly GCA_013002065.1). Classification (GTDB taxonomy): domain Bacteria; phylum Bacteroidota; class Bacteroidia; order Flavobacteriales; family Flavobacteriaceae; genus Aureisphaera. Next base: position 18,687 of record JABDKT010000052.1, read on the forward strand.
TTTGAAATTTAAAAGAGAGGCTATCGGTTTCGGATTGGAGCTGTTTTAAATTTGGGAATTCCGACCTAAAGTTTAGGGTGTCTTTGAGTCCTTCGGAAATATCTATTTCAGCAGTAATTTCTAAATATAAAATTTGAGAATGTAAACCATCTGAAATTATAGTATATATATTAAGGTATAAAATCAGGTATAAAAAATACTTCAAAATGGCTCTTTTATGCGGTATAAAACTAACGTTATTAGGGCGTTTTTCATATTCCAATTTTAAATAATTGTAATGTGGTCTAAAATAAATTTATCAAGATTGGAATAATTCATTTTTATTTCTACCTTTGCACGCCCTTTTATAGGGGAAATTATATAGTAACATAAAGTATAACAAGGATTTTATATGCCAACTATTTCACAATTAGTACGAAAAGGAAGAGCCAAAATAACCAAGAAGAGTAAATCGGCTGCTTTGGATTCGTGTCCTCAAAGACGAGGTGTGTGTACGCGTGTATATACTACTACGCCTAAAAAACCGAACTCTGCTATGCGAAAAGTAGCGCGTGTTCGATTGACAAATGGCAAGGAGGTAAACGCTTACATCGGTGGTGAAGGACACAATTTACAAGAGCACTCGATAGTATTGGTTAGAGGTGGAAGGG
>JABDKT010000174.1 GCA_013002065.1 Flavobacteriaceae bacterium
GCGGGTCGAAATTTAGGCCTAGTTTTTAAAGTGTTTAATGACGGATTAGGCTTCAGATTTGAACTTCAAGAACAAGAAGGTATTTCTGAAGTAATCATTACCGACGAAAACACCGAATTTAATCTAACGGGCAACCACAAGATTTGGTGGCAACCCGGAGATTGGGATATTTACGAACACCTTTATAACGAATCACAATTTTCTGAGATAAATGCGTTGTCGAAACGAGACCATCCCAATTTAATTGCGACTAAAATTCCGGAAAATGCCGTGAATACTCCGGTTACCATGAAAACTTCGGATGGACTCTATTTAAGTTTCCACGAAGCCGATCTTACCAATTATGCCGGAATGACCCTCAAAGTAGATCCGGCGAATAATTCTATGACCAGTGAACTCGTAGGTTCGGACCGATTGGGAGGAAAAGCCAAAGTGAGCTTACCCTTTTCAACGCCATGGCGAACCATCCAAATTTCGGAAGATGCAGGCGGGCTTATAGAATCTAATATGCTCGTAAACCTCAACGAACCGAATGCCATCGGCGATGTGGGTTATTTTAAGCCTATGAAATACATCGGTATTTGGTGGGAAATGCATATTGGTAAGTCAACCTGGGATATGGAAGGTAGCCAGGACATGAGCACCTATATCGACGGAGCTCGCGGTTCCAGTAGACATGGAGCTACTACCGAAAATGCTAAAAAATATATCGATTTTGCCGCAGCAAACGGAATAAAAGGATTGTTGGTGGAAGGATGGAATACCGGGTGGGATCAATGGATCAACACCGACGACCGCGAGGGAGTATTTGATTTTATGACTCCTTATCCCGATTACGATTTTGACGCAGTGATGGCCTATGCGAAAGAAAAAGGTGTAGAAGTAATCATGCACCATGAGACCTCCGCGGCTCCAAGAACCTATGAAAAACAAATGGAAGTGGCCTATAATTTCATGAAGGAGAATGGAATGAATTCTGTAAAAACGGGTTATGTGGGTAAAATTATTCCTGAAGGTGAATATCATCATGGTCAATGGATGGTAAATCACTATGAAAAAGTCTTGAAAGATGCAGCTGCCAAAAAGATTGCCATAAATGCGCACGAACCAATAAAGGCTACTGGAAAAAGGCGTACTTATCCGAATGCTATTGCGCGAGAAGGGTTACGTGGACAAGAATTTAACGCTTGGGCCACCGACGGAGGTAATCCTCCAGATCATTTGTCAGTTGTTGCTTTTACCAGAATGCTGTCCGGTCCAATCGACTTTACACCAGGAGTTTTCAATATTAAATTCAATGAATACAAGGAAGAAAATCAGGTGAATACTACTTTGGCTCACCAATTAGCACTTTATGTGGTCGTGTACAGTCCCATTCAGATGGCATGTGATTTACCAGAACACTACGCTCCCGATGGTAAAATTCATCCCGCCTTTAAGTTTATTTCCGATGTAGGAGTTGACTGGGAACAGTCGAAGGTACTCGAAGGGGAAATTGGAGATTATGTTACCATTGCCAGAGAAGAAAGAGAAACCGGTAACTGGTTTGTAGGAGGAATTACCGATGAAAACGCCCGCAGTTCGAAACTCGATTTTTCATTCTTACCTGAAGGAAAAGAATTTACTGCTACCATCTATAAAGACGCAGCAGATGCACATTGGAATGACAATCCGGAAGCCTATGAAATTGAAACTATGAAAGTAAATAACAAGTCTAACTTGGAAGTAAATCTTGCCCCGGGCGGCGGATTTGCCATTAGTTTGGTTCAAAATTAATATGGATTCTCAGTTCCAAAAACTATTTGAAGATGCCGTTCAACTATTGCATGAACTGTGCACTCCTAATGGTATTTTGGCAAGTTCAATTGAGGCCGATAATTATAAAAGAATCTGGGCCAGAGATAGCATTGTTTGTGGTCTGGCAGGAATTTTTATCGACGATGACACCATTATTGAAGGACTCAAGAACTCTTTAATCACCCTGGCCGATCATCAGCATGAATTGGGAATGATCCCTTCGAATGTATCACCGGGTAATACCGATGTTTCTTTTGGAAGTTTGGTGGGGAGGGTCGATACAACCACCTGGTTCATTGTGGGATGTTGTAAGTATTATAAGCATACCAATGACCACGAAACTTGGAATTACTTGAAGCCAAAAATTGAAAAATGTAGATCGTATCTCAAATCGATTGAGTTTAATAATAAAGGTTGGATTTATACTCCCTTAAGCGGAAACTGGGCCGACGAATACCCTATTCATGGATACACCCTTTACGACAATATGCTGCGTATATGGGGTGAGCTAATGTGGTGTAAAACCGAAGGAATTGAGACTACTGAAATTGACTTTATTTCCGAAAAAACAAGATTTAATTTCTGGCCGAGTGAAATAAATAATCCAGATATTATTTACCAAAAGGGGCCCTATGAAACTGCGAAAAATGCCCAACCCAATCACTTTGCTGCCTTTATATTGCCCGGTGATTATGACCTTCGCTTCGATGCCGCAGCCAATGCTTTGGCCCTGTTCCATTTCAGTATAAATGAAACAGAAAAAAAACGACTTACCGAATTTATTGATTCGCTCACTTCGGAAATATCTGCATCGCTAATTCCTGCATTTTGGCCCATCATCACGGATAAAAGTGACGATTGGAATTTGTTGAAAGGCAACTATTCTTACGATTTTAAAAACCATGCGGGAGATTTTCACAATGGCGGAATTTGGCCCGTGTGGATGGGAATGTTTTGTTTAGGGCTATCCAAAAACGAAATGGCTGAGAAAGCCGAGCAAATTATTGAGGCTTTTACAAGTCTGGTGAGTGAAAATAAAGAATGGGATTTTCAAGAATACATCAACTCCAACACTTTAAAATTAGGTGGCAAAAACAAGATGGGATATACGGCCTCCGGTGTAGTGTTTATGCACTTAGCACTTCAAAATTAACGTCTTCACTGTCCATACTATCACTTTTTATTGCATTCGATAACGTTTTCGGTGTGAATTTCACAATTTGTTGAGTTCATTTTTAGAAAATCGTCAAAATTTATGGATATTACATAATCAAAATTCCGGGGTATCACTTCCCTGTAGTCGCTATTAAAACAACCAATATGATCAAAAAACCAAGACTCTCCTTTTGGCAAATCCTAAATATGAATGTTGGATTTTTAGGAATTCAATATAGCTTTGGCTTACAGCAAACTGCCATCAATCCAATTTTCTTGTATTTGGGTGCTCCGGAAGACATGCTCCCTATTTTGAACATAGCAGGACCGGTAACCGGGCTTATTGTTCAGCCAATAATTGGTGCGATGTCCGACAAAACCTGGTCGGCGCGCTGGGGAAGAAGAAAGCCTTATTTCTTAATAGGCGCTTTATTAGGAAGTGTTTGTTTGTTCATGTTCCCACATAGTCCGGTGTTATGGTTTGCCGTTGGATTACTCTGGATTTTAGATGTTGGAAATAACATGGCCATGGAGCCTTATAGAGCTTTTGTAGGGGATAAATTGCCCGAAAAGCAGCTCAGTTTAGGGTATCAAATGCAAAGTTTGTTTGTAGGTGCCGGTATATTATTAGCGAATGGTTCCATTGTATTGTTTCAATATTTGTTTGGCTCCGAATCTGTTGATGTAGCTGGGACTATTCCTCAATGGCTTTATTATTCTTTCTACATAGGTGCTTTTCTGTCACTCACAACCATCTTATACTCTGTCTTAAAAACACCCGAAATTCCACCTACCGATGACGAATTGATAGAAATAAATAAAATAAAGGCGCTGTCTTTCGGTAAAAAGGTGGTGAAACCCTTCTTGGAAATAGCAGAAGCTGTAAAAGATATGCCCAAATTTATGTGGAAAATTGGGGCCGTTTATTTGTTCCAATGGTATGCACTATTTATTTATTGGCAATTTACCACACCACTGTTCAGAACTACCATGGGTTTTAGCACCTCTGAAGCCGCTTCTCAGGCCGCTAAATTGAGTTTAACCTATAATACCGTCACAATGGTAGTTGCACTGGCATTGGTGCCGTTGACAAGCCGATTTGGTGGTAAAAAGGTATATTCGCTTAGTTTAGTGGGAACTGCGTTAGCGTTGTTCTCAATTCCTTATATAACTGACCCGAATATGGTGTTAGTCCCTATGGTACTCTTTGGTATAGGATGGGCGGCCATGATGGGTATCCCGTATACTATGGTTTCGAAAGTTGTCCCTCAGGACAGGCGAGGAGTCTATATGGGAATACTGAATATGATGATCGTAATTCCTATGTTCATACAAACCTTGAGTTTTGGATCCATTTATAAATATCTTTTAGGAAATTCTGCCATAAACGCCATGTTATTTGCTGGAGTATTCTTTGTGATAGCGGCGATTCTAACTCTGAGGTTAAACGTAAAAAGTTCTGAAGCATAAAAGATGAAACACCTAGGCATAAAAATATCGCTTTTCCTTATCTACTTCGTATTTGCTGCATTGCTGAACAGTGTAGGAATCTTAGTGGAAAGATCTCAAGAAGTTTATGAAGTGGCAAAAGGTGACGCAGCTTATCTTGAACTTTTCAAAGATTTATCCATTGCATTGGTTTCCTTTGTAATTGGAACCTTCTTACCCAAATTGGGGTATAAAAAAGGAATGCTTATAAGTTTAGCACTAGTATTTTTTGGCTGTATTGGTATGTACTTCGGAAATTCCTTTTGGTCGGTTAAAATACTATTTGCCGTTACTGGAATTGGATTCGCCATTGTAAAAGTTGCAGTCTATGCCCTGATTGGTTACGTAACCGATGAAAAAGACGACCATCGTCGCCTTATGAGTTTTATCGAAACCGTATTTATGGTGGGTATCATTTTTATGTACGTGGTTTTCCCCCTGTTTTACAATGACGATCCCAACGGATGGCTCAGAGGATATTTATTAATGGCCGGAATTATAGCCATTGCGTTTACCATTATTTTATTTTCAAAATTTGACATTGAGGTGGACCAAAAAAATACTAGTATTGCTCAGGATATTCGAGCGATGTTACGCCTGTTTTTAAATCCGATAGTGTATGTGTTCGCCATCTTCGCTTTTTTCTATGTAATGACCGAGCAAGGGATAATGACGTGGTTGCCTACCTTCAACAAAGAAACTCTGAATATTAATCCGAAATTAGCTACGCAGATGGCGGTGATCTTGATGGCCTCTTTTGCCGTGGGAAGATTTGTGACAGGCTTGTTGGTGAAAAAAATCAAGTGGATCTATATTGCTATCACCGGACTGCTTGGTTCGGCCATTTTAGTACTAATAGTTTTACCTATGGCAAACAATGTTCCAGACATGCAAGTGAACACTTTGGGGAACTTACCATTGGTGTCTTTTTTATTCCCAATGATAGGTTTGTTTTTAGCACCACTTTATCCATTAATAAGTTCAACTGTTTTATCCGCTACCGATAAAAAGCACCATAGCGCCCTGGCTGGAATTCTAACCTTTGTTTCTGCTTTAGGAGGAACATTGGGCTCGGTGATAATTGGAAATCTGTTTGACCTTCTAGGAGGAAACAAAGTTTTTTATTTGTCGTTGATACCCATGGCTATTATACTTGTCGCATTATTTAGATTGAATCGCTTGGCAAAATCCTGATGAAATTTTCTGTTGACATAGAACAAACTCTCCATAAATTGTTATCTCAGGAGGATACCGATGGAGATACTAAGATCACCATTGAAGATAAAGGGCCAAAGGAATTTCAATTGATGAATACCAACGGAGATACTTATACCATTAAAGGTACCTATCATTTGTCGAATTTACTTCAGGAATTGATCCTCGCGCGTGATGAAGGAAGTGATAATGCCATTATTTCTTTAGACCATATTGAAGAGTTGCCCGTTACTCGTATTTCAAGGATGATTCGGGATTATTACTGGAAAGGGCTAACAAGAACTATGGATGAGCAAGGGATTGAAGCATTGCTCCTGGATACTAAGAACGACAGTCTGGCTGCCGAAGTCTTAAAAGTTTATGTTCCTTTCGAAGATCGGTTGGCTTGCGATTACTATAAAAACCTTGAATCCAAACTTTCATTAAAAGTAATTCAATTACCAAAGGAGGTCACTCCGGAATATGTGCGTTCGATTAATCAATCGCCCGGGATTCTCTCACTTAAACTTTCAGAAAAAAACAACACTATTTTAGGTGAACCTTTTGTGGTTCCGGGCGGCAGGTTCAATGAGATGTATGGCTGGGATAGTTATTTTGAAGCTATAGGTTTATTGTTGGATGGGAAAATGGATCTCGCCAAGGGAATGGCGAATAATTTTAAGTATGAAATTGATTACTACGGAAAAATCCTCAACGCAAATAGATCGTACTATTTAACACGTACGCAACCACCCTTCTACACCAGTCTCATTTCCGAAGTATACGAAAAAACCAAAGATAAAGTGTGGCTGAAAAGTCATCTTAAAACGGCAATAAAAGAATATGAAACAGTTTGGATGGTCGAAGGCAAAAGACTTTCTGACAACGGATTAAATAGATATTTAGCCGAAGGTTTAGGAAGGCCTCCCGAAGCAGAAGACGGACATTTTCACCATGAAATTATACCGCATGCACAGAGGGCTAATATGGATATTTCAACCTATGAAAAACTGTATGCTGAAGGAAAGATTGAAAACAAAGAGCTGGACGAATATTTTGTTCACGACCGAAGTGTCCGTGAATCCGGACATGATACATCGTATCGGTTGGAAGGAATATGTGCACACCTAAATGTGGTGGAACTCAACGCTTTTTTATACAAATATGAAACCGATTTTGCGGAACTTATCAAAGTTGAATTTGATGATGCTTTCGAGTTTGATAGTAAAACATATAGCTCGGCATATTGGCTGGATAAGGCAGCAAATCGCAGATCACTTTCAGATGAATTGCTCTGGGATGAACAACAGGAAATGTATTTCGATTATAATTTTGAAAAAAAGGAACGAACCAACTTCGTTTCGGCAACCACTCTCATACCACTATGGTCTAAAATGTGTTCCCAGGACCAAGCTAAAAAATTAGTTGAGAAAGCAATCCCTTTATTGAAAGAGCAAGGTGGAATTGCCTCATGCACCCGAGAAAGTCGTGGTGAAATAAGTGAACTTCGCCCTCAAAAACAATGGGATTATCCTAACGGGTGGGCGCCACACCAAATGATGATTTGGAAAGGACTTCAGAACTATCATTTCCATGACGAATTACAGGAGTTAGTGTATCGCTGGGTGTATATGATCACCAAAAATGCTGTGGACTATAATGGTACTATTCCCGAAAAATACGACGTGGTAAGCGCAACTCACAAGGTTTTTGCCGAATATGGAAATGTGGGGACCGAGTTTGAGTATATCACCAGGGAAGGGTTTGGGTGGATGAACGCCTCCTTTCAATACGGGATTTCACTGCTTGAGAAAAAACATATAGATAGTTTAAATCTACTGGTTCGACCAGAGCAACTGTTTTAGATGCTATGAATAAGAAAATAATTGATATTGTTTGCGTAGGTGAAACCTTGATCGATTTCATTGGAAATCAATTGGAACAACCTATTTATAAAACTAAGGATTACCATAGATATTTGGGAGGATCCCCCACCAATGTAGCCATGAATATGGCACGACTTGGTCTAAATGTAAAGCTGGTAGCAACCGTGGGCAAAGATGGTTTTGGTGAGTATATAATGAATCGTTTGGAAGAAAATAATGTTTCCACCAGCTACCTCAGAGAAACCGAAACTTCCCCGACTACTGTGATATTTATTAACCGCACAGTAAACACTCCAGAATTTATTCCCATTCGAGGAGCCGATTCAGAAATTATTAAAGATCAGATTCCTGATTCGCTTCTAGAAAAAGCCAGGATTTTTCATACCAGTTGTTTTGCTCTAAGTAAACAGCCCGCACGAGACACCATCATGGCCAAGGCGAAAATAGCCAGTGAGACAGGCTGTCAATTAAGTATTGATATCAATTATTCTGAAAAGATATGGCCCGATAGCGAGGAAGCATCCAAAACTATCGAAGAATATTGCAGGTTAAATCCGATCGTGAAGGTAAGTCAGGATGACGTTGATCGATTATTTGGCGAAAATATGAATCACAATCAAATCTTTGAGCACTTTCATAACCTAGGTGCTAAACTAGTGTGTTTAACTCTGGGTAAAAAAGGTGCCAAACTTAGTGAGGAAAATAAAGAAGTCCTTGAACTATCGGCCTTAAAAGTGGAAAAGATAATGGACGCTACCGGAGCGGGAGATGCTTTTTGGAGCGGATTTTTATTTGCTTACTTAAAAGATAAGTCGAATACGAAGTGTATGGAAGCAGCTTTGCAAATGGCAGCCATAAAACTTCAGAATGTGGGTAGAATCCCGGACTATGCTAATGTGATTTCAGACGTGTTGAAAATATAACTTCTCAACACGCCTGAAATTATTTTTATCTAAATACCCACCACAACACCAGTACGATACCGATGATAACCAAGGTGAGGAAAAACTCTTTTGTTTTGAATATGTTTTCCTTGCGTTTTGCGCCATACTGATAAACAAGGTTTGCATCCACCACTTTTGATGAAGCTTGAGTTGTTAAACTTACTAAGACCATGATACAAACACTCACTACGAATAAGAAAATGGCGTAGTGCAGGAAGTTCATATGAACCAAGGTACCTAACAAGGATGTTTCAGAAAGCGCTAATCCGCCCTCCTGACTCATAAATTCTAGCACTAAACGACCAATTCCGAGCACAAAACCTGCCCATAAAGCTGCAAGTGCTCCTTTTCCGTTAATCTTTTTATAGAAAATACCTAGTAAGAATGCCGCCGCAATGGGTGGTGAAATATAGGCTTGTACACTTTGCAGGTATTTATAGATTCCTCCTCCTTCGGTTAATTTCTGCATAAATGGTATCCACGCTAACCCGACGATGACTAAAATAACCGTAGCCAAACGGCCGATATTTACCAATTCCTTTTCTGAAGCATTGGGACGCCATTTCTGGTAAAAATCGAAGGTGAACAACGTAGAAGTACTATTGAAAACACTGGATAGTGAACTCATTAACGCCGCCAAGAAACCAGCTACGATCAATCCTTTGATTCCTGTTGGCATTACTTGTAATATCAACGCCGGCAATGCTGCATCGGTGGTGGTTTTAACTTCGCCGGTTATTGGGTTTGTAACTGTAAATAGATCTGGAAACTCTGTAACCGATAAGGCATAAGCGATGATTCCAGGAATTACGAAAATAAACAAGGGTAATAATTTTAAGAATCCACCAAATATGGTTCCTTGACGGGCCACTTTAATATTTTTTGCCGAGAGTACCCTTTGAACAATAAATTGATCGGTACACCAATACCAAACTCCTAAAATAGGAGCCCCTAATAGTACTCCAGTCCAGGGATATTCTTTATTTCTGAAGAGACTCATAAAGGTATCCGGTTCAGGAGCATTGTCTTGAATAGCCGTCATTACGTTGTCCCAACCACCTATGGCCTCCAAGCCAAAATAAGTGGCGGCCGCACCACCCAGAATAAATATGATGGACTGCACCATATCGGTATAGATTACAGCCTTAAGTCCGCCGAAAACCGTATATAAACCTGTCGCAATCACAGTGATGATCGCTCCTGTCCAAAAAGGAATACCAAGAAGCACTTCAAAAACTAGGGCACCGGCAAATATGGTGAACGAAATTTTAGTTAATACATAAGAAATTATAGAAATTATAGACAGGTAGTTTCTAGCCCCTGAATTATAACGTTTCTCAAGAAATTCGGGCATGGTGAAAACGCCACTTTTTATATAAAATGGAACAAACACCCAACCTAAAAGTAAAAGAATAAGCGCCGCTAAAATTTCAAACTGTGCTTCCGGAAAGGCACCTCTGGCACCAGCTCCCGATAGTCCTATTAAATGTTCAGAACCTATATTACTCGCGAACAATGAAGCACCAATGGCGAACCATCCCAAATTTCGTCCTCCTAAAAAGTAACTGGAGGAATCGGCTCCACTTTTTTCTTTGATGGTTACATACCATGCGATTCCAAAAACAAGAAGAAAGTATCCTCCTATGATTAGAAAGTCTAAAATTTCAAGTTTACCCATGTTGAAGAATTATTTGGTCGATTATAAAAAAAGAAGCCTAAATGTACCAATTTTTATTTATTGTACGAACTTTTTACAGATTTCACTATTTTTATGAGTACTAACCAATTTTTGTTGAATGAAATTCAGTTTTTTAATAGTTTCTCTATTAATAACCACATCAATTCAATCTCAAATTCTCAACGCAGAATCTCTTCGGAAGGTAACCGATACATCCGGATGGTCGGGATCGATGAGTGCGAACTTCACTTTAAAGAGAAATGTGAATGATTTTGTGATCGTCGGTTCCGATGTACACCTTCAGTATAAAATGAATAAACATTTGGTACTATTTAAAAACGATATAAAATTTCAGAAAATAGAAGGGGAAAATTTTGACAATAGCGGCATCACTCATTTCCGACACAACTACAGATTTCACTCCAGAATAGCGTGGGAAACTTTCTTCCAAGGGCAATACAATAAAGTTAACTTAATCGATTTTAGAGCGCTGCTGGGTACGGGACCACGATTTAAATTAACTACTTCAGAAAATTATAAATTCTATTTAGGCACCTTAATTATGTACGAACATGAGGAAGTAACCGATGGAATAACACCACTTCAAAGAGATTTTAGGGCGAGCGCTTATTTATCGTTTAGTCTCTACCCTTCCGAAAATGTAACAGTGGTGAGTACAACCTATTATCAACCCCTTTTGGATAGTTTTAGTGATTATCGAATATCTAGCCAGAGCTCACTGGTTGTTGGTTTGTTTAAAAATTTCTCTATCAATACCACCTATACTTTTATTTACGATGCTTTTCCGGCGATTGGTATTCCAAATTCACAGTATGATTTAAGTACCGGTATCACCTATTCGTTCGACTGATTTTTTCTGAAAAACTTAGTAAGCTTTTCCTTATTTAAGAGACTACTTCGCTATATTTACCCGTTCGAAGCAAACCATAGAACCTTCGGATTCGTATTTAATAAGAAAGCACTATGTCGTATTACGATCCAAAAGACTTACGAAAGTTTGGTGACATCACCGAATGGAGCGAAGAATTAGGCACTAAATTTTTTGATTACTACGGAAAAGTTTTTGAAGAAGGTGCCTTAACTGCTCGTGAAAAATCATTAATTGCCTTAGCCGTAGCCCATACAGAACAATGCCCCTACTGCATTGATGCCTATACCAAAGACGGATTACAGAGAGGAGTTACAAAAGAAGAAATGATGGAGGCTGTTCATGTGGGTGCTGCCATAAAAAGTGGCGCCAGTTTGGTACATGGAGTGATGATGATGAATAAAGTTAATAAACTTGATGGATAGATGACGAAGATTAAAACCCAATCCCTACACAAACGCGAGAGTGAACTAGCTCAAGCGAATAAGCAATTGGAAATTCTGAGTAATGGAATATTTCAGAATGGAGAATTGCCCACTTTTGCCGACAAAATAAAAGAGACAAATCAGTTCCCTTTACGTCCCAATAAACTAGAGATCCTTCAGATTAACGTAGGATATATGTGCAATCAGGTGTGTGAACACTGTCATGTTGATGCTGGCCCCGACCGGAAGGAGATAATGACGCGCGAAACCATGGAACAATGTCTGGAGGTTATTCGCAATACTGAGGCGCACACCCTGGACCTAACCGGAGGTGCTCCCGAAATGAACCCTAACTTTAGATGGTTTGTGGAAGAAGCGAGTAAGGCTGGAATCAAAGATTTTATAGTGCGCTCTAATTTGACAATTATTCGCGCCAACAAAAAATACCACGACCTCCCCGAATTCTTTAAAAAACACAACGTACACGTAGTGAGCAGTATGCCTCACTGGACGAGAGGGAAAACCGACAAACAAAGAGGTGATGGAGTTTTTGATGCCTCGATAAAAGCCCTTCAGGAATTAAACAGAGTGGGTTATGGAATGCCCGATAGCGATTTGAAATTAGATCTGGTTTACAATCCGAGTGGCGCATTTTTACCATCCGATCAAGCGAGTATGGAGAAGGATTTTAAGAAGGCTCTAAAGGATGACTTCGGAATCCAGTTCCACAACTTATTTGCGATTACGAATTTACCTATTTCAAGATTTTTGGACTATCTCATCGCTTCCGATAATTACGAGGATTATATGTATCAATTAGTAGATGCTTACAACCCTTCGGCCGTGGCTAATGTAATGTGTACTAATACCATTTCGGTAAGTTGGGACGGTTGGTTGTACGACTGCGATTTTAATCAGATGTTAGGATTGAAAGTAGCGAGTAAAGTGAAACACATCCAAGATTATAACGAAGACTTATTGAATAATAGAAATATAATTATCTCACAACATTGTTACGGATGCACTGCCGGAGCCGGCAGCAGCTGTCAAGGAACCGTTGCCTAATGAAATATCTTATCCCCTTATTACTTGTTTTTTTGGTTGTCGAAGCCGGATTTTCACAGCGAACCGTGGATGATGTCTTAAGACAATACAACAGCGGTAGTGTACCTTATATCTCGGTGGAAGAGCTAAGAATGAATCAGCTTAATGATAAGGTGATGATTTTGGATGCTCGAGAAATGACGGAGTATCAAGTTAGCACGATTCCGGATGCAAAATTTGTGGGTTATAACGATTTTTCGGTGAAGAAAATTTCCGAAGAGATAAAAGATAAAGACACACCCATAGTGGTTTTTTGTTCCTTAGGTATTCGCAGCGAGACTATTGGAGAAAAATTAAAAAAGGCCGGATTCAAGCAAGTAAAAAATCTTTACGGTGGCATTATTGAATGGAAAAATAATGGTTATCCTGTTTTCACGCCCGAGGGAACAGAAACTGATGAGATTCATACCTTCTCTAAATATTGGGGCCAATGGCTAACCAAGGGTGTTAAAGTGTATGAATAAACGATTGCTTCTTATTTTTACGCGAAACCCGGAATTGGGTAAATGCAAAACCCGTCTTGCCAAAACTATAGGCGATCAAGCCGCATTAGACATTTATAAGTTTCTCCTGAATCACACAGTGGAAATTACCAAGAATTTTAAGGTTGACAAATGGGTGTATTATTCTGAAGAAATTTGGGACAGAGATGTCTGGAGCAATCAGGTTTACGTGAAAAAGTTGCAAGATGGTAAGGAATTAGGAGAACGAATGTTCAATGCATTCAAAGAAGGTTTCGAGCAAGGTTATTCTGAAATCATCGTTATTGGAAGTGATCTTTTTGATATTTCGCAAACCGATTTAGAATTGGCTTTTCAGAAATTTACCCAGCACGATTTTGTAATAGGACCGGCTTTAGACGGTGGCTATTATCTCTTGGGAATGCGAAAAATGAAGGAGGCAATATTTCAGAATAAAAAATGGGGAACTTCTTCTGTTTTGGAAAATACTTTAACTAATTTGGAGCAGGAATCGGTCGCCATGTTAGATACAAGAAATGATGTGGATTATTATGAAGACATCAAAGATATTAAGGCATTCGATCCTTTTTTAAAAGATTTTAAATTGAATAATTAATGGTAAAAATTATACAGGAATCGGTTGAGTTTCTGCGGCAACGCGGATTCGATTCACCGGAAATTGGAATCATATTAGGAACCGGATTAGGACAAATCATAGAGCATGTGGATGTCTTGGCCGAAGTGAGTTATAATCATATTCCCAGCTTTCCCACAGCAACGGTAGAGTTTCACAAAGGGAAGTTAATTTATGGAATGCTTTCTAACAAGAAGATAATCCTTATGCAAGGACGATTCCACCTTTATGAAGGCTATTCGTTTAACGACGTCACCTTTCCAGTTAGGGTAATGAAAGAACTTGGCATTAAGAAACTCTTGGTGAGTAATGCCTCGGGAGCCATTAATCTCAATTTCAAAAAAGGAGAGATTATGCTTATCGATGATCATATCAACTTGCAAGGTGGATCTCCTCTTGCGTTTAAAGGCGTTGGAAAATTAGGTGAGCGTTTTGTAGATATGAGTGCTCCATACGATACTGAAATGAACCAAAAAATTAGAGAGATCGCCAAAGACAAAGGCATTAAACTTCATGAAGGGGTATATGCCAGCGTCGTGGGCCCACAATTGGAAACTCGGGCCGAATACCGCTATCTTAAGATTATTGGAGCAGACGCCGTAGGAATGAGTACCGTGCCCGAAGTAATTGTCGCCAATCATCTCAATTTAGCCGTATCTGCCATCTCTGTACTCACAGATGAGTGCGACCCCGATAATTTGGAAGCCGTTGACATAGCCGATATAATCGCGATGGCGGGGAAAGCTGAACCGGATATGATCACTATATTTACCGAATTAATAAAATCCATTTAAAAAGTAAAGTTTGGAAGTTATTTCCGACTTAGAATTATTATCCCTTAAGAAAGTTTTTTATGAGTTATTTAGATACTACGCATGAGGTCTATAAAGAAGCTGCCCTAACTCCAGACGTTGGGCTTTGTTGCACTACAAACCCTATTTGGGAGCTGCCTGGCCTAAAAATTCCGAAGATTATGCAGGAAATGAATTACGGTTGCGGAAGTACTGTGCACGCCCGAGATCTAATAAACGACCCGAAAATACTCTATGTGGGCGTAGGAGGTGGAATGGAACTCTTACAGTTCTCCTATTTCTCCCGTCAGAAAGGCGGCGTCATAGGTGTGGATGTCGTGGATGAAATGCTCGAAGCCTCCCGTAAAAATTTCTTGGAAGCCGAGGCACAAAACCCTTGGTTCAAAAGTGAATTTGTAGACCTCAAAAAGGGCGACGCCATGAATTTACCGGTACCGGATAATAGTATCGATGTGGCTGCTCAAAATTGTTTATTCAATATTTTTAAGGAAGAAGATCTTCGGAAGGCCATCGCAGAAATGTATCGTGTATTGAAACCACATGGTCGTCTTGTGATGAGTGATCCTACCTGTGAGCAACCCATGAATGAAACACTTAGAAACGACGAACGCCTTAGAGCCCTTTGTTTGAGTGGAAGTTTGCCCATAAAAGATTACGTAAAAGCGCTAACCGATGTAGGTTTCGGAACCATTGAAATTAGAGCGCGCAAGCCATACCGAATTTTAGACTCTAAAAACTATCCTACAGACGAATTGATCTTTATCGAATCCATCGAGGTAGCTGCCATTAAAGATCCTATGCCCGAAGATGGGCCTTGTGTCTTTACCGGAAAAGCAGCCATCTATTATGGAGAAGAGGAGTACCTAGATGATAATAAAGGACATATTCTTCTGAAAAATCAACCCATTGCCATTTGCGATAAAACTGCACAAAATCTTGCCGATTTGGGAAGAGAAGATATCTACATAAGCGAGTCCACTTACCACTACGACGGTGGCGGCTGTTGCTAAAAGTAAATTGATTTACACCCTATTTTGGAGAAATATCTTGAAATAGTAAAAGAGTCTTATGCCAACTACTTCAACTATCTGGTTGATTTGGTTACTTCTTTGCATTGGGAAAATTATTTCTACGGACTTATCATTGTTTCACTTGCTGTTTGGATTTTGGAGTTGATATTTCCGTGGAGGAAGGACCAGAAGATATTTAGAAAAGACTTTTGGCTCGACACTTTTTACATGTTCTTCAATTTCTTTTTACTGAATTTAATTGTGCTTATCGCCTTGTCGAACATGGCTGAAGCATTTTTTAATGATATTTTGGGAGTCGTAGGTCTTTCGGTCCAAAGTTTTCAACTCTTCGATGTCGACGAGTTACCCTTGGCAGTGGGATTGCTCATTTTCTTTGTGGTTTCCGATTTTGTACAATGGAACACCCATCGGCTTTTACACAGAGTTCCTTTTTTATGGAACTTTCACAAGGTACATCACAGCGTGAAAGAAATGGGCTTTGCCGCTCATTTGAGGTACCATTGGATGGAACCTGTAGTTTACAAGTCACTTTTATATTTGCCGATCGCCATTATCGGCGGATTCGACGCACAAGATGTGGCCATTGTACATTTCTTTGCCCTGGCTGTGGGCCATTTAAACCACGCGAATTTGGGCTGGGATTACGGATTTCTAAAGTATATTTTTAACAATCCAAAGATGCACATCTGGCATCATGCCAAAAAATTACCGTCGGATAAGAAATACGGCGCTAATTTTGGTCTAACCCTTAGTTTATGGGATTATCTATTTAAAACCAATCATGTTCCTTATGATGGCAGGGATATTGAATTAGGTTTTAGTGGAGATGAAAAATTCCCGCAGGGTTTTTTCGAACAGGAAATTTATCCTTTGAAAACCAAGTCTTAATACTATTCGTACATAGATTAGGAAACAAACACTAAAAAAATGAAAGCACTTTTTTATCCTATCGCATTGTTCGGTCTTGCAATTGTACTTCAAAGTTGTTCATTACTTTCTGCCGCTGGTTTAAGTAGTCAAGGGCAGCCGGTAAAGACTGTGGATGAACCGTTGGAAAGCACAGGAACTTCTTTGGTTGCCAGAATAGATCATTCCATTTGGGACGATTTGCTAAGAAAGCATGTTGCTGAAAATGGCCTGGTTGATTACAAAGGATTTTTAGAAGATAGAGCCAAACTCACTGAATATCTAGAATATTTGGGAAACAATGCTCCTACCGAAGACTGGAGCGTTTCCGAATTGTTGGCCTATTACATCAATATTTATAATGCTTATACTGTCGATTTGATAGTAGAAAATTACCCTGTGAAGTCGATTAAGGATCTTAATGGTCCGTGGACTCGCGGATTTGTAAAAATTGGAGATAAGAATTTGTCATTGGGTGGAATCGAAAATGGTATTCTTCGGAAAATGAACGAACCCAGAATACATTTCGCTATCAATTGCGCTTCGTATTCTTGTCCGAAGTTACTCAACGAAGCCTATTTCGCCGATAAAATTGGGGCACAATTGGATATGGTGACCCGTGATTTTATCAATGGTGACAAAAATGAAATCTCGGCTATGAATCCCAAATTGTCCTCCATCTTTGACTGGTACCGAAAGGACTATGAAGTAAATGGTGAGGCAGATGTAATTGCCTATATCAATCAATATTCTGAAGTGAAGATAGATCCTTCGGCTAATTTGGATTATTTAGAATATAATTGGAATTTGAACGAACAATAGTTTGATTCTTATATTTACTGCATGATTTCCGTCGTGATTCCCGTCCTTAACGAAGCTAACACCATTGGTGAGCTCTTGGATTATTTAGAAGCAAATTCCAAATCGGAGAATATTTCCGAAGTAATAGTAGTTGATGGTGGAAGCACAGACGGTACGTTCGAAATCCTAGAATCACATCTAGACAAGGGAAACCATCATACTATTTTGTTACAATCGCCTAAGGGTAGAGCCATTCAAATGAATCATGGTGCGCAAAAAGCTACCGGTAAGGTGTTGTATTTTCTGCATGCCGATTCTTTGCCCCCCAAAGGGTTCGATGAATATATTCTGAAATACCTAGATAAAGGATTCTTGGCCGGTTGTTTTAAAATGAAATTTGATAGTAATCACCCCGTTTTAAAAATTTCGCAGTGGTTTACGCAGTTCAATCTCAAGTTTTGTCGCGGTGGTGATCAATCGCTGTTTGTAAGTAAGCGACTTTATGAAAAACTGGGAGGCTATAATGAAGCATTTTCAATCTACGAAGATTGTGAATTCATCAATAGAATTTACGACTCGGATGAAACGAAATTTGCGGTGATGGACGACTATATTACCACCTCTGCACGCCGATATAGAAATAATGGTACCTGGAAGCTGCAATACCATTTTGCTGTGATTCATATTAAAAAAACCCTCGGAGCTTCGGCGCAATCACTTCACTCCTATTACGACAAGTATATTGTTAGTTAAACTTTTTTATCTTTAGGGAAGTGGATACGCTTACCATTCTTCTCGTGATACTTTTGGCCATTGGTGCGATTCAAGGGCTAATCTTTGGGATAGTTTTGTGGCGCACAAAGACCTTACACCGAACTGCAAATAGGTTTCTAGCAGCCATATTATTCTTTTTCTCCTATCGATTAATTGCTGAAATATTACAGTTTTTTGGCTTGGGAAAATATGATGTATGGTATCATATACTTTTAGAGTTCAATTGGATTTATGGGGCGCTCATTTACTTCTTTGCAGCGAGCTATGTCAATCCGAAATTTAAACTAAAACGTTCTCATTGGATTCACTTTCTTCCGGTGGTCATTGAAGTAATTTGGAGCTTCTTTATTAAATCTCAAAATTTCTATTGGGATGGGACCCGTGAAAGTCTAAGTTGGCTGGGATACTGGGGATACGTTGTCTGGATGCATTATCCAACCATGTATGTAATTGGCGGAGCACTTATCATCTATTATTCGTATAGGGCGCAAAAATTATTGGAAAATCCACCGAAGGTGGAAGGATACATATTAATTCCCGAGAAATTGCGATGGATAAAAAGAGTGGTAATTGTATTGCGTTGGTTTTCCATTTTCTTTACGCTGATAACTCTAATCGACTTCCTTTTCTTCGATTATGCTTTTCAACAATTTGGATATCCAATTTTTATCATCATGGCTGCGATTACCTATTGGATGGGATTGGAAGGATTTTCCAGACGACACACAATTGCATTTAAAAAAGTGGATATTCCTTCGGAAAAGGAACTGCTACAACTTCAGCTTATCTCCACAAAAATTGAGAAGCAAATGAAAGACGAGCAATTGTTTAAAAACCCCGAACTCTCTGTAGCGATGCTTTCCGAAGCGATCGATGTTAAACCTTATTTAGTGACCAGATCGCTCAACACAATTTTGGAAACCAAGTTTAATGATTACGTTAATGAATTGCGGTTTCAGGAATTGAAATCTCTTCTCGCCAAACAAGAGAATGACAAATTCACGCTACTAAGCCTAGCTTTTGAAGCGGGTTTTAACTCCAAAGCTTCATTTATTCGCACGGTTAAAAAAATTACAGGCAAATCTCCAAAGCACTTAAAATAAATAAGTTGAAAGTCTCAATTTTTTAATTGCAACTTCTTAAAACCTCCAAAAAAGTCTCAATTCTCAAATAGGAACGACTGGCGACCCTTAGAGTCACATCTTTGTTTCAGAAATTTTAAATCTAAAACAATGAAAAAGATTCTAACAACAAGTTCCTTGCTCTTTTGGACGATTCTGCTATGGAGCAATTCAGCTTATGCTCAGGCAGATTTTGGAACTCCAAGCAGCGACGAACCTATACCGGAAAAACTTCAAGGCCTCCGACGCGCCATCGATGTAGCCCATTTTCCGAAGGAAAATGACCCAATTAAAATAGACGACACTTATTATTGGAAACATGCGACCTCTATTCTATGTAAAGAGAGTGAGATCACTATTGTGGAGTTTGGGGCATATATTTTCTATAACGATCAATGGAATTTACGAAAGGTGTATGATTTAAAGGATTTGAACAGATCCTTCGGAACTAAAAAACAAGTACTACTTCAGGCGCAACCTTATACTTGGAATCAAAATTGGCGTACAGGCGACACCCTATTTGGAGGCTGGGCACTTTGGTACTTCATCGGACTTACAGCCGACGGTGAAAAAGTATGTGGTTATGAGACCATAGACACAACCAGCAATTTATTAACACCTAAAAATTAAAATCATGAAAAATATCATCACACTATTCATATTCCTTGCAACCACAATATTAAACGCCCAAACTTTCGAATTAAGTGGTGGCAATCAAATAATCACCTGGCAAGGTAAGGCTGCGGTTGGCGGATATGCTCCCGAAGGAACCTTGGAAGTAACGAATGCCCTATTGAAAATCGAAGACGATCAAATCACCCAATTAGAAATATTGGTAGATATGAAATCCTTAGATCAGGAAATTGAACAATTGAGAAAACACCTAAGAGAGAAAGACTTCTTTTACGTAAATAAATTTCCAGAAGCGACATTTAAGCTTACTAAGGAAGTAGAGGTGCAAAGTGAAAAAGTTGAATTAGAGGGTAAATTCACAATTCGAGGTATAGAAAATGAAGAAATGGTAACCGCTATTCTAACTAAAAATGAATCTGAAGTAATCATCAATTTTCAAACTAAAATGAATCGAACAGCCTACGGAATTAAGTATAATTCTCCTTCCTTTTTTAAACGACTTAAGGAGAATGCCATTGATGATTATTTTACGATTAAGGGAGAAATTGTTCTTCAACAAATCAATAATTGATCAAAATTTGAACTAATAAGGCCTATTTCAGTAAAAAAAGTTTTTAATAAAATGTTGGTTAACGATTTTAATTAACACTTAATCTATAATATGTTGATTTTAGTGATTTTATGTAAGTTTTATTTGTAGGAAGTTTTAATAATTCTTTATGTTTGTGATGTAGGATTTTTCTTATGATAGTTATCTAAGAGTGATTTTAAGAAGATATCCTAACAGAGAAAGACATAAATAATCATTTAAACTAGAAGTTATGAAGCCCCCCATTACTCTTCTAAAAATAAGCTTTCTTTTAAGTCTATTTTTAACCCTAACAACCAATGCCCAGGTGGGAATTGGAACGACAGATCCTGAAGGTATTTTAGACATTCAAAGTTCGAACGCGGGTATAGTAATTCCCAGAGTGGAATTACTTAGTACCATTGACCTTCTTTCTGTTACCAATTTAAAAGGTGGTAGTCCTGTAAAAGGTACAATAGTTTACGATTTGGGAACTTACATTACCGAAGGTTTTTATTATTTCGATGGTTTAACATGGCAGAATATGGTAACGCCAAATACGGATACCGATACCTTTCTGGCTACGACCGATCAAATTCTAACAGGAAACAGAAATGTAAATCTAGCCGCCTTCAATCTAAACTTCGATGTAAGTGACTTGGGAACCAATGGGCTTAAAATAGATACAGACTACTTAGAATTATGCAGAGACGCTGGGAATACCGGTGATGGATTAATAGGCACCAGAGGCGGATTGGCATTTATTTTAGATAGTAACGACAATAACTCAAACGATAACGAATATTTTTCTTGGGGTGAAGATGGTAATCCCGGTCAAGGCACAGGTGACTCCGGCTATAACGAATATATGCGTTTGGATGGAACTGGTTTAGGAATTGGAACCTCATCTCCCGACATGAAATTACATGTGGTGGAAACTACCAGCAACATTAACGTTGCAAAATTTGAATCTCCAGAATTCCCCATGTTTGCCGGTTTTATTATCGAAGATACGGGAGGAAGTAATACAGCCCGCTTCGCAATAACCCCGGGAAATATCGCCAATAATAGTAGTGGAGCTCTTTCGGGAGTACCTGCAGGGAATGCTAACGGAAGAAACTCTGTTACTTTTGACGTAGAGGGGTCTATTTATGATATTTACACCTTTATGGAAGGGACCATTCGTCCTGGCTTTGATAACCTAACATCTTTAGGAGCACCCAATCATAGATTTACCGATTTATTTCTGGTGAATGCCCCAACGGTTACCTCCGATGTGAGGTTAAAAGAAAATATAACAGCTACCAATTATGGCTTGGAAACGGTCATGCAAATCGACGCAGTTTCTTACGAATTGATAGACGACGAGACTAATAGGGTTCACTTAGGCTTTAAGGCACAGCAAATTCAGGAGTTAATTCCTGAGATTGTGACCGAAGCTCCAGAGACTGGCAGATTGGGAATGGCATATACCGAAATGATTCCTGTGTTAACCAAAGCCATTCAGGATTTAAACAAAAAACTAGACAAGCTTATTGAAGAAAACGAATCTTTAAAAGCTGAAAACACTGCTCTACTTTCAGAAGTTAGAGATTAAGGAAAAGGGTGGATGTATTATTTATACATTTAAATTGCCTGTCGCTGTAATGGTGACAGGCTTTTTTAATTAGAAATATTGTCCGATACCGAAAACAAATCCGTTGGTGGCATCTTCCGTAATTCCGTAACCATAATCAATTCTGAAGACAGTATTAAAAATTCGTTTGTGAATAAATCGAACCCCGGCACCCGGGTATATCCTTAAATTTTTCATATCGAGAAAATCGCCAAAATCGCCTCCCGGATTTCTCCAACTTCCCCCATCTACAAATACATTTCCTTGTAGCACAAACCAATTCTTTTCATACAAGGTGTAGCGGTATTCAGAATTGAGAACAATGGCTGCTGTTCCCCTATCAATGGTATTCCCAACCCCTCGAATATTTAAGTTATTATCCACGGCAAAAGGCGCAAAAGGGGAATCGTTATTTGTTGCAACACCCAAGCGTAAACGGCTTGCCCAATTGCCTTTTTCTCCCACTCGCTTGTAGTAGATAAAATCGTTAATTCCAATGAGAAATTCAGGTAGAGTCACATCTGAAGAGGTTACATATTGAAAATTGAAATTGTTCTTAAAACCATCCACATACTGATAATAAAAATCCACATTATTGTATTCGTAAATTAGTTTATACAACATCTTATCCACCACCAATTCTCGAGGAACTGTATTGTTGGTGGCTCCTGATCTATATTCGTAATCTTCGGTGAAGAAATTGGCTCCCAATTCAATTCTATGATGAAAATTGAATTCATAAAGCCCTAAAATTTCATAGGAGGTATTATTGTAACGATAATCGGCCACACCTTCTTCCAGAAAAACGGGTTCCAAAGTACTTAGGTTTTGATGATTTACAGCCAATCC
>JABDKT010000178.1 GCA_013002065.1 Flavobacteriaceae bacterium
CGTAAGACATTACAGAACCGTTCCAAAAAGCATTGTTGTAATTATTGTCCACATGAACATAACTTCTAATCTGCGCTCCAGCGTTATTGTAACTATCGCGATTGTGTACGTTTAGGAAATAATCGTACGTCATCATAGCTCCCCAATGTGCATCTAAAGCTGCATTATCTTTGGCCGAATTGTTATGCTCTGCTGAAGTCCAATTGTTATCATTGTCGGTGAACTGAGCGTAGTTACTCACATAAGGATAAGTGCTACCCGGTGCTTGATTCAATGCGTCTCTTGTATAAACACTTCTTCCTAAATCCTCAAGGATATAGTTGCTTCCACTTAGGCGTGTTTCGATAGTTTGACTACCACTATATCGTGTGGCTCCTGTACCTGCCACCAAGAAATTTTCAGATTCATTGGCGATTCTTTCACAATATGCAGCCTCTGTTTCCGCAGTAAAAATAGACGAGCCCACATGACCAAAACTGGTAGCATGCTTTATAATAGCATCATAAAATAAGGGAGCCCCATTTTTAGCATCAATATACAAGATACCTCTGCTCATTGGATTGGTTGCAAAAATGTCAAACTTGTAAGCCAAATGAAAACTATTCACATCGGCAACATTTCTTCCGCTTTCAAAATTGGGTAAGATTACCAATTCACCCGTTGGTTTTTGATAATCGTCCATTTCGGCAGCAGCATCGGGATATTCCCAGAGATAATTCTGGGCACCGATATGACTAATTGCTTTATTAAACGCTTGGGTATTACTAAGTCTAGGTGTTATATCAAATTCTTCAATGGGATAAAATTCACTACTTAAGGATGTGATTTTATCGCCTTTACTGTGTAAGGTTACAGTACCAAATTCAACTTTAATTCCTTGATAGAATTGTTGCATTTTTTGATGGGTAAAACCAAGTTGGTCTTGAAATTGGTGGGTGGTCGAAAAGGAATTTTGGGGGGAGGGGGAAAATAATTCCTGGAATAGCTGGGGAGTGTTTTGAAGGCTATAGGTTTGTGCTTCGTTTAAAACCATCAAACTGGGTGGTTTCTTTACATTTCGTTTCTCATCGGTTTTATTCTGAGATAATACTTGCGCATATCCGTACGAACAAACTGTTAATGAGAAGAATAACAAATAAAACTTTTTAATGTTTCTCATAGTTTTGTTGATTTAAATTAAAAAATAGGTAAACAATTATGAATAATAATGCATAATTTTCAACTAAATAACAGTTTTTATGAGAATATTCAAATTATATTCGATCAACTACATTAAGAATTTATTAACAATTTTATTCTTACAACACAAAACCTAGAAATAAGCACAATGGATTCGAAGGAGAATACATTGTAATTTCTAGTATCTTTATCATAATGTTGGACACCTCATTAATTTCAATTCAAAATCTTCGTATTTCCTTCGGAAAAAAGAACAATCTCAATCAAATAATTCATGATATAAGCTTCGATATTCCTAGAAATCAAATTGTTGGAATAGTTGGAGAATCCGGTTCGGGAAAATCGGTTACGTCATTAGCGATTATGGGTCTATTGCCGAAAAAACACTCATGGATAGAAGGTGATATTATATTTGAGAATAAAAATCTAACCGAATTACCTGCAAAAGAATTGCGCGGCATAAGGGGTAAAGAAATTGCCATGATTTTCCAAGAACCCATGAGCGCTTTAAACCCATCCATGAAATGTGGTACTCAGGTGATGGAAATTTTAATGCATCATGAGAATCTAACCCGAAAAGAAGCAAAAAAAGAAACGCTTTCTCTTTTTGAAAAAGTGAAACTCCCTAGAGTCAACGAAATTTTCGGTAGCTATCCGCATCAAATTAGTGGCGGACAAATGCAACGGGTTATGATCGCAATGGCAATTGCTTGTAAACCGAAATTGCTGATTGCGGATGAGCCTACTACCGCCTTGGATGTTACCGTTCAGAAAGAAATAATGGAATTGTTAAAAGAGTTACAAAACGAAACAGGCATGAGCTTAATTTTTATCTCTCATGACCTGAGTTTGGTTTCAGAAATAGCGAATGAGGTTATTGTCATGTACCAAGGAGAAATAGTTGAGCATGGACCGGCGCTTGACGTCTTTAAAAATCCCAAAGCTACTTATACCAGAGCGCTTCTTGCATCACGTCCTACTTTGGATAAACGATTACAAAAACTCCCCACCATTGGATCCTTGGAAGATAAAAGTTTTATAGCTGAAGAAACAACGCCCGAACAACGCGCTTTCAGGCATAAAAAGATCTACACCAAAGAGCCCATTCTTCGAATTCAAAACTTAAGAAAAGAATATTATTCATCTCTTGGCTTATTCAAAGGAAAAAATACCTTGGCTGCGGTAGATGGGGTGAGCTTTAGCATTTTTGAAGGAGAAACTGTTGGCTTGGTGGGGGAATCGGGTTGTGGTAAATCTACTTTGGGTAAAACAATTTTGCAGCTGGAAAAGGAAACTTCCGGGAAGATCATTTTTAGAGGAAAGGATATCACGACATTGAATAAATCGGAAATCCGCAAAATGCGAAAGGAGATCCAATTAATATTTCAGGACCCTTATTCTTCACTAAATCCCAGATTGCCCATTGGACAAGCCTTGATGGAGCCAATGCAGGTGCATCGAATTGGCAATTCAGCCAGAGAGAGAAAGAAAAAGGTATTAGAACTGCTTGAACGAGTTGGTCTGGATGTCAGTTATTTCGATCGCTATCCGCATGAATTATCCGGCGGACAAAGACAACGAGTTGGGATTGCGAGAACCATAGCAATGGAGCCCAAACTTGTGATCTGTGACGAATCGGTTTCGGCTCTAGATATTTCGGTACAAGCACAGGTACTAAACTTATTGAATGAGTTAAAAGAAGACTTTGGATTCACCTATCTATTTATTTCACACGATTTGGCGGTTGTAAAATATATGGCGGATCAATTATTAGTGATGAACCATGGAAAAATTGAGGAAATGGGAGATGCCGATGAAATTTATGCCAATCCTACCAAGGACTACACTAAAAGACTTATTGAAGCTATCCCTCGAGGGATTGAATAAAAAAAGCCCGTTCTAACCTCACAAAGAACGGGCCTACCTTTATCTGAATCGTTGCAGATTTGGGGTAAAAGTATTATCAAAAAAATTACATCAACAAGAAAACCTTCTTGGCAACGTAAAACAAACTACGTACTAATTTTAAAGTACTTTTCAATTTGTAAATGAACTGTTTCATAAGTTGGTTGGCGCTAGCCATAAAATTTAGGGAGTACTAAAGTGTAAAAAAATTTGACAATAATCGTTTATACGCATATTAATTCGATGAAA
>JABDKT010000256.1 GCA_013002065.1 Flavobacteriaceae bacterium
AAATTGGTTTCTTCTTCGTAACGCTTAGTATATAACTTATCAGTTTTCGCATAAAGCTTCCAGTCAATATGCTTGGTGCTTTCGCCCGAATTGTAAATTTTATGTTCGGCAAATTCCGCAGAAAAACCGTGAAACGGACTCTTATGCAGCCCGGAAATAAACCCCTCCACCACCTGAGTAGCAAGTAACTCGAGGTTCTTAAACCCCGTTATCTCGTTTATTTCCTTTTCTATATTCGTCATGTCACTTCGAGCGCAGTCGAGAAGTCGTTTATTTCTTTTTCAATATTCGTCATGTCAGTTCGAGTGTTTACACTGAAAGTGTAAATGTATCGAGAACTCGTTTATTTCTTATTTCAGTTTAAAGAACAAAGTGGATCTGGTCACATCTCTTCTCGATACAAATTTGTTTCACAAATTCACTCGAAGTGACCTCAATCCTCTACCTTCAGTCTTCGTGCACCCTGCATCATGCTTCATGCTTCATGCTTCATTCTTCATGCTTCATACTCCATGCTTCTTACTCCGCCACACCATCAACAATACCATACTTTACACTCTCCTCGGCTCCCATCCAATGGTCTCTGTTGAAATCCTTCATTACTTGCTCAAACGTCTGGCCGCAATTTTCGGCCAAAATCTTCGCACTCAACTCTTTGGTTTTAATAATTTCCTGAGCAGTTATCTCTATATCACTGGCCTGTCCTCGGGCACCTCCACTAGGCTGATGAATCATCACCCTGGCATGAGGCTGAATAAATCTCTTGCCTTTCTCTCCCGCCGACAATAAAATACTTCCCATAGAAGCAGCCAAGCCAGTACAAATGGTAGAAACAGGGCTTTTAATGGCCTTTATGGTATCGTACATTGAAAAACCACTGGTTACATATCCGCCCGGACTGTTGATATAAAATTTTATTTCATCATTGCTCAAAGAATCCAAATACAACAATCGATCCACAACATGTTTTGCGCTTTCATCATCTACCATACCCCACAAAAACACTTTGCGTTCACTTAACAACTGATTGTCTATTTGATCCTGTACTTTGTTTATTCTTTCCATAATTTTTACGATGTCTGTATAATCATCCTTAGCTCACTAAAATAAGAAAAGGCTCCCATATGAGAGCCTTTTATCACTTAATTTTAAATCAGATTTATGAAATCTCAACAATAGAGATCATTAATTCAATAACGAATTCAAAGCTTCTTCGTAAACGTTCTTTGGAGCCACGCCAACTTGACGTCCTACCAATTCACCATTATTAAATACGAGCACGGTTGGAATGTTTCTCACTCCATATTTCGCAGCAAACTCCTGGTTTGCATCCACATCCACTTTTCCAACGACCGCTTTTCCATCATAATCATTGCTAAGTTCATCAATGATAGGCCCTACCATTCGGCAAGGTCCACACCAAGCAGCCCAAAAATCTACCATTACAGGTTTGTCACTCTTTAATACGGTTTCTTCAAAAGTTGCGTCTGTTATTTCTAAAGCCATTTTAATTTTATTTATTGTTACGCAAAAGTAGTCAAATTTTATACCAAAACTTACAAGCCCTTCATTAGTTCAAATAATAGGAGTATTGTTTTTTATTATGGGGCCTCCTCCTTCGCCCTCCTTTCAGTTGCGCTTCGGAGGACCGCGTCTTCCGCTATATCTTTTTGTTGTCACTTTGAGCGTCTGCAGTCGCTGAAGCTTAAGCATAGGCGACCAGTCGAAGGGTCTTACGGACAACAAAAAGGATGCCGCTGCAACCGCTGGCCCATTTCTTCATTCTCCGAAATCTTGATGAAGGAGAACATTCTCAAAATTACTCGAAGTGACACATCTAGTCTTTGATAATCGTCTTTGGACTTCCCACACCTCACATCACGCTTCGTGCTTCCCCCTTCCTTCGAAGGAAGGGGTCGGGGGATGGATGTCAGTTCAACTTATACACCACCTCTTGCTCCTTCAATTCATCCAGCAATTCCTTACTAATCGCCACCTTGGTCTTCCTGCTTGGCATATTCAGTTTTACCTTTTCCTCTATATCGTACATGGTAAAATGCAATTGAGCATCTCCTTTGTGAGATTTAAATAAGTCCTTCAGCACCTTAATTCGCTTTTCTTGCAATTCCCCGATAGGCATCTGTATGGTCAATTTTTTCGCCTGACTCCCCATCACATCATGCAACAACTGAAAATGATTGTACTGCAGCCTCGGATCACCCTTTTTTCCGGTGTCTCTATTTACCCAGCCTTCTTTCACAAAAACCCGCGCATAAATAAATGAATTCGGAATTAAGAAATGCCTGAATTTCAAATATTCCTCTCCAAAGATTTTGAACTCAAAACTGTCTTCGTAATCTTCCACTGTGAAAATAGCCCAACCCTTTCCGGCCTTACTTTCTCTATGCTGAACCTCACTCACAACACCTCCAAAACACACTTCCCTATTCACAAACTTCTCCACCTCATTAAAATCGGCAACTTTTACGTTACAGAAATTCTCCATTTCAGTTTTAAAGTCATCCAAGGGATGCCCCGAAATATAAATCCCAACGACCTCTTTTTCTTGTTTCAGCTTTTTCATGGTGCCCCACTCTTCGCATGGCGGTACTTCCGGCTCCGGAATTTGCACCTCACTGGCATCGCCAAACAAACTTACTTGCGACGAATTTTGTGTCTCTTGATATTTGGCTGCATAACGCAACACCTTCTCAAAAAACATCACCCCATCTCCATCGGCATGCATATATTGGGCTCGGTGGGTATCGAAACTGTCAAATCCGCCGGCCAATACTAAATTTTCAAATGCTTTCTTATTGGCAGCTCTTAGGTCAATGCGCTTGGCCAAATCGAATATCGATTTATAAGGACCGTCTTTTCGATGCTCTACTATGGTCGCTACTGCATTTCCTCCTACACCTTTGATGGCGCCCATACCAAAACGAACAGCTCCTCTGTCATTTACAGTAAACTTGTAAAATGATTCATTCACATCGGGACCCAATACTTCAAGTCCCATGCGTTTACATTCTTCCATAAAAAAGGTGACCTGTTTTATATCGCTCATATTATTGGAGAGCACGGCCGCCATATACTCGGCCGGGTAATGGGCTTTTAAATAGGCCGTCTGATAAGCAATCCATGCATAACAAGTAGAATGCGATTTGTTAAAAGCATAACTCGCAAAGGCCTCCCAATCCTTCCATATCTTTTCCAATATTTCAGCATCGTGCCCCTTGGCTGCGGCCTGTTCAATGAATTTCGGCTTCATCTTGTCTAGCACCGCCTTTTGCTTTTTACCCATCGCCTTCCGAAGCACATCGGCTTCACCCTTAGTGAAATCGGCAAGCTTTTGAGAAAGCAACATCACCTGCTCCTGATACACCGTAATTCCGTAGGTTTCCTTTAAATATTCTTCCATGGCCGGCAGATCATAGCTTATCTCCTCATCGCCATGCTTTCTTCGAATGAAACTAGGGATGTATTCCATAGGACCCGGACGATACAACGCATTCATAGCAATAAGATCGGCAAAGACCGTAGGTTTCAGATCTTTCATATGCTTCTGCATCCCCGCACTTTCATACTGAAATATCCCTACCGTCTCTCCTCTTTGAAATAACTCATACGTTTTTTCATCGTCCAGTGGAAAATTATCGGGATCCAATTCCACCCCATGCTTATGCTTTACAATCTTGACCGTATCCTTAATTAAAGTAAGTGTTTTTAGACCTAGGAAATCCATCTTAAGCAATCCCGCACTCTCCACCACCGAGTTGTCAAACTGCGTTACATACAACTCGGAATCTTTAGCGGTGGCGATAGGAACAAAATTGGTAATATCGTCTGGAGTAATAATCACCCCGCACGCATGAATCCCAGTATTACGCACCGAACCTTCCAATACTTTCGCCTGGTTGATAGTTTGAGCTTCCAGATCTTCCCCTTCCGAAAGGTTTAAAAGTTCATTCACCTTTGGTAATTCATCAGATCGGAATTTACTCCGTAGCTCCTTATCATCATAGCTGAAAATCTTATTCAGCTTGGTCATATTCGGAATAAGCTTCGCAATACGGTCGGCGTCGTTTAACGGCAAATCCAATACCCTTGCCGTATCCCGAATAGACGATTTAGCCGCCATGGTTCCGTAGGTAATAATTTGAGCCACCTGATTAGAGCCGTATTTCTCAATTACATAATCCATCACCTTACTCCTTCCTTCATCATCGAAGTCGATATCGATATCGGGCATACTCACTCGATCCGGATTCAGGAACCGCTCAAAAAGTAAGTCGTATTCGATAGGGTCGATGTTGGTAATACCTAAACAGTAGGCAACCGCACTACCTGCAGCCGAACCTCTTCCTGGACCCACCGAAACTTCCATCTTTCTTGCTTCAGCAATGAAGTCCTGAACAATTAAGAAGTATCCCGGATAACCGGTATTGGCAATTACTTCTAGCTCAAAATCTAGACGTTGTTGAATCTCATCTGTTATTTCAGCATATCGCTTTTTGGCACCTTCATAAGTAAGATGTTTTAAATACGCATTCTCTCCCCGCTTACCTCCATCGGCGTCTTCGGCATTCAAAAACTCCTTCGGAATAGCAAAATTGGGTAGTAAAACCTCTCGCGCTAATGAAAACGGTTCTACCTTGTCGATGATTTCAGAAATAGAATGAATCGCTTCCGGTAAATCTTTGAAAAGCGCCTTCATCTCGTCTTGAGACTTAAAGTAATACTCCTGATTAGGCAAGCCGTAGCGATAGCCCCGTCCTCGACCTATAGGTGTCGCCTGCTTTTCTCCGTCTTTTACACAAAGTAAAATATCGTGCGCATTGGCATCTTCTTTATTAATGTAATAGGTATTGTTA
>JABDKT010000259.1 GCA_013002065.1 Flavobacteriaceae bacterium
AATCAACAACTTTCGCAAAAATAAATCCAGTTAGAATCCCTAGGAGGATTCCGAGGATACATCCAAACTGTCCAATGACTATGGTTTCAATAAAAAACTGAGTAGAAATGGTGGAACGCTTGGCGCCCATAGCTTTCCTAACTCCAATTTCACGGGTTCGGTCGGTTACAGACACCAACATAATATTCATCAAGGCAATAGAAGATCCCAGAATGGTAATAACGCTGATAATCCATGCAGCAGTTTCCAACACGCCAGTGATGGACGCAATACGATTAATAAGGTCATCGCTTCGTTCAATTCCGAAATTATTGTCCTCAACAGGACTTAATCTGCGAATATTTCTGAAGGTAACAATAGCAGCATCTTCGGCTTCCTGCATCAACTCTTTTTTATCTACTTTAATGCTTATAGTGTAGTTAATATTGGGTTGTGTGAAAATTCCACGTGCCACCTGAATAGGAATAAGCACTTTTAAATCTTGGTTATTCCCGAAGGTAGAACCCTTTTCTTCCAACACCCCAACCACTTTAAATTTTGCACCACGAATGCTAATGGTTTTCCCAATGGGGTTTGTGGTTTCAAATAAGTTTTTCAGAAAATCGGAACCAATAACGCATACTTTGTTGTTATTCTGAATATCGAAGAAATTCAATTCACGGCCCATCTCCACTTTTGTCCCAGTGTTTTCCAAATAATGCTCATTGACACCAAATACCTGAACTTCGGGATCGGTTTTTTCGTTATCGTATTTTACTTCGGCGCTTCGCGTTCCCAAAAAGGAAACCGACGTTTGGGTGTAAGGATAATCGTAACGATCAATGAACTCACGAATATTATTATAGCTAATGACTGGGTTGATGATTTTTCGTTCTCCACTGCCACCTCGTTGTACGGTAAATTCGTACCGTTGAATATTAAACGTATTGGACCCCATAGAAGCAAAACTTCCCGAAATGGTATTCTCCAAAGCTGTTACAGCACTTAAAATACCCACCAATGCCCAAATTCCAATACCGATAATAACAATAGTTAAAATGGTACGAAGCAACTGGGATTTAATAGAATCCAGCGCTATACGAACATTTTCTCGGAAGAGTTTTAACATAATGTGGCGGCTTATTGTTGCATTAGACTACAAACAAAGCATAAAGTTACCATTAATTTGAAAATCCTTATAATTTCGTTTATACATTTATGACTTCGATACTTTCCGCCCTTGGCGGAACACTCAGTCAACCAAAAAAGCATGGGCCCTGAGTGATTCCAAAATGGAATTGTATCGATGTGCCATTTTCCATTTAAATAAACCGTTGATTTAGCATAAAATTTGGATATTTGTGGATCGAAGAAATTAAACAATATTATCTTGGCACAGAAACCCTCCATACCTAAAGGAACCCGTGATTTTTCACCCGAAGAAGTGGTGAAACGAAATTATATCATGGATACGATTAAAAGCTGTTTTACGACCTACGGATTTCAACCCATTGAAACCCCAAGTTTTGAAAACAGCGATACACTTATGGGAAAATATGGAGAAGAAGGTGACCGATTGATATTTAAAATTCTGAATAGCGGGGATTTCCTTCGAAAAGTAGATGATACAACATATGCGGAAAAGGATAGCGGAAAAATTACTTCCAAAATTTCTGAAAAAGCTCTTCGTTACGATTTAACCGTGCCCTTTGCACGCTATGTCGTGCAACACCAAAACGATATTACCTTTCCGTTTAAACGATACCAAATGCAACCTGTTTGGCGAGCCGATCGTCCGCAGAAAGGACGTTTTCGCGAGTTTTATCAGTGTGATGCCGATGTGGTTGGAAGCGATTCCCTTTGGCAGGAAGTAGAGCTGGTGCAATTGTACGATGCCGTTTTTTCAGAATTAAAACTGAAGGGCACCACCATTAAAATGAACAATCGTAAAGTACTTAGCGGAATCGCTGAAGTCATTGGCGAAACCGATAAGCTTATCGATTTTACGGTAGCATTGGATAAGTTGGATAAAATAGGCGAGGAAGGTGTAAAAAAGGAAATGCGTGAAAAAGGAATTTCCGATAGTGCAATTGACAAAGTACAGCCTCTGTTTACAGCAAGTGGAACGGCTTCAGATAAATTGAATTTATTAAGTGAATTGTTAGCTTCTTCCGAAGTAGGAATGAAAGGAGTCGAAGAGCTTTCGTTTATTGTGAATTCGGTGGAAACGCTTGGATTACAATCGGCTAATTTAGAAATCGATGTGACATTGGCTCGCGGACTTAATTATTACACGGGCGCTATTTTTGAAGTTTCTGCACCCGATGGTGTTGCGATGGGAAGCATTGGTGGCGGCGGACGCTACGATGATTTAACCGGGATTTTCGGACTGAAAAATATGAGCGGCGTGGGGATATCTTTTGGTTTGGACAGAATTTACTTGGTCTTGGAAGAGTTGAACTTATTTCCCGAAACAGCCACAGCCAATACCAAAGTGTTGTTTATCAATTTTGGAGAAACCGAAGCATTGTATGCGATGCAAGCGATTTCGAAATTACGTCAGCAGGGAATCTCAGCAGAGTTGTATCCCGATTCAGCTAAAATGGGGAAACAAATGAGTTATGCCGATAAGCGAAATATACAGTTTACGGTATTGGCAGGCGCCAGTGAAATGGAAGCTTCACAATATACATTGAAGAATATGAAGAGTGGGGAACAAACTTCAGTTGACTTTGATACGCTTGTAAGAAAATTGCAGTAATTCCGACTCACTTTTCGGAAATATTCACTTTAAACAGAAAGGAAAGAATCAGTATGCTTACTTGGAAGGATGTTATTAATTTTTCGGTGAATGGAAACCCAACTCCCGATAAACGCATTGAGAAAACTGAAGCCGAATGGCAAGAAATTCTTACTCCAGAACAATTCAGAATTACTCGTTTAAAAGGCACCGAAAGACCTCATTCTGGCGCGCTTTGTAGCGCTCACGATGCAGGAAAATATAATTGCGTGTGTTGCGATACCCCTTTATTCGATTCCACTATAAAATTTGAGTCGGGTACAGGGTGGCCGAGCTTTACCCAGCCCATAAAAGAAAATGCCATTGCGTATCATAGAGATACTTCGTTTGGAATGACACGGGTGGAGGTGCTATGCAACACCTGCGACGCCCATTTGGGGCACGTATTTCCAGACGGTCCAGAGCCTAGCGGATTGCGTTATTGTATTAATTCGGAGTCGATGACCCTCCAAAAAGTGGAAACATCTCATGAGTAACATGGAAGTTATGACTGTGGGCGGTGGCTGTTTTTGGTGTACCGAAGCGGTTTTTCAGCAAGTAAAAGGCGTTGAAAAAGTAGTTTCAGGATACACAGGAGGAACAGCACCCGGTAAACCCACGTATCGTGAGATTTGTTCAGGTTTAACAGGACACGCCGAAGTGGTCCAGGTGACTTTTGATGCATCAGTCATTTCATATGAAGAATTGTTAGTGATTTTTATGACCACCCACGACCCAACAACCCTCAATCGTCAAGGAGCCGATGTGGGAACGCAATATCGTTCGGTGATCTTTTATCACAATGAAACACAAAAGGAATTTGCTCAGGCTGTTATCGACCAGATGAAGCCGTATTACGATGCGCCCATCGTTACTGAAGTAAGTCCGTTGGAAACTTTTTACGAAGCTGAAGCTGACCATCAAGATTACTATAATAGAAATCAGGGGCAGGGATATTGTAATTATGTTATCACCCCAAAATTAGCGAAGCTACGCAAGTTGCATTTGGATAAGCTGAAGTAGTTGTGGTTACCTTATAAAAATATTGTAATTTAGGGTCACAACTAGTTAATTCTAAACCAACCTAATAGCCATGTTTTCATATGTCATTTTTCTGGGAGTAGTTCTCATTGTAGCGCTGCTCGCCATTTCAGTATTCAACAAGTTTGTAAAAAACAAAAATCAAGTAAAAGATGCTTGGAGTAATATTGACGTAGCCTTAAAACGGCGATATGATTTGATCCCTAATTTGGTTGAAACCGTAAAGGGATATGCTGCTCACGAAAAAGAAACGCTGGAAAATGTTATCAAAGCTAGGAATGCGGCTATGGCAGTACCAAGTGATAATATAAATGAACAGATTAAGGCTGAAAATCAGTTACAACAAACGCTACGAAGCATTTTTGCATTAGGAGAAGCCTATCCCGACCTTAAAGCCAATACAAACTTTATTCAATTACAAGAAAAACTCGCTGAAATTGAAGAAGCTTTAGAGCGCACGCGTAGATATTATAACAGTACCGTTCGAGAGAATAATACCTATGGAGAAAGCTTCCCAGGAGTGTTGTTTGCGGGAATTATGCCGTATCAATCATTCAGCTATTTTGAAACCGATGCCGCAGAACGTGAAAATGTTAAAGTAGATTTTTCATAAGATGATAAGAATCATTTTGCGCATACTGCTGCTTTTAGCTTTATCCACTTCATTTTCGTATGCCCAAAACTTTGTAGTTAATAACTATTCGGCAGAATTTTTTATTGAAGAAGAGGGCTATTTAGATGTTAAGGAAAAATACAACCTTACTTTTTATGCTTATAAACACGGTATTTATAGAAACATTAAGCTTCATTATAATCTGAAAAATGAAGAAGGCAATATTGAAG
>JABDKT010000276.1 GCA_013002065.1 Flavobacteriaceae bacterium
AATCAAAGATAAACTCCGCTTCCCATTCTCCAAGTTGCGTTTTAAAGGCTCGAATTACCTTTTCAGAATTTTGTACCGCATTACCAATTTTATTTCCCAGTAGCATCAATACTCCAGAAACCGGGAGCAATATTCCCACAAAGGAAAGCACACAAAGAAAGGCCGCTGCCAAATTAGCATTCCAACCTTTTCGAACCAATTTAATCATCCAGCCGCGCATGAGCACGTAAATGGTTATCGCACCCAACACCCCAGAAAAGTACGGAAGCAATTCGCGGAAGATGAGCCCGCCCATTACGATGATTATGAGTAAGACAAATACTTGACGGATTATATTTTGTGAAATCATATGCTTAGGATGAAAATAACTGATTTATATTTTTGAATGCTTTAAATTCCAGCGCATTTCCGCAGGGATCTTTAAAAAACATAGTTGCTTGTTCACCAATTTGCCCTTCAAATCTAATATAGGGTTCAATAATGAAATTAATATTTTTTGCTTTTAATTCTTCGGAAAAGTGCTTAAAGGTGTCCATGTCGAGCACAATACCGAAATGCGGAATAGGTACTTCTTTACCATCGACTGGGTTTGAAACTTCTTTTGAAGAATCCTTCGCTTTGTAATGAATTACCAATTGATGCCCGAAGAAGTCAAAATCCACCCAATGATCACTACTGCGCCCTTCGGAAAGGCCTAATGTTTCTTTGTAAAAAGTTCGGCAAGCGTTCAGATCATGAACAGGAATTGCCAAATGGAAAGGTCGTAATTGAGACATAATTTAAACGATATAGTTAATACTCACTGTGGCCAACTCATTATTCGGAAATTTCGAAAAATATTCCGGAACCGAATGCAGGCCAATTTCAGACACCACTTTCTGAAATACTTCTAACTCTAATATGTATTGATCGCTAAATCCATGGGTAGCGTCATAAGCCGTTGCTGCGGTCTTTCCAATATTTTGAGCTGTAATTTTTGGATCGATAGTGTGTAGTTCGATCAATAGAAGTCCGAACTTTTTGATAAAGGGTTTCCACTTACTCAAATGCTCCTTTAAATTTTGTTCCACAGCCGCATTGCGCAATCGTATCCCATTGGAAGCAAAGGCTCCGGTGGACGAACTGGTCCTTTTTGGATCAACTTCTAATGGCTCACTCCACGGCCTATTGTGATCAAGGAATGTCCGCACGTTGAGAAGATCACATAAATCAATATCATAACTGGCTTGAATATCTTCTTCGAGCTTTTCAGGATTACCAATATCTCCCCAAATTACTTTGGCCCAAATATCGGCTTTTACCAAATTGGAGCGAGTCACTTTTAAAGCAGCTTTATTATAATCTACGCCCACCAAAAACAAGGGGTGTTCTTCTAATAGCGGACCTCTCTTTGTACGTTGTTCGATTACTTCAAATAAATGAATAAGAAAGGCGCCATTACCACATCCCATATCCAGAATCCCTTTGGGTTGCTCTTCGATGGGTTTATTAAAGAGGGCGATGATTATTTCATCAATTTTTTTAAAATAGGCCGAGTGCGCCCCGCCGCTTCCCCAAACATTCATTTCTCTATCGACATGAATTTCATGAGCAGTGGGGATCGAACTTTTGAAAATTAGTGCATTTCCGAAGATCAATTCATCCACTCTTCTAAATGTGGGTATGTATGAGACGGTGACTCCGTAAGCAGACGATCTACGGGCGAAAAACAAGCCTTTTTCAGTAAAACGATAATTCTCATTCTTCTTTGTAAACCAACCCAGGTAAGTGAAAAAGTCAAGTATTTTACTGAAACTTACAGGGTCTTCATGAAATTCGTCGGCACTAAAGGAAGCTTCCATAAAGTATTTATGAAACATTCCATCCATACCCAAGAACACTGTTATAGGACCAACCAAAACACCTTCAATGTGTTTTAATATCTGATATGCGATGGGGTTGAGTTCTTCATCCGATTTACCCTCCGAATACACACCATCTTTGTACTTATTCAAGATTTTATTTAGAACCGAAAATTGTTCCAATTCAAAGTGTCTGGGATGAAATTCTTCGGAAATTTTCATGAAATTCACAACGTCCGAATAACTATCTATCCTACCAAACGCCGTCTCACTTTTTAGATTGCTGTTTATTTGCACACTGCTGTTTTTGTCAACGTGATAATCCAACCAGCCCTGGGAGGCCAATATGCGCAATGCGACATTTAGATATCCTTCGTTGGCTTCAAATTTTTCTGAAATCTCATCCAAAGCACATTTTTCTTTCTCGAGTAAAAAATCAAGCACTCCTTTTTCTTTTAAAGCAAAGGCAACCGGAGCAACCGCAATTCCGTCTAAATGACGAAAAAGCTCTTCCCGATAGGCATTTTTTTCTGTTTTCGTGAGCATGGTCTAAATACTATTCCAAATATCTAAATACATTTTCCAATCGTCGTCAATCTTTTGCCAAATAATCACATATTTCCCTTTAAATTCATTTTCACTGTCATCCGAATTGGTGATTTTCCCTTCATAATAACCGTAGTCATAAGCATAATTACCTATCACAGTTACTTCTACGGGCGTTAATTTATGATAGACATCTTTAACTCCATCCCTAAATTTCCAAAATTTCGACAAGGCTTCGGGACCTTCCATCACATTCCTCTTATTAGGGAATATTTTACCATCGCTGGTGTACATATTTACAATGGCCTCGTGATCTTTTCTCATATAAGCTTCGGAAAATGCTTTTGCGTTTAGGAGGATCTGTTCTTTGTCGGTTAAAGCAGTGCGTTTGGTACAATCAATTTTCCAGGTGGGATAACTAAATGATTCGGAGGTATTCACCCATTCACCCAACCATTTAAACCCTTTTTCATCTATATCACTAAAAGTGATACGATAATAGCCGTCCATCCCATTAGGTGCCTTTTGCTCGTTGTAAAGCACGATGCTGTCGCCTCTCATACCGCCTTCCCAAGCAGGGAGCTTTGGGGTAGGGCCCGTATTGGAATAAAAATGGACGTACCACTTGGAACTATCTGCAATAAATTGTCTAATACTGCCCGCATTTCGACCGTCTTTGAACGTAGTCTCATCCTGGACGGCCGTACCGTTCATAATGTACTTGAAGGTCCAGGTCATATCCTTGGTTTCACCCCATGTTTGATCGGGGTTGCGCATCTCCGACTTACAATCGCAGCTTCCAATGAGAGGGGCATAGTCTGCCGTTTCGGGAGGGGCCTCGGGATTTAATTTCCCAAAAGGATTTTCGGCGGAAACATTATAATTTTCAGTAGTTTGGCTCCATAAAGTAAGCGGTAGAAAGAGTAGTAATAGAAATTTCATGGGTCAGATTTTGTATGTAATGTACTAATTATCTACCCATAAAAAAAGCCTTCAAATAAAGAAGGCTTTTGGATTATCTTATAAATCTATTAAACGTTATTCGTCCATATCCCAACCTATCATAAAGTATTTAAATTTGGCTGTATCGGGAATTTGAGTTACTTCAATTTCGGCACTCATATTATACCGAAGATTCTCCGGAAGTTCTTTCTTATCGATGGTGACATAAATTTCAGAATCTTTCAGAAAAACTACCACTGCGTTTATAGTGGTTTCAACATTTACAACTTCGTAGTTGGCCTTTATATCGCCAAATGTACTGTTGACGTTTAGTCCTTTTTCAGTTTTAAATCGGGGATCAAAAACTTGAATATTTGTAATTACCGAATTAGGATCGGAATCATCATTAGGCGAAAGCAAAAGTAATTTTTCACCTCCTTTTTCATAAACTTCCACCTCTCCTTGCGTTCCCAGGGCATTCTCAACAGGACTTAACTTAACAATAGAATCTTGAGCAAAGATAGAATCGACCTGCTTCATTTGTATTTCTTTTGTCAAACTGCCAATGGCGCCTTTGGAAATTAGAAAAGGGTCCTTGTCTTCGGTACATTGTACAAATAAAATGGAAAGCAAACTTCCTATTATGAGTGTTTTTTTCATTCTGAAATATTAGATTTATTTTATCATTTTAGTTAAAATTCCCAAGACGCTTCGAATTACTGTTGGGCTGGTTAGTACCTTTTCCAACGAACTTTTACCAGAACGTCTTCTCGATCTACCACTACTACGAGACGAACTTCTTTTAGTTTCTTCTCGCTCTTTCGCAGCTTTGGCTTTTGCCTCTTTTTCGTTGGCTGTTTCTATTTTTTTATTTAGAAGTTCATAAGCACTTTCCCTATCAACCTCTTCGTTGTACTCTTTTACAAGTTTGGAATTTTTGATCAAATCTTTTAGCTCATCATCTTCCAATACATCCATTCTACTCATTGGCGCTCTCATCATTGTAGCAGCCAAAGGAGTGGGAATCCCTTTTTCGTTCAAAGCAGAAACTAAGGCTTCTCCCGTACCTAAAGAGGTGAGTATTTGATCGGTTTTGTAGTAATCGGATAAGGGGTAATTTTCTGCCGTTAACTTAATTGCTTTCCTATCTTTTGCTGTAAAAGCACGCAAGGCGTGTTGAACTTTGAGTCCTAACTGACTTAGCACAGCGTCCGGCACGTCGGTAGGATTTTGGGTCACAAAGTAAAGACCTACTCCTTTCGATCGGATGAGTTTTACGATACTCTCTATTTGATCTAACAGAGCGTCGCTGGCTTCTTTGAAAATTAAATGTGCTTCGTCGATAAAGATCACCAATTCAGGTCGTCCACTGTCACCTTGTTCGGGGAAGGTCGAATAGATTTCCGCCAGTAAACAAAGCATAAACGTTGAGAATAACTTAGGTCGATCTTGAATATCGGTTAAGCGAACGATATTTATATAGCCTCGTCCGTCGCGATCCACTCTTAGTAAATCGTTGGTGTCAAAAGACTTTTCCCCAAAAAAGAGATCTCCACCTTGCTGCTCTAGTTCTACAATTTTTCGCAGTATCGCTCCTGAAGAA
Source organism: Flavobacteriaceae bacterium (assembly GCA_013002065.1). Taxonomy (GTDB): domain Bacteria; phylum Bacteroidota; class Bacteroidia; order Flavobacteriales; family Flavobacteriaceae; genus Aureisphaera. Next base: position 4,933 of record JABDKT010000276.1, read on the forward strand.
GCAGGTGAAATTCGGCCGTATTCTCTGGCGATTTCCTCCTTACCTTCTTCGGTGGAGTATTGAATTATTTTTTTAAAATCTTTTAGGTCTAAAAGCGGAAGCTTATTATCATCGCAATATTTGAACAAGATGGAGATAATACCCGCTTGGGTTTCTGAGACTCCTAAAATTCTGGAAACCAACACGGGTCCAAATTCACTTACCGTAGCTCTTAATCGAATCCCTTGTTGTTCCGAAAGAGTTAAAATCTCCACCGGAAATTTCTTGGCTTCAAACGGAATACCAATCGCGGCATGTCTTTCATCAATTTTTGGATGTCCGGGGCTGGGTTGTGCAATACCACTTAAGTCACCTTTCATGTCCATCAACAAAACAGGTACGCCTTTATCCGATAAATTTTCGGCCAATACCTGCAAGGTTTTGGTTTTACCGGTCCCTGTTGCCCCGGCTATTAGTCCGTGACGATTCATGGTCTTTAAAGGCACCTTCACTAACGCATTGGTCACCGTTTCTCCATCTAACATTGCTGCACCTAGAGTTATTGCCTCTCCTTTGGTGGTGTAACCCTTGTTGATATAATCGAAAAATACTTGCTTGTCTGACATCGATCAAAAATTTTGATAAAAATAGGAATTGTAAGGTTGCTACTAAAATAATAGTGAATTAACTTTTATAAATTAGCGTTTATGAGAAAAGTGTTACATCTTATCGGCAGGTGTTTTATTGTTATATTTTTTCTTGGGTGTAATTCTGTTTCCGAAGAAAAAGTAGAATCGATTCCAACTTCGGAAACGTTCTCACCCATATTTCATCCATCTCATGAACCAAAAAAAGCCAATGCACCTTTTAGTGATGCGGTGCAGGTGGGCAATACGTTTTATTTGTCCGGTCAGATTGGTATGGATCATACGATTCGTGAATTGGTGGACGGAGGAATTCGAGCGGAAACCAAGCAAACCCTGGAAAATATCAAAGCGGTTTTAATAACGCATCAATTGGAAATGACGGATGTGGTGAAGGCGACTGTAATTTTGGATACTATTTCCGATTTTTCGGCTTTTAATGAAATTTATACTCAATATTTTCCGCAGAAACCCGCACGAACCACATTTGCGGCAGAGGCCCTAGCTCGAGGTGCTAAAATTGAAATCGAGGTGGTCGCAGTTAAGTCGGATTAATTAGCGCAATAAATCTTGATTCGCAGTGTTGCAATTCTGTATCTTTGCCAACCATGAAAGAAGAGGTTGAAATATTGGTAAATGAAGGGAAAATGCTTCCTTTAATGGAGGAATTTTATACCATTCAAGGGGAAGGCTATCACAAGGGTAAAGCAGCTTATTTTATTCGCGTAGGGGGTTGTGATGTGGGATGTCATTGGTGTGATGTTAAGGAAAGCTGGAACCCGAATATCCATCCTCCAACCCATATAGATTCCATAGTTGAAAATGCAGCAAAATTCTCTAAAACTATTGTAATTACTGGTGGAGAACCATTAATGTGGGATATGAATCCTATCACAGAATCACTTAAGCATAGGGGTTTGCAAACTCATATTGAAACTTCGGGTGCTTATCCGCTCACAGGAACCTGGGATTGGATATGCCTTTCACCGAAAAAGAATAAACTACCTACACCAGAGGTTTATACAGCGGCCCAGGAATTAAAAGTGATAATCTACAATAAGGACGATTTACGATTTGCCGAAGAACAGGCTTCGAAGGTAAACTCGGATTGTATATTGTATTTACAACCCGAATGGAGTAAAAGAGAAAAAGTAGTTCCACTCATCGTAGATTATGTCATGGAACATCCAAAGTGGATGGTTTCACTTCAAACTCACAAGTATTTAAATATTCCATAAAAAAAATCCGGCCAAAAGCCGGATTTTCATTTAACTTGAGTATTGATTATTTCGTAAATGGAACCGTAACTCGAGCGGTACCCCATCCCATATGCATGTTCACACC
>JABDKT010000006.1 GCA_013002065.1 Flavobacteriaceae bacterium
ATCATATGGCTTCCTTAGTTGTGGTTCCAGATCTGGTGGAGTTTTTAGACAATCTTTCGGTGTCGGGAGAACGTGATAGCATCAATGTAGAGCAAATCGCCTTCGAACAAGTTTGCACAGATGGGGAGTCTAGAGCCATTAATGAATTAGATCTTAGGAAGAAAACAGGTTGTTCGATAATCGGTTACAAAACTCCAAATGGGGACTATGTCGTAAACCCCGAACCTTCCACGGTTCTTCAAAAAAATTCAAAGTTAATTCTTATCGGGCGTCCCAATCAGATCGAAAGTTTAAAGCAGTTTTACAATGTTTAGAAATGGTTAAGAAATAAACACCTAAAAATTTGAATTCGCCATTTTTTTTAGCATCTTGCTACACCTTTTAAAAAAGTTTAACTAACAACTTCCAAAATGAAGAAATTTCTTCTCGCTGTATTATCTATCCTTTTACCCGTTATATCACATGCTCAAGAAACCGAAGAAGTGGGTCTGGATCAAAGAATTGATCAGGCTTTTCAGCCGGTTTCCGACTTTTTCTCCAACGTAATTTTCTTTGAAATTGCAGGAACGCCATTTGTATTAATACTCTTGGTGGCCAGTGCTGCGTTTTTCACTATTTATTTTGGCTTTCCCAATGTTCGTTTCTTCGGAAAAGCGATCAATACCGTTCGCGGAAAATATGATGAAATTGAAGGTGGACACAGTCTAGGGGATGAAGCTGCCGGAGTTGATGGTGACATTCGAGATACGATTCGAGATGAGAGCAAGGAAGGGGAAGTAAGTCATTTCCAAGCTCTGGCGACTGCGGTCTCCGGAACTGTTGGTAACGGTAACATAGCCGGGGTAGCGCTAGCGATTGCCCTTGGTGGACCCGGTGCCACTTTTTGGATGATTGTTTGCGGATTGTTAGGTATGTCCACCAAGTTCGTGGAATGTACCTTAGGGGTTCAATACCGCGATGTCGATAAAGATGGTACTGTATATGGTGGACCCATGTATTATTTGAGCAAGGGATTAAAAGAAAGAGGGTTTGCCACTTTGGGTAAAATAGCTGCTGCGGCCTTTGCTGTTTTCTGTATTGGAGGATCATTTGGTGGTGGTAACGCCGCTCAATCAAATCAGGCTACTATTGTATTAAAAGAATTATTCAATTGGGAAAGTACAGCTGCCGGAGCCGTGGTAGGATTGGTACTTGCCTTAGTGGTAGGTATTATCATTATTGGTGGTATTAAGCGTATTGCCTCGGTTACAGAGAAAGTTGTGCCTTTTATGGCCGTATTATATATCGTTTGTTGCTTGTACATTATTCTTAGCAATTTCTCCTTTATCGATGATGCTATTAGCTTGATCGTAACTGAAGCATTCAATCCAAAAGCGATTGGTGTGGGTGGAGTAATAGGTGTGTTATTGGTTGGATTCAGAAGAGCTGCATTCTCTAACGAGGCGGGTGCCGGTTCGGCTTCCATTGCTCACTCGGCTGTGAAGACGAAGTATTCTGCTTCCGAAGGATTGGTTGCCTTACTTGAACCTTTTATTGATACGGTTGTAATTTGTACAATGACTGCGTTGGTAATTATCATCTTTAACTTTGGAGGATTCTTCGAGTACGGACAATTACCGGGAGCACCGGACGGAGCAGTATTAATTGATGGAATGCCTTATGAAGGAGCGGGGATTACTTCTAGAGCCTTCGCCGAATATATTCCTTACTCTCAAATATTCTTAACCATCGCGGTGGTATTGTTTGCCGTTTCTACTATGATCTCATGGTCTTACTACGGACTGCAATCTTGGAAGTATCTATTTGGTAGAGGAAAGAAAACCGACCTTACGTATAAAGTATTGTTCTGTGTTTTTGTAATTATAGGTGCTGCTGCAAGTATGGACAGTATTTGGGCGTTTTCAGATGCGATGATCTTCGCTATGGTATTCCCGAACATGATCGGTCTCTATTTCTTATTCCCTGTGGTGAAGAAACAATTGAGGCGTTACCTGGATGCAATAAAATTGGCACGTTAGTAAAAATATAATTCATGCCTCCCCGGTAATTTAAACTGAGGAGTTATGAAAATAAAAACCTTAAAATCCCTGTTTCACTTTAACAAAGGTGACCAAGCAGGGATTCTTTTTTTAGCAGCTACTATTATCTCTTATTTATATGTTGAGATTTATTATCATCCATCGAATGAGATGGTCTTTTCTTTTTCTTCTTCGGAAATAAAACAAGTTCAACAACAAATCGATTCGATGAAGATTTTGGCGCTTGAAGAGAGGCAACACAAAATCTACCCTTTCAATCCGAATTTTATTACCGATTACAAAGCCTATACCTTGGGAATGACTCCTGAACAGTTTGATAAACTGAAGGCATTTCGTGAGAAGGATCAATGGGTTAATTCGAAACATGATTTTCAAAGAGTTACAGGTGTTTCCGATTCACTTCTCGAGATTATAAGTTCGTATTTTAAGTTTCCCGATTGGGTTTCAAAACCC
>JABDKT010000197.1 GCA_013002065.1 Flavobacteriaceae bacterium
ATTATCAAAATGGTTCCCATCATCATCTTCAAAATGTAACTCTTCATGCAAGTCATCGTCATGGTGTCCGTTCTGTTCGTGTTCTTTACATGCCGAATAAAAGAAGATTAGAACGAGTAGTATTAGAAGTTTGAGCTTCATTGGTTCCAGGTTTTAAATGGTTGTAAACTTAACTGTGAATTGTAATATTTGGTAATTCCTGTGACTTCCGTTCCTAACCAGTCTGGACGTTCAAAGAGTTCATCCTTTTCGGTTAGTTCGAGTTCAGCAACGATAAGTCCGTCGTTTTCACCATCAAACACATCTATCTCAAAAATATGTTCTCCCACCGGTACTTCAAAACGTCTTTTTTCTATGATTCCATCTTCACACATATTCAAGAGATCTTTTGCGTCTTCTTCGGAAATATTCTTTTCCCATTCGAATCGGCTAGTGCCATCATTTGACGAAAGCCCTTTTATGGTTAAAATCCCTTTGTTTCCATGAATACGTACCCGAACAGTTCGATTGGGATGGGTATTTAAAAAGCCCTGAACTATTCTTGTTTCTGAAGTGGCTTCGTCTTTAAAACTTTCCGAAGTCACCAAAAATTTACGTTCGATTTCGATCATAGTTGCGGTCAAACTCTCACTAAGATATTATAATTTTATGGGATGGAGTTTCCCTTCCCCATTCGAAAAATTATTCACGTCGATATGGATGCATTTTATGCTTCTGTAGAGCAACTGGATAATCCTGATTTGCTAGGAAAGCCATTGGCAGTGGGAGGTGGTGGAACACGTGGAGTGGTAAGTGCTGCCAGTTATGAAGCGCGAAAGTTTGGAGTAAGAAGTGCGATGAGCGGGGTTTTGGCTAGAAAACGCTGTCCCGAATTAATTTTCGTAAAGCCAAGATTCGACAGATACAAGGAAGTTTCAGATCAAATTAGAAAGATATTTCGAGAATTTACCGATTTGGTGGAACCGCTCTCATTGGATGAGGCTTATTTGGATGTCACGGAAAATAAAAAAGGAAATCCGAGTGCAACCTTAATGGCTCAACAAATAAGAGAACGAATAAAAGAGAAGACAGGTCTCAATGCTTCGGCGGGAATTTCGGTGAATAAATTTATTGCCAAGGTTGCCAGTGATATCAATAAACCCAACGGACAAAAAACTGTACCTCCCGAAGAGGTCATAGAATTTTTGGAAGGTTTGGACATTAAAAAATTCTACGGGGTGGGAAAGGTGATGAAGGAAAAAATGTACTTGCATGGAATTTTTACCGGAAAGGATCTAAAGAGTAAAACGGAAGCCTATTTAACGGAACACTTTGGTAAAAGTGGAGCTTCCTATTTTAATATAGTTCGAGGGATTCACAGAAGTGAGGTAAAACCTTCTCGAACTCGCAAGTCTCTGGCTGCCGAACGTACCTTTAATGAAAATATTTCTTCTGAAGTGTTTATGCTCGATCGATTGGAAAATATCGCCGAAGAGGTGGAGCGCCGGTTAAAAGGTAGTAAGGTAGCCGGAAAGACCATTACTTTAAAAATAAAATACAGCGACTTTACATTACAAACCCGAAGTAAAACGTTACCCTTATATGTGTCGAGCAAGGAATTGATTATGGAAACTGTTAAAGATTTGTTATTTCAGGAAGGAATGAAAAATTCGGTACGCTTGTTGGGAATTAGCTTATCAAACCTGAATAACGAAGATAAAAAGGAGGAGAAACCTCCGCCCGACGAAACCATAGACGTACAACTTAAACTCGACTTTTAGCGTATGCAGTAAACTACTTTTTGAATCTAATTATTAACTCAAAACCGTGATTATGAAAAAAGTAGTTTTAATCTTAACAGCAGCTGTTTTTGCCACATCCCTAGTGGCTTGCAAAAACGACAAATCTCCCGAAATAACAGGAGAAATTCCTGAAGACCAAAGTATCATTGCCAATGAAGACATTGCATTGGCAGATATTTCAGAAGTAAACGAAGAACAATATATGTATGTGACCGCACCTAGCGGACTCAGCCTTCGTGAATTCAACAATTTACAGAGTGAAAGAATGGCCCGAATGCCTTATGGAACCAAAGTAAAAATCGTCAAGGCCGAGGAAAAAGCCACCATGAATGTTGCCGGAATAAAAGGCGGCATGGACGAAGTGGAATTCAATCACAAAAAAGGATTTGCATTTAATGGTTATTTAAGCAAGTATTTTCCTCCTGAGAGAGATATTACTCCCAAAGGGTATGCAGATGAGCTAAAGCGTTTCTTCCCGGAAGTAGTTTATACCACCGAAACTGCGGGCACTGCAAGCAATCCCATTAATACGGAAGCCATATTATTACCGGGTGCCGAATGGCATGAAGCGTTTATAACGGCACAACGATTATTCGATTTCCCGAAGGAGTTTGCGTTTCCCAATCCGAAGGGGAAGGATACCGAAACCATTTTCGACGGCAAGCCTAAAAAAGGAGTTTGGGTAAGCCAGTTGGAAGTAACAAGAGAGGACAACAAACTTCAGAAGATCGAGTATGTATATGGCTCTAAGAAATATGATAGTAAGGTCACAATCATTAATGAAGGTGACGCCATGAAGATCTCAAAAACTGAGGAAATTAAATAAAGAATTTGACAAAAAGAGGGGCCATGTGCCTCTCTTTTATATTTGAGACACCCTTAAAGTATTCACCATACCTTTATCGACAATCGGCATAGCCGCAAGATTAATCAAGTAATCGCCTTTGGAGACAAATCCTTTTTCAAAGGCTATTTTATTGACATCATCTACGGTCTCGTCGGTGCTCACGAATTTATCATAGAAGAATGCTTTCACCCCCCAGAGCAAGTTAAGCCTTGAAAGGATTCTGTTATTTGAAGTAAATACTAATATATGGGCATCGGGTCTCCAAGCAGAAATTTGAAAGGCCGTGTAGCCACTATTGGTTAAGGTACAAATGGCTTCCGCCTCAATTTCGTCGGCCATTTTCGCCGCGTGATAACAAACCGATTTGGTCACGTACCGATTGGTTCTTATATGTGGTGGTTCGTGTGGTACTCTAATTAATTCTGAATTTTCTACCTGCTTACAGATATCGGCCATTTTCCGAATCACCTCCACCGGATATTTCCCAACCGAGGTTTCTCCGGATAACATTACTGCATCTGCACCATCCATCACAGAGTTCGCCACGTCGTTTACTTCGGCTCGTGTAGGCGTCAAAGATGTAATCATAGTCTCCATCATTTGGGTTGCAATGATTACCGGAATTCTTGCGCTTTTTGCCTTTAATACCAATTGCTTCTGAATAAGCGGAACCTCTTCGGCTGGCACTTCTACTCCCAAATCGCCTCTGGCAACCATAAGTCCGTCGCAATAGGCCACAATTTTATCGATGTTCTTTACGGCTTCAGGCTTTTCGATTTTAGCGATTATCGGAATTTTGTATTCGCTATGTGCTTCAATAAGCGCTTGAAGTTCCTTAAGGTCCTCTGCATGTCTCACAAAAGAAAGCGCAATCCAATCCACTTCCAGGCTCACTGCGAAAATCGCGTCTTCCTTATCTTTTTTGGTCAAGGCTGGCAATGAAATATTGGTGTTCGGAAGATTGACGCCCTTTTTAGACTGTAACGGCCCTCCTTGAATCACTTTGGCTTTTACGGTGTCTTTTTTATTAGTTTGAAGCACCTCGAACATCAACTTACCATCATCCAATAAAACACGTTCTCCGGGTTTGACATCTTTGGGAAAGTTGTCGTAATTCATGTAAACCCTTTGGCTGTTTCCCTCAAACTCTTCCCCTGTACAGAAATCAATTTCATCTCCGGGTTTTACAACAACCTCTTCTTTCATAATACCAACCCTTAGTTTGGGGCCTTGTAAATCGGCTAGAATAGCTGTTGAAGTCCCAAGCTCGTCTCCCAGGGCACGAATCATTTTAATTCGTTTCTTAACGTCACTGTAGTTGGCATGTGAAAAGTTGATACGGAAGACATTCACACCTTCATTTATCATGCTTTTCAATACCTTTTTATCGTTGGTTGCAGGCCCGAGGGTAGCGACTATTTTGGTTTTTTTCTGGGTTGGCATTTAGTTGAAAATTAAGTTTTGACTTGATTTAATTTTGCTTTGATCCACTTCGTAAGCCGATATCACCTGATTCAATTCGTTAATAAGAGCAATATTTTTTCGCATAGGAATCGATTGGAAATCGGACGCAATTTTTAAAAAATAATCGGCATTTTTAAACTCCGGAAGCAGATAATGCAACATCACTTTTTCAGAATCTTCTTCAGAAAATAGACTCGAACTAGCTTGAGTATCGATTACTTGCTGTTTACATTTATTAGCGACCAAATAATACTGGGTGTACTGAAATTGATCTTCAAACTCGTAAATAGGAAAGCTGGCTTTCTGTTTATGATAGCTTAGTTCCAAATCTTCTTTTTGTCTTTCCAATCTCAAATTTAATTGCTTGTTCAGCGTATACGCCATTTTATAATCTTCTTCACTACAATGAATTGCAATAAGCGAAAATTCTTCGTTAAGGTCGTCATCCAAAAGCAATTTGTGATGGGCCATCCTTTTTTCAGTAAAAATAAAGTATTGTTAGTGAATACAAAACAAATTAAGTGCTTTGTACCTGCATTTCCTTTTGTAGTTTATAATAAGCCCTTTTTGCGGCTCTTTCTTCTGCTTTTTTCTTTGAGGTGGCTCTTGCTTTGGCCACGGTGTTCTGTTCTAATTGAAGTTTAACGGCAAAGTGCTTTAAGGGATCGTTACCGGTATCTTCATAGACATTGAACTTAAAGGTCTTTTTGTTTTTCTGACACCACTCAATAAACAAGCTCTTATAACTTATAATTTTTCCTTCCAACTTCTGAATGTCCACATAGGGTTTAATAACCCTTCTATGAATGAATTTCTCACAAAATTTATAGCCTTTATCAAGATAGATAGCTCCTACTAAGGCTTCAAAGACATTCCCATGAATATTTTCACCGAACTGTTTGGTGGGGATAGAAGTTTTGACCAAGTTAATAAGATTGAGATCCCTTCCTAGTTCGTTAAGGTGTTCACGACTTACAACTTTTGAGCGCATTTTGGTGAGATATCCTTCATTGCCTCCTGGCACCTTTTTGAATAAGTGGGCGGCAATTACCGAACCTAGCATAGCATCACCTAGAAATTCCAGTCGTTCATAATTTTGAGGAGTTCCTTCGCTATTTTTTTCGTTCATAGACCGATGTGTAAAGGCCTCTTCATAGATGCTAATATCTCCCGGTTTGAACCCTAATATTTTTTTTAGCCTACGGTAGAATTTGTCGTCCCTCTCGGCACGGTTATTAAATATGTTTTTGAGGGAGGTCATAGGCTTTAGTCGTCTAACTTCTTGAAAAGTACACAAGCGTTATGACCACCAAAACCAAAGGTATTGCTCATAGCAATTTGAATGTCCCGCTCCTGAGCTTTGTTGAGAGTGAGATTTAAGGAAGGATCTATATTTTCATCGACCGTCGAATGATTGATCGTAGGTGGAACACAAGAATGTTCCATAGCCAAAATAGAAGCAATGGCTTCAATGGCACCGGCTGCTCCTAAAAGGTGTCCGGTCATCGATTTGGTTGAATTGATATTTATTGTTTTAGCGTGCTCACCAAATACTTTGGTAATGGCTTTCAATTCGGCCACGTCTCCTAAGGGGGTAGAAGTACCGTGGGTATTAATCGCGTCCACATCTTCCGGTGTTAAACCGGCATCGCGTAAACAATTCAGCATAACTCTTTCAACTCCAATACCGTCGGGATGAGGTGCCGTCATGTGATATGCATCACTGGACATTCCCCCACCAATAACTTCGGCATAAATTTTTGCTCCTCTTTTCTTTGCGTGATCGTAATCTTCTAGAATAAGGGCTCCAGCACCTTCGCCTAAAACAAAACCATCCCGAGTCGCATCGAAGGGCCTGGAGGCTGTTTGAGGGCTGTCATTTCTTGTGGATAAGGCGTGCATAGCATTAAATCCTCCCATCCCAGCCTTGGTAACTGCTGCTTCACTTCCTCCCGTAACTATAATGTCACAATATCCTAAACGAATATAGTTTAGTGCATCGATCATCGAATTAGCCGAGGAGGCACAAGCAGAAACTGTAGTGTAATTGGGTCCCATAAACCCATGTTTGATCGAGATATTACCCGGGGCGATATCGGCGATCATTTTGGGAATAAAGAAGGGGTTGAAACGCGGTGTTCCATCCCCTTCTGCAAAATTTATAACTTCATTCTGAAAGGTTTCCAAGCCTCCAATTCCAGCTCCCCAGATCACGCCAACTCTAAATTTGTCAACATGTTCCAGATCGACCTTCGCATCTGCTATCGCCTCATCGCTGGAGACCAGAGCATATTGAGCAAAGCGATCGAGTTTTCGGGCTTCTTTCCTGTCAAAATGTAATTGTGGATCGTAATTCTTGACTTCGCAAGCGAATTTTGTTTTGAACTTTTCAGTGTCAAAGTAGGTGATAGGGGCGCAGCCACTTCTGCCATTTTTAAGACCATCCCAATATTCGGAGATAGAATTACCTATGGGAGTTAAGGCACCAAGACCAGTTACTACAACTCGCTTCAATTCCATATGGAAGTAGTGTTATTTCGCTTCTTCTATATATGAAATTGCTTGACCAACGGTCGCAATGTTTTCAGCCTGATCATCCGGAATTTGAATGTCGAATTCTTTCTCAAATTCCATGATAAGCTCAACCGTATCCAGGGAGTCGGCGCCAAGGTCGTTCGTGAAGCTAGCTTCATTCACAACTTCGTTTTCGTCAACACCTAATTTGTCTACGATTATCGCTTTAACTCTTGATGCAATGTCTGACATAATTCTTAATTTTTAGATTTATTTATAAGTGGCAAAAATAAAATATTTTAATTGAAAACACCACTTTAGCGATAAAATG
>JABDKT010000020.1 GCA_013002065.1 Flavobacteriaceae bacterium
AAATGAGCACTCGGGACATATTCCCAAATGTATAAATTTAAAATACTTCAGATGCGATCGCTTTTATATTGTCACTTTTACCCATAGAATAATAATGCAAAACCGGAACTCCGGCTTTAATAAGCTCTTTGCTCTGAGCAATACACCATTCGATTCCCACTTGCCTCACAGCCTTGTTGTCCTCACATTTTACCACTTCCATCACCAAATCATCGGGCAGTTCTACGCTAAAACGATGCGGAATCATATTGAGTTGCTTCTTCGTTGCCAAAGGTTTTAATCCGGGAATTATGGGAACTGTAATACCCGACTCACGGCACTTTTCCACAAAATTGAAATATTTATTATTGTCAAAAAACATCTGTGTCACCACATAAGTAGCTCCTTTTTTTATTTTCTTCTTCAGGAAATAAATATCGCTCTCCATACTTGGAGCTTCTAGGTGTTTCTCAGGATATCCTGCTACACCTATGCAGAAATCGGTTGGCGTGGTATTTTGTAGTTCCTCTTCTAAATATTTTCCCTCGTTCAATTTTGAAATCTGTTTTACTAAGTCACTGGCGTAAGTATGTCCTTCGCGCTCTGGTGTAAAATAGGTTTCACTTTTAACCGCATCACCTCTCAAAGCCATTACATTGTCAATTCCAAGGAATCCAAGATCTATCAGAAAGTTTTCGGTGTCCTCTTTGGTAAATCCGCCACACAAAATATGAGGAATAGCATCCACATCGTATTTATTCTGAATAGCCGCACAAATGCCCACCGTTCCCGGGCGTTTTCGCACTACTTGCTTCTGTAACAAACCGTTTTCCAATTCTTTGTAAATGTATTCTTCCCGATGGTAGGTAACGTCTATAAAAGGCGGATTAAACTCCATAAGTGGATCGATACTATCGAAAATAAAATCGATATTCTGTCCTTTTAAAGGAGGTAGTATTTCGAAGGTAAACTGTGTGTTTCCGTTGGCATTTTTAATATGTTCGGTTACTTTCATCTAGTCTGCGATATTGGGTTGAAGCCACTTAGTAGCTTTTTCGATTGAAATATTTTTTCTTTTTGCATAGTCCTTAACTTGATCTTCCTTTATTTTTCCTAATCCGAAATAACGTGCTTTCGGATGCGCGAAATAATAGCCGGAAACCGAGGCAGCAGGCCACATAGCCAAACTCTCGGTAAGTTCTACGCCTATTTGTTCTTTGACTTTTAAAACGTCCCATATCGTTTCTTTTTCTAAATGATCGGGACAAGCGGGATAGCCGGGAGCCGGCCTAATTCCCGCGTATTTTTCTTTTATTAATTCTTCATTGCTTAAATGTTCACCATATACATAGCCCCAATGCCACTTTCTGACTCGCTCGTGCAAGTATTCGGCAAAGGCTTCTGCCAAACGATCGGCCAATGCTTTCACCATAATGGAGCTGTAATCGTCATTTTCGGCTTCAAATTTAGCGGCCAATTCGGCGGTTCCAAATCCGGTAGAGACACAGAAACAACCTATGTGATCTTGAATTCCCGATTCTTTCGGTGCAATAAAATCGGCTAGTGCCAGATTAGGTCTGCCTTCTGCTTTTTTCGACTGCTGTCGCAACGTTCGGAAGGTATAATTTCCACCAAAATTCACACCTTTAATCTCGCCTTGGGGAACTTCAAGTTCAATATCATCATCATTCACACTATTGGCCTTAAACAGTCCGAAAATACCTTTGGCTTGCAAAAGTTCTTCGGAAATAATTCGTTTTAAAAGGGTTTGTGCATCATCGAACAATTCTCGAGCTTGTTCCCCGACCACCTCATCGTTCAATATATCGGGATATCTTCCGTGCAAATCCCAACTTCTAAAAAACGGGCTCCAATCAATATAGTCTGTCAACGATTCTAGATTAGTCCATGATACCACTTGTATCCCTAACTGTTCCGGTTCGACGATATCCTCTTCATTCCAGTCGATTTTAAATTTATTTCTTCGTGCTTCGGAAATGGAAACATACGATTTGGTTTGCTGTCTATCCAGAAATCCGTCACGGAACTTCTTGTACTCTTCCTTCAAGTTCGATCGGAACAATTCGGCTTTGTCCTTCTGAAGCAAATCGCCCACCACGGTTACGGCTCTGGAAGCGTCATTCACATGAACTACTGCATGTTGGTACTGCGGATCGATCTTCACCGCCGTATGTGCTTTGCTGGTGGTCGCTCCACCTATAAGCAACGGCACCTCAAACTTCTGTCGTTGCATCTCTTTCGCAAGGAAAACCATTTCATCCAATGAAGGTGTTATCAAACCGCTAAGTCCAACCACATCAACTTGATGTTTTTTCGCTTCAGCAATGATCTTTTCAGGCGGTACCATGACGCCTAAATCAATAATTTCATAGTTGTTACATGCGAGCACGACCGAAACAATGTTTTTACCAATATCGTGCACATCTCCTTTTACGGTTGCCATCAAAATTTTACCGTTAGTAGAAGAAATTTCGTCCTTACTTTCCTCAATGTAAGGCAGTAAATAGGCCACAGCCTTTTTCATAACCCGGGCACTTTTCACTACTTGAGGCAAAAACATTTTTCCACTTCCGAAGAGATCTCCCACAACATTCATCCCGGTCATTAAATGACCTTCGATTACCTCGATAGGTTTGTTCACGTTCTGCCTGGCCTCTTCCACATCGGTTTCGATATAGGCATCGATTCCTTTCACTAATGCTCTGGTTATCCTGTCTTGCAGGGGCTCTTCTCTCCAGGACAAATCGGCTGTTTTTTCTTTCTTCGTTCCTTTGACCGTTTCAGCAAAATCGAGCAAACGCTCTGTAGCATCGTCTCGCTTATCCAAGATCACATCTTCAACGTGTTCTAACAAATCTTTGGGAATGTCGTCGTATACCTCCAGCAACGCCGGATTCACAATACCGATATTCATCCCCGCCTGAATGGCGTGATACAAAAACACCGAATGCATGGCTTCTCTCACCACATCGTTCCCCCGAAAACTAAAGGAAACATTACTCACTCCACCACTCACACTACAATGTGGTAAATTCTCTTTCACCCACCGAGTCCCTTCGATAAAATCGACTGCATTTTTTCTGTGTTCGTCCATTCCCGTGGCCACAGGGAAAATATTGAGGTCGAAAATAATGTCTTGAGGTTTAAAATTCACTTTATCAACAAGGATGCGGTAAGACCTTTCGGCAATTTCAATACGGCGTTCCAAATTATCGGCTTGCCCAACTTCATCGAAGGCCATGACAATCACAGCAGCACCATATCGTTTGATAAGCTTTGCCTGTCGAATGAACTCCTCCTCTCCTTCTTTTAGACTTATGGAGTTTACTACACACTTTCCTTGTACTACTTGCAGCCCGGCTTCGATGATCTCCCATTTGGAACTGTCGATCATGATAGGCACCCTCGCAATGTCCGGCTCGGCCACGACAAGATTTAGGAACTTGACCATGGCTTCTTTTCCGTCGATCAAACCGTCGTCCATATTCACATCGATAATTTGGGCTCCACCTTCCACCTGATGACGAGCAATGGACAATGCTTCATCGAATTTATCATCTTTAATCAACCGAAGAAATTTTCGTGACCCTGCCACATTGGTGCGTTCCCCAACGTTGATAAAATTACTTTCAGGAGTGATCACCAAGGGTTCGAGACCCGATAGTTTTAAATATTTGGGTGCTTCGCTCATTCTTAAAATGGTAGGTTTAACAAGTCAACATTGCCCCCGGAGAGTACAATGCCAACTTTTTTATTCTGAAATTTTTCTTTTTCACGTAAAACAGCAGCAAAAGGAACGGCACATGAAGGTTCGATGATAATTTTTAATCGTTCCCAAATGAGCTTCATCGCATGGATGATTTCCTCTTCCTCCACTCTAATAATTTCTGAAACCAGCTCTTTTATAATGGGAAAATTGATGTCTCCAAGGTTGGTTCGTAAACCGTCGGCAACCGTATGGGTTGTCGTATTGGTTTCTATTTTTCCCGACTGTAACGATCGATAAGCGTCATCCACGGCAAAGGGTTCACCTCCGATAACTTCACATTCCTTACCGAAATAATACGCCGCCAAAGCCGTTCCTGCAATAAGTCCGCCACCACCAACTGGCACCAAAACAATTTCAACATCGGGATGATCTTCTAGGAGTTCAATGGTCGCTGTTGAATTGCCTAGAATTACATTCAAATCATTTGACGGGTGTAAAAAAGTAGCTCCGGTTTCCTTTTTTATTTTTTCTGAAGTGGCTTCTCTGGCCTCCAGGGTAGATTCACAAATTGTGACTATTCCGCCGTAGCCTTTCACCGCCTCTATTTTGACTTTGGGAGCATTTTCTGGCATGACGATATAGGCGTTTACTCCCAGATTCCTTGCAGCCAAGGCGACTGCTTGTCCGAAGTTCCCCGAAGAATGTGTCACCACTCCCTTGGACTTCCGATCGTTACTTAAATTTTCAATTGCATTTAACGCACCTCTCATTTTAAAAGCTCCCATCTTCTGGAAGTTTTCGCATTTAAATAAAATCTTACAGCCAGCGAGTTCATCCAATAATCTGGAATGCATCACCGGGGTACGATGCGCAAATGATCTCACCACGGCATGCGCCTCCAAAAGTTTATGTTTTTTTGGTATCATGAAACGGCTACGGATTTTAATAAGGGTCGAGGATTAAATTTTGCCGCTATTTCAGCGATGGCTTTAATGTGCTCGGGAGTAGTTCCACAGCATCCTCCAATGATATTGACCAATTTCTTATCGAGATATTCCTCAATTTGGGCTGCCATTTGTTCGGGTGATTCGTCATATTCACCAAAGGCATTAGGTAAACCGGCGTTGGGGTAGGCAGATACCGCAAGATTTGTACGATTCGCCACTACCTCTAAATGGGGCGTCAATTGTTTGGCTCCCAAGGCGCAGTTGAAACCGACGCTAAGGAGAGGAATGTGCGATACTGAAATTAGAAATGCTTCGGCGGTTTGTCCGGAAAGGGTTCTTCCGGAGGCATCGGTAATAGTTCCACTTACCATGATGGGCACATCGATTTGTCGTTCCTCTTTTACTTCTTCGATAGCAAACAAAGCAGCCTTAGCATTCAGGGTGTCGAAAATGGTTTCTACCAGAAGTAAATCGGCTCCTCCATCGAGTAGCGCTTCAGCTTGTTGTTTGTAGGCGATTCTCAAGTCGTCGAAAGTAACGGCTCTGTATCCCGGGTCATTTACATCGGGGGAGAGACTTGCCGTTTTATTGGTGGGTCCCATGGCTCCAGCGACGAAACGAGGTTTATTTGGATTTTGTTCGGTGAATTTATCGGCTACTTCTTTAGCGATTTTAGCCGATTCGAAGTTGATTTCATACACGAGATTTTCTAGGTCATAATCGGCCATGGCGATGGTAGTTCCCGAAAAGGTATTGGTTTCTACAATATCGGCTCCGGCTTCGAAGTATTTGGAATGTACTTCTGCAATGGCTTCGGGTTGGGTAATGGAAAGCAGGTCGTTATTTCCTTTCAGCGGCTTGTGAAAGTCTTTAAAACGATCTCCCCGAAAATCTTCTTCGGTGAAATTATAGCGTTGTAGCATGGTTCCCATAGCCCCATCAAGGACCAGAATTCTTTGTTGTAATTCTTTATGTATGTCTTTTCTCATCTTCAATTTTGCGTTAGTGATAGTAACGGCATCCCCTCCTTCACTGCTTTGCAGTTAATGGAGGGATATAGTGAATAGCACGACCCTTCGAAGCAATGTATCATTGCGAAGTAGGGTAACGCCCTAAAAAATAAATATCAAGAAAGTAGGTAGAAGTACCTGTTTGTGTGTTATCTATTTCGTTAAACGAATAGAATGTAGCACCTTCTCTGTTCGGACAAAGGGTTGCTAAGGCTTCACAGGGTCTATTCCCTCCACCTTTCTTGATAACTTGTTAACATGCAAATGAACTGAGTACAAATAAACAGTATAAAATTGTTTTGAACAACAGTTCGACCGAATTTTTAATTTTTAAGGTGAATTCCGCATTCGCGATGTGAGTTCGCTTTTACAGGATCGTAATAATCAAATTCGATGGGGAGCTTGTGTTTTTTAATGTATTTCTGCACGTCCTCATCGGTAAAATGATAGAAGGGACTTACTTTGAGAATTCCCGTTTTACCGAAGCTAAGAATATCTAGGTTTTCCCTGTGTTGGGTTTGTCCTTTTCTCAGGTTGGTAAACCAAAGATCGGGTTGGTGTTTTTCGAAAGCGCGTTGAAAGGGTTCCAGTTTTACTTTTTCTGAAAATTTAGCGTGATTCGGATTGTCTAGGTCGGGTTGACCGAGGGTCGAATTGATAAAAGCGGTGGTAAATTCTGGTGTGAATATTTCGAGATTAAGATTGAGAATGCTTGATAGGTTTTGAACGTGCTTATAAGTTGCTTCTGTGTTATAACCGGTATCACACCAAATCACCTGAATTTGTGGATAGATTTTCGAGCAGAGATGAAGGATGGCAGCCGAGTATGCGCCGAAACTTGTGGTTACAATTGGTTTTTCTGAAATGTCCAACGCAAATGATACGATTTCTTCCGGGGATTCGTACCTTAAATTTCGGTTGAACAACTCTATGTTATCTGAAGTGATTTTTGACATATTATATTTATCCTATCGGATTAATAGAGTTTTCAAAAATACAATCTTTTCTGAAATATTCTAAAATAGTTTAAGAGTCTTTTATAAAATCTTGAAGGCTAGTGTTTTCCATGATAGAAAGCGTGTTATCTCGCACTTGAATCATGAGACGATGAACATCGCAGCTGCGTTCATCTGGGCAATCGTGGCATTTTTCGTAGAAGTTAAGACTCACGCAGGGAACCATGGCAATGGGGCCTTCCAGAATTCTGTAAATGCTCGCCAAAGGGATATCTCGGGTTTCTTTTAAAAGATAATAGCCTCCACCCTTTCCTTTTTTTGATCCCAAAAATCCAGCTTTGCGCAGACTCAATAGAATACTTTCTAAAAATTTCTGTGAAATATTTTCGGCTTCAGAAATCACAGAAATCTGAACCGGTTGATCCGATTCTTGTCTGGCAAGAAAGCTTAAGGCTTTTAATCCGTATTTAGTTTTACGCGAAAGCAATGGTGAAATATTTTCTCAAAGGTAAAGAAACTAGATTTTATGGTCGTTCAATACGACATCGTAGGTGATATTAACACAGTTGTCCATGGTCATAGAGACAGAACAGTACTTTTCGAAACTTAATTGTGCTGCCCGTTTCGCCTTTGCAGGGTCAATCTCTCCTTCCAGAATTACGGTTACGTGAATATCGCTAAAAGGTCTAGCTTGTTTTACTTCTTTTCGTTCTCCTTCGACTTCAACCTTGTACGAATGAATGGACTGCCTTTGCTTTTTTAAGATAGAGACAATATCGATCGCATTGCAACTTCCCACTGCCATAAGCAATAGTTCCATGGGGCTTGAACCTTGAACCGTTTCGGGAGCGGAGCTGTCGATCAATACCTTCTTTTTGTGCTGCCCTTCTGCCTCGAAAAGGAATTCATCGTTCAATCGGTTGATGTATACTTTCATATGAGTTATTTTTCGATTTTGTCGAAAGATGCTACAATTCCTTTAATGAGTGCAGAACTGAATCCGTTATGCTCCATTTCGTTCAATCCGGAAATGGTGCATCCTCTGGGAGTAGTGACCTTGTCAATTTCAAATTCGGGATGTTCTCCATTTTGAATGAGCAATTGGGAGGCTCCTTTTACTGTCTGATTCACAATAATACCGGCTGTTTTGGCATCGAATCCAATTTGTATTCCTCCTTGGATCATCCCGCGAATAAAACGCAGCACGAAGGCAATTCCGCAGGCACCGAGAACTGTTGCAGCTTCCATTAGATTTTCATGAATCACTACCGTGGATCCTAGCTTATTGAATAACTCCTCTACCAAATGGGTCTTCTCGGTTGCTTCAGAATTACTACAAATACAGGTAAGTGACTCGGCCACGGTGGTGGCGGTATTTGGCATGGCTCGGAAGATGATGGCGGGCTTACCGGAGGCATTTTGTAGGTCATCTAAACTTATTCCTGTCGCCAGAGAAATGATAATCTGATTCTCTTGTATTTCCTCTTTCAGCTTTTCTAGCTCAATGAGTATGTGATGTGGTTTAAGTCCCAGAACTATGATATTTGCCCCAGCGATCGCCTCCACATTATTGGAAGTTACTTTGACCCCTTGGTGTGCAAACTTATCCAAACTCTCGATATTTCGTCGAGTTGCAGTTAAGTTACTAGCTTTAATCCCTTCCACTTTCAGCAAGCCCTCAAGAATAGATTTACCGAGGTTACCACAACCAATTATGGCTATTTTTTGTTCTAATAATTTACTCATTCACTATAGTTTTTCACTTAATCTTAATATATCACCAAACACTCCTCTTGCCGTGACCTCGGCCCCCGCTCCTGCCCCTTGTATAACCAGTGGGCGCTTTGCATAATTTTCGGTGTAAATCTCAAATATGGTATCGCTTCCTTCCAGTCTTCCTAACACACTGTTCTTAGGAACAGATAAAAGCCTCACCTCGAGTTTACCACCGTCCTCTTTTGATAAATCTCCGTGCAAATCGGCAACATACCTCAATACATATCCTTCCTTTTGATTTTTAAGTTTGATGAGATAAGGAATGTCTAGTTCTTTTGCTCTCTTTAAAAATTCATTGGTGGAAACTTTCCGGAGGTCATTGGGAATCAAATTCTGAACATTTACATCTTCGAGATTTGAGATGAGCTCCAATTCTCTGGCTAAAATAAGCAACTTTCTTGCAACATCTTTACCCGAGAGGTCTTCTCTTGGATCGGGTTCGGTGTAACCCTGTTTCATCGCACTCTGCAGCACCGAACTAAAAGTTCTATTACCTTCTGAAAAAACATTAAAAATATAACTCAAAGAACCTGAAAATACACCTTTGATCCTAATGATGTTTTCTCCAGAATTATGTAGAAGTTTGATGGTATCGATCAATGGTAATCCGGCTCCAACATTAGTTTCATACAAGAATTGCCTTCGGTATTTACTCAATGTCTTTCTCAAATCTTCGTATTTCGTATAGGGCAAGGTATTTGCGATTTTATTCGCGGAAACAATATGAAATCCATTTTTGACCAAATATTCATAGTTTTCTACAAAATCGGAGCTAGCGGTATTATCTACCGCAATCAGATTATCCAAAGTCTCGGACTTTACAAATTCGATTACATCCTGTAATCGATACTTCGCGCCCTTATCAGATTTATGAGTTCTCCAACTATCTGTAAAACCATGATCATCGACTATCATGGACGTGGAATTGGCAATTCCTACAATTCTGATATCCAATTCTTTTCTACGACTTACTTCCGCTGCCGACTGCAGTAATTGATCAATTAATTTACCTCCTACGTTTCCGTGACCAAACACCACGAGATTGATACGTTTTTTTTTAATGGCACTCAGATTAATCCTAACCTCGGGTGCCTGTTGAACAATAGAACTCATAGCTATGCGATAACTGCGTTTTTATGTTGGTTAACGATGTTGAAAGTATGTTCCAAATCGGATACAAGATCGATGGCATTTTCTATTCCGCAAGACAATCTAATAAGTGAATCCGAGATCCCTGAACTAAGCCGTTTCGCCCTAGGAATGGAAGCATGCGTCATTTGAGCCGGGTGACATAGCAAGCTTTTGACTCCGCCCAGACTCTCGGCCAATTTAAAATATTTTGTGTTGGTGACAAATGCGTTTGCGGCCTCCTGGGTATCGTCCTTTAAAACAAAAGAAACGATTCCGCCAAACAATCCGTTTTGTTGTTCGCGAGCGATGTCATGATTTTTATGTCCTTCTAGTCCCGGATAAAACACCTTACCAATTAAAGGGTGTCTTTCAAGATAATGCGCAACTTCAAGAGCATTTTCACATTGTTTTCTAAATCTTATGTCCAAAGTTTCAATTCCCCGAATGGTTAGAAAACAATCCCATGGACCTAAAATTCCGCCTGAGGCATTTTGAATGAATTTTATTTTTTCTGAAAGCGCTTCGGTTTTGGTAACTACCAGACCCGCCACCAGATCTGAATGACCGCCAATATACTTGGTGCCACTATGGATCACGATATCTGCGCCCAACTCTATGGGTCTTTGTCCTATTGGACTAGCAAAAGTATTGTCTACTACAAGCCAGGCGTCCACACTCTTGGCAATTTTTGAAATGGCTACAATGTCTGAAACTTTTAATGTAGGATTTGTAGGAGACTCAATCCAGATTAGTTTGGTTTTTGATGTGACCTCATGAGCCAGGTTTTCTACGTCTGTAGTATCGACGTATTTCACCTTAATGCCCAGTTTTTCGTAGACATGAGTAAAGAGGCGGTAAGCACCCCCATAGATGTCATCCACGGCAATGATCTCGTCACCGCTAGCTAATAATTTCAATACCGAATCGATAGCAGCCAGGCCTGTGGCAAATGCAAATCCGCTATGCCCTCCTTCCAGATTTGCTACAATATCCTCTAAAGCTTTCCGCGTTGGATTGTTGCTTCGAGCATAGTCGAAACCTTTGTTGACTCCAGGAGCTTCTTGAATAAAAGTTGATGTTTGATACACTGGTACCGCAATGGATCCAGTTAATGGATCGCTTGGCACGGAATGGATAATTTTTGTTGCACTCATTTTTCTAGTTTTTTGAGTTAATAATTAGATTAAACCAAAAAGTCAAAATCCGTCTAAGGACGTACTTCAATAGAAAAATGTTATAAAGAATGATCTTCCAATTAGGGTAATTGGGCAGGTCGTTATCTATCTCCGGAATAATTCCGACGTAGAATTTAGCACCTTCTTCGTATAGAACGAAGGGTTGCTAAGGCTTCAAAGGGTCTATTCCCTCCACCTTTCTTGATAACATTTCAATAAAGTTTTGAACTTTGTGAGTACAAATATTGAGAAAGAATATTCAATTCTCCAAATTATTACGGAAATTAATTTTCGATATTGGCCTTTGCACGAATAATTTCAGGAATGGAACGACCCGTAATATGGCTTTCCAACCAGGTGAGAATATCTAAGTAAAGAAAACTTCTTCGTTCATAAGGATCTTCTTCGAGCGGTAATAACCTGTCGTGTAATTTTTGAAATTCACTTTTCAACTCATGGGGATAAATGTCGCCAAGGTTTCGTAAAAATTTTATCATTTCTTTTTGCACCTGATACAAATCTTCCATCTTAATCAGAAATTTATAGGTGCTCCTAATGAGTCGGTCCAAGTGATAATCCTCTCCTGCTTCATAATGAGCCACCAAATTCAAGATACGTGAGAAACACATCAAATCTTCTCTCATTTGAAGACTTTTATTGCTAATAATTTTATCTAGATATTCGATGCATTCCTTGTTTCGACCACAACCAAAATACAGACAGGCAATCTTATAATAAAACATCATAATATGGTGTTCATCGATGGTTCCGGCATTTTCTTTAATGCCGGCATGCACTTCCGGAATAATGGAAAGACCACGTTCAAAGCTTCCTTCCATAAAGTGTAAATTTATTTTATGGGAATAAATATGAAGAAAAATTAGACTGTCGATATTTTCACTTCGTGGAAAATCTTTTTGTGCAGTAACTTGTTCCAATTTCTCCAGTGCTTCTTTAAATCGGTTGATGTCTTTAATGTAAAAGAGGGCTTCGAGTAAGTATTGATTTCCTCTTAAAAAGAACACCGGATTTAAATGAATCATCTCTTCTCTTTGGTAAAAGAGTTGTACCCACTTCAATGAATATTTATAACAAGATTTAAAATCCTGAATTAGGAAGCTATACCACAAATAAGCTTTATACAACCATAATTTTTCCCGGAATCCCAATTCGTTCACATCGAATTTTGGCATCCTATCGTTGAAATAATTCGTAATTATTTGGTATTCCTCATCGTTCTTAACGTAGCCTTTTTTCAGAAATATGCCGTAAAGTTGCAGCGAAAGATTACTCAGTTTACTCGTTAAAACATTCAATCTACTTACATCCTTAGCCTCTATGGTTAGCTCATCGGCACGGTTGCTAATACTTCGAGTGATGTATTGAGATTCGATCACTTTCTCGAGCTCAATTATTTCGTAGGCAATATTTTTCTCTTCATTAGCCAAGGCCTGTATTTTCGCTTTGTCTAATATTCGAAGACTTTGGTTGTATAGTCCCTTATGATATAAAATGGTCGCAAAATCCAATTGTTCTCTTATTTGGATTCTCACATTTTGGTGAGAAGGACTCAATCGCAAACTAATAAGAATTTGTTTGTAGAGATGTGCTTTTAAGTTGGATAGTTGTTTTTTCTGAATAACTCCCGTCTTCAAAATTTCCTCTTCGTTATAGCTGTTAATTTTCTCTAATACATTAAAAAGAGTCATGAATTTGGCATCTTCATTTACACCCAATCGCCCAACGTACAACTTAAATTGTCTTTTCTCAGATTTGGAGAGTGATTTTACTAAATCGAACAGATTATCTTTTTGAGTTTTGGGCATAGGCCTTTTTTATAATATAAAATACTGTTTATCAATATTTTATATTATTGTTTTTAAGTATTAACACCGTAAAGTTGTATGAATTTTTTCGGTCATAGAACAATCCAAAATATAAATTCGTATTGCAATTATCAACATTTATCTAAAAAATGTCAAAATCACAGATTCAGATATTCGATACAACACTGCGAGATGGGGAACAAGTCCCGGGTTGTAAACTAAACACAGAGCAAAAAGTAACTATAGCCGAACAGCTGGATTTGTTAGGTGTAGATGTTATTGAAGCCGGATTCCCAATTTCGAGTCCGGGCGATTTTTCTTCGGTCTCGGCTGTTTCCGAAGTAGTAAAAAATGCAACCGTTTGCGGACTTACTCGAGCGGTTGAAAAAGACATAGAAGTCGCTGCTGAAGCAGTTAGGAACGCAAAAAAGCCTAGAATTCATACGGGAATTGGTACTTCCGACTCACATATAAAATTCAAATTCCAAGCCACAAGAGAGGAAATCTTGGAACGTGCTTTCAGAGCCGTTAAATATGCCAAGTCTTTTGTAGAAGATGTTGAGTTTTATGCGGAAGATGCAGGACGAACGGAAAATGAATACTTAGCCCGTGTTTGTGAACAAGCCATCAAAGCTGGCGCAACAGTTTTGAATATTCCGGATACAACTGGCTATTGTTTACCGAATGAGTACGGCGCCAAAATTAAATATCTGAAAGAAAACGTGAAAGGTATCGAAAATGCGATTCTTTCCTGTCATTGTCACAACGATTTAGGTCTTGCTACCGCCAATTCAATTGAAGGCGTAATTCAAGGGGCTCGACAAATAGAATGTACCATCAACGGAATTGGAGAAAGAGCAGGTAATACAGCTTTGGAGGAAGTTGTCATGGTCTTGAAACAACATCCTTATCTGGATTTAGACACAAGAGTTAATACTACATTGCTTTACGAGACCAGTCAAATGGTATCTCAACATATGGGGATTTACACTCAGCCCAATAAAGCCATCGTAGGTTCTAACGCATTTGCTCATAGTTCGGGAATTCACCAAGACGGAGTGATTAAAAACCGTGAGACTTATGAGATCATCGATCCTAAAGATGTAGGCGTTACAGAATCGGCGATTGTTTTAACAGCAAGAAGCGGAAGAGCTGCCCTGGCTTACAGAGCCAAGAAAGTAGGATACGAACTCACCAAGCTGCAACTGGATGAGGTTTATGCCAACTTTCTAAATTTCGCCGATCGCAAAAAAGAAATTAAAGACAACGATATTCATCAAATTATCGAAACCAGTAAGGTGTTCGATCAAATCGTTTCAGCTTAATGAAAAAGACATTATTTGATAAGGTCTGGGATAAACACATTGTGGAGTCCGTACCGAATGGGCCTGATGTATTATACATTGACCAACATTTGATTCATGAAGTAACGAGTCCGCAGGCATTCAACGAACTCAAGGAACGAGGGATTCCCATTCTTCGACCAGACAAAATTGTTGCTACCGCAGATCATAATACTCCTACGGTCAACCAACATTTACCGGTTAAAGATTTGCTCTCGCGAAATCAACTGAAACAACTCGCTAAAAATTGTAAAGAAAACGATATCACTCTTTATGAATTGGGTCATAAATACAATGGAATCGTCCATGTTATGGCACCTGAACTGGGTATTACTCAACCTGGAATGACCATAGTGTGCGGGGATAGTCATACTTCAACACACGGAGCATTTGGAACTATTGCCTTCGGAATTGGCACCAGTCAAGTTGCACAGGTATTTGCTAGTCAGTGTTTACTACTGAAGAAGCCGAAGAGCATGCGCATTACGGTGAATGGACAGCTTAAAAAAGGAGTATTGCCAAAAGACGTCATTCTCTATATAATTTCGAAGGTTGGAACCAACGCAGGTACAGGTTATTTCTGTGAATATGCAGGGGAAGTTTTTGAAAACATGACTATGGAAGGCCGGATGACCGTCTGTAATATGAGCATTGAGATGGGCGCCCGAGGAGGAATGATTGCTCCCGATGAGGTTACTTTCGACTATGTCGAAGGCAGGGAATTTGCTCCCAAAGGAAACGAATTTCAGAAGAAAAAAGAATATTGGGCCAGTTTAAAAACCGATACGGACGCAGTCTTTGATAAGGAGTTTTTCTTCGATGCTTCGGAAATAGAACCTATGATTACCTACGGAACTAATCCAGGTATGGGGATCAAAATAACCGAACGCATACCAATTTCAGAAGATAAATCATTTGAAAAGTCATTAGAATATATGGGATTTGAAGCCGGTGAATCTTTGGTTAATAAACCCATCAATTATGTGTTCATTGGAAGCTGTACCAACTCTCGAATTGAAGATTTCCGCGTTGCGGCCAACTTTGTAAAGGGAAAACAAAAGGCCAAAAATGTCACGGCGTGGTTGGTACCGGGAAGTAAACAAGTGGAATCTCAAATTGTCGAGGAAGGTTTGAACTCAATTTTTGAAGAAGCCGGTTTCCAATTGCGACAACCGGGTTGTTCAGCATGCTTGGCAATGAACGACGATAAGATTCCGCAGGGCGAATATTGTGTTTCAACCTCAAACCGAAATTTTGAAGGAAGACAGGGACAAGGATCAAGAACTATACTTGCGAGTCCTTTAGTTGCGGCTGCCACGGCCATTGAAGGAAAGATTATCGATATCACCAAACACTTAAATTAATGGAAAAGTTTACCACATTAGTTTCCACGGGAATACCATTGGAGATCGAAAATATCGATACCGATCAAATTATTCCTGCGCGTTTTTTAAAAGCGACCGATAAAAAAGGCTTTGGTAACAATCTGTTTCGAGACTGGCGATTTGACAAAAATGGGGCGATGAATTTAGATTTCGTCTTAAACCAGGAGAAATACAGCGGTAAAATTCTGGTGGCCGGAGATAATTTTGGTTGTGGTTCCAGTCGAGAGCATGCTGCATGGGCCTTGGTGGGCTACGGATTCAAAGTAATCGTTTCTAGTTTCTTTGCCGACATATTTAAAGGTAATGCTTTAAACAACGGTCTCCTGCCCGTTCAGGTAAGCCCAAACTTTTTGAGCGAACTCTTGGGGCTTATAAAGGACAATCCGAAAGCCGAAATTGAAGTAAATTTAAAAGAACAAATCATTTCGGTGGAGGGAACCACCTTGAGTGAAAGTTTCGATATCGATCCTTACAAAAAAACGTGTATGATCAATGGCTATGATGATATTGACTATTTACTTTCTCGAAAAGAGAACATTATAAAATACGAAAACGCTCAAATTTGAAAATTTCAATATTAAAGAAAACATGAAATTACATATAGCTGTATTATCGGGAGATGGAATTGGTCCGGAGGTAACTTCGGAAGCGATAAAAGTACTCAAGGCCATTGCGGTAGAGTTCGATCATAGCTTCAAATTTACAGAAGCACTTGTGGGTGCTTCGGCCATCGATAAAACGGGAAACCCTCTTCCCAATGAGACATTAGATGTTTGTAAATCTAGTGATGCTGTGTTATTTGGCGCCATTGGCGATCCCAAATATGACAACGATCCTTCAGCAAAAGTTCGACCGGAACAAGGCCTTTTAAAGTTGCGAAAAGAGCTTGGGTTATTTGCCAATATTAGGCCTGTAAAAGCGTACGACACTTTGTTGGAAAAGTCGCCACTCAAGGAAGAAATTATAAAAGGAACTGACATATCCATTTATCGAGAACTCACCGGAGGCATCTATTTTGGAGAGAAGAAATTAAATGAGGAGGGAACGGTCGCTTCCGATCTATGTGTGTATTCCAAAGCCGAAATTGAACGAATCGCTCATTTGGCGTTTAAAGCCGCACAATCAAGACGAAAGAAAGTAACTTTGGTAGATAAAGCCAATGTATTGGAAAGCTCCCGTTTATGGCGAAAGGTTGTCACCGAGTTAGCCACCGAATATCCCGATATTACCTTGGATTTCTTATTTGTGGACAATGCAGCCATGCAGCTAATTCTCAATCCGAAGCAATTTGATGTTATCCTCACCGAAAACATGTTTGGTGACATTATTAGTGATGAGGCAAGCGTAATTGGTGGCTCTATTGGTTTGTTAGCATCAGCCTCTGTAGGAGGAGAAATTGGCTTATTCGAACCCATCCATGGATCTTTCCCGGAAGGTACCGGTAAAGGAATTGCCAATCCTATCGCCTCTATTTTATCGGCTGCCATGTTGTTAGAGCATTTCGGTCTCACAAAGGAAGCTGCTAGCATACATAAAGCGGTTGAAAAGTCGCTGGAATTAGACATTTCCACTCCCGATTTAAACAGAAATGGAAATCCGATCACCACTCAAAAATTAGGGGATTTTATAGAAGATTATATTTTAAATCCGGAGGATTCGAACATGAATTTCACAAATATCCACTTGGGACAATCCACTATAATTTAGGATGCAATTAGTTTAATAATTTGGATTTCAATTGGGAATAGGTCGAAATAGTTTCGGCCTCTTTCTTTTTGTGTAGAATCGCTTGAATGCTTTGCGGGATTATTATTTTTTCTGAAATATCCGCAGGAATTACATCCTTAAACTTTACAGGATGTGCTGTTTCTAAAAACACCGCCAAATTTTCGGGGTTTTCATCAAGATATTTTCGAGCTGCCAAATACCCAATGGCACCATGAGGATCTGCGATATAGCCTTTTTCAGCATAAAGATAAATTAAAGCCTTTTCAGTTTCTGCGTCCGAATATCCATAAGCCGATAAATTCTTTCGGAGTGTCGAAATATCATTGTTATAAATTTCCTGAATCCTGATAAAGTTGCTGGGTGAACCTACATCCATGGCGTTAGAAATGGTCGCTATCGAGGGCTTCGGATCGTATATTCCGCTGTCCAAATATCGAGGTACTACCTCATTTGCGTTCGTGCCGCTAATAAAATGATGAATGGGCAATCCTAATTTTTGCGCCATCATGCCGGCGCAGATATTTCCGAAGTTACCACTGGGAACACTAAATACCAATGGGAAACCTTTCGATTTCAATTGTTTATAGGCAAAAAAGTAATAGAACATCTGAGGTAACCAACGCGCTACATTTATCGAATTGGCGGATGTGAGCTTTTTGTGGACTAATAATTCTTCGTCCAAAAATGCTGTTTTTACCATTTCCTGACAATCGTCGAAAGTTCCTTCTACTTCAATGGCAGTGATGTTTTCCCCAAAGGTGGTGAGTTGTTTCTCCTGAATATCGCTCACTTTTCCCTTCGGAAATAAAATGACCACCTCTACGCCTGGCACTTTGAAAAATCCACTAGCCACCGCTCCACCGGTATCTCCAGAAGTCGCCACTAAAACCGTCACATCTTGGGGGTTTTGATTTTGTTGGTTAAAATATCCTAAGCAGCGAGCCATAAATCGGGCACCTACATCTTTAAATGCAAGAGTTGGACCATGATACAATTCCAAGGCGTACAAGTTTTGGTCGATTTCAGTCAAAGGAAATTTAAAGTTGAGTGTATCGACCAGAATATTCTTTAAATCCGCTTCAGGAATATCGTCTCCCACGAAAGGTTTGATAACTTCTAAGGCAATTTCTACCTCGGTCATTTCACCGATATCCTCAAAGAAGTGCTTAGAAAGAGGTTTTATTTCTGATGGGAAATACAGACCCTTATCAGGTGCTAATCCCCGAATCACAGCCTCTTTAAAAGAAACATTGGGTGCATTTTTATGTAAACTGAAATATTCCATTACTTATCCAATATTCGTACACCCCTACTACTAATTCCCGAAGTATAAATCTTATAATCGATCTCTTTAGTCTTATATAGTTCATTTAGAGCATTGGCTACATTTTGGGCATTGTTTTGTCCTTCGCACAGAGCAAACACCGAAGGCCCGGAACCTGAAATACCAGCACCCAAAGCCCCGTTTGCAATTGCGGTTTGTTTTATCTCATCAAAATGAGGGATGAATTTTTTCCTGTGTGGTTCTGTGACCAAATCGACCAAAGATCGTCCAATTAGGCTATAATTTGAGGAATACAACCCGCTGATAAGTCCGCCCACATTTGCCCATTGTGATATTGCAATATCCAAATTAATACTTTTAGGCAACACCTCTCTCGCCTCCTCTGTTTTTACTTCAATTTGAGGATGAATTATCGCTACAAAAAGGTTTTTTGGAGTTGGGATGGAAACAATATCCAAAGGTGTATAATCACGAATAAGTACAAAACCACCATACAGCACAGCAGCCACATTATCTGCAATTGGTGCACCGCAAGCCAATTCTTCGCCATACATGGCATAATTCATGAGTTCGGTCTTAGAAAATGGTCTTCCTGTAATTTCATTCACGCCAAAAGCCGCACCTGCACTACTGGCAGCGCTACTTCCCAATCCGCTACCGGGTTTATAGTTTTTGAATATTTGAATGTCGATCCCAATATCGGAACCTAGATCTTTCAGCATTTTTTGAGCCACTGCTCCTGCGACATTCAAGTGAGGTTCGAGGGGTAAATCGGCCCCGGCAATTTTCGATATGGTTACTTCTCCTGATTCATTTTTCTGAAAGATCATTTCATCTCCTAATCCGTCGAGCGCGAAAGCCATGGCATCGAAGCCACAGGCCACATTGGCCACAGTTGCGGGAGATAAAATTTTTAAACGATCCATCTTATTATTTGTTACCCAGACTAATGATGTCTCCGAAAAGTCCGGAGGCAGTTACCTCGGCCCCTGCTCCTGCTCCTTTAATAATGAGCGGTTGATCCACATACCTGGAGGTGTAAAATAAGACAATATTATCCTTACCATCCAAATTATAAAACGGATCTTCTTTTTTTACTTGCTGTAGGCCAACTTTCGCTTTGCCATTAGTGAATTCTGCTACATATTTAAGTCGGCTGTCATTCGCTTGTGCCTCATTATAAAGTTGATCGAAATGATCTGAAAACTGTTTTAAGGTTTCGTAGAAATCATCTACCGACTTGGCCTGCATTGATTCTTTGGGAAGAAACATCTCGTTTTCAATATCTTCTATATCCAATTCGAAGCCACTTTCTCTTGCCAGAATTAATATTTTTCGAGCCACATCGACGCCGCTTAGGTCAATTCTAGGATCGGGTTCGGTATAACCTTCGGCCTGTGCTTGCTTGACCACATCATGGAAGGTGGTTGCCTCATTAAAATGATTGAAAATAAAATTCAAACTTCCCGAAAGTACTGCTTTTATGGAAGTGACGGTATCTCCCGAATTGATTAAATTATTTAAGGTATTGATTACCGGTAAACCTGCGCCCACATTGGTTTCAAACAAAAACGGTGCATTGTATTTTCGCGATAGATTCATTAGGTTTTTGTAAGAGGTCAACTCGGAAGAGCAGGCAATTTTATTACAAGCAATAATCGCGATACTTTCTTTTAAATAACTGGCATAACTATTGGCAATTTCAGCATTGGCAGTGATATCAATAAAAACACTATTTCGCAGGTTGAGATTTTTGATAGTCTCAAACCATTTTTCTTCAGTTCTAGTTTCTCCCTCATCGATCAATTTTTCCCATCGGGCCAAATCAATTCCTTCTTCATCAAATACCATTTTTCGGGAATTACTAAGACCCACCACTTTGGCATTCAGAAATAAATTATCGTATAAATGCTCTTGCTGTTGTTCCAATTGATCCAATAATCTCTTCCCAACATTTCCAACACCCACCACAAAAATGTTCAATTCTTTCACTTGGCGTTCGAAGAATCTATAATGCAACGTATTCAAGGCTTTTTTGACATCTTTTGCTGCTATTACTGCGGAAATATTTCTTTCTGAAGCTCCTTGCGCAATAGCGCGAATATTCACATTGTTTTTTCCCAATGAACTGAACATTTTACCGCTTATACCTTGATGACTTTTCATCTGGTCTCCAATAACAGCCACAATGGCCAAATTGGTTTCAACGCTTACCGCATTGATCTTCTTCAAGGAGATTTCGAATGCAAATTCTTCGTTGATTGCCCTACTCGCTGTCTCGGCCTCTTCTTCTTTGACGGCCACACAAATGGAATGTTCGGAGGAAGCTTGAGTGATGAGAATCACACTAATTTTTTCGTTCGACAAGGTTTCAAATAACCGTTTAGATGATCCCGGGATACCAATCATTCCTGTACCCTCCAAGGTTAGCAAAGCAATTTTAGGTAAATGGCTAATGCCTTTAACCGGTTCCTGCCCCTGTTCTATTTCAGAACGGATTAAAGTACCCTCATCCTCAGGCGAAAATGTGTTTTTCACCAAAATGGGTATTTCTCTATCCAATACCGGACGAATAGTTGGCGGATATAAAACTTTGGCCCCAAAATGGGACAGTTCCATGGCTTCTTTGTAAGTTATCTCTTGAATGGGGAATGCTTGAGGAACTAATTTCGGATTTGCAGTGTACATTCCGCTTACATCGGTCCAAATTTCAAGCAGATCGGCTTCCAACACGGCTGCAAAAATAGCAGCGGTGAAGTCGGAGCCACCTCTTCCCAAAGTAGTACTCTCTCCTTCTTCGCTTTGGGAAACAAAGCCCGGCATTACCGTTACTTTGGGTTTATAGGCCTTAAAATATTCTCTGATATTCTTTTCCGTTTTCCCTCGATTTACTTGAGCATTCGTGAAGTTTGAGTTTGTGATTATTAAGTCGCGACTGTCTTTATAAGAAGCATCGGTTCCACCTACTTTTAAACTTTCAGAAATAATATAAGAAGACAGCAACTCGCCAAAACCTAAAACTTTGTCCTGTGTTTTATCCGAAAATTCATTGATCAAAAATATACCCTGAAGTATTTTTTTAAGCTCCTCGAGTAATTCTTCAACTCTTTCTAATGACTTAGATGAAAGGCCCAGTTCGTTAGCTGTTTCAATATGGCGTTCGGAAATAGACTTAAATAAAAGAAGGAATCGCTCGTCTTTGGCATGTGCCAAATCACCGACCTGATGCAAACTATCGGTGACTCCTCCTAAGGCCGAAACCACAGCAATGATTTGATCCTCTTGTGATTTCGAATCGAGAATCTCGATTACTCTTTTTATATTTTGGGCGTTGGCGACCGAAGTCCCACCGAATTTTAATACTTGCAAGTTTTTTGGTTTGGTTTAGATAATAAAATTATACTAAAAACTGGAATAACTCAGGTTTATCGTTGAGATAATCGCCATAGAAATCATGTAGTTTCATCTTATCGATCAATGGCTGCAAATCTTTTGGTGACTTTATTTCAAGTCCGACCACCGCCGAGCCATTTTCCCGATTGCTCTTTTTGGTGTATTCGAAATGAGTAATATCGTCGTTCGGACCTAAGATCTCGGCGACAAATTGCCTTAACGCACCGGCTCTCTGCGGAAATTTTACAATGAAGTAATGCTTTAGGTTGGAATACAAAAGGGCTCTTTCCTCAATCTCGGCAGTGCGCGTAATATCATTGTTACCGCCACTTACAACGCAAACCACTTTTTTATTCTGAATTTCATCTTTGAGAACATCCAAAGCAGCGATACTCATTGCTCCCGCCGGTTCTACAACCATAGCCTCCTTGTTGTACAAGTCTAAAATAGTCTGACATATTTTTCCCTCTGGTACTGAAATAACCTCATCGAGTAATTCTTTACAAATGGTAAAGTTTAAATCACCCACCTTTTTTACGGCAGCTCCGTCAACGAATTTGTCAATTAAAGTCAACGGCACATTTTCACCAATGGTTAATGAGTTTTGCATCGCTGCTGCTCCTTTCGGTTCAACACCAATGATCTTAGTTTTAGGAGATAATTTCTTCACCACCGCCGATAAGCCAGAGGCTAATCCGCCTCCACCTATGGGTACTATAATATAATCTGGAAGTTCCGACGCTTGTTCAAGAATCTCAATTCCTACTGTCGCTTGACCTTCAATCACTTTCTCATCATCGAAGGGGTGAACAAAAGTTTTATTCAATTCTTTACATTCTTCGAGAGCCAAATCTTGAGCATCATCGAAAGTGTCGCCTTCAAGCTTTATTTCAACAAAGGACTCACCAAACATTTTCACCTGTTCGATTTTCTGCCAGGGCGTGGTAGCAGGCATATAAATCGTTCCTTTTATCTTTAATAATTTGCACGACAAGGCCACTCCCTGCGCATGATTCCCGGCACTGGCACAAACAATTCCATTCGATTGTTTGTCCGATTCTAATGAAGACATTTTGTGATAAGCTCCACGAATTTTATACGACCTCACCTGTTGCAAATCTTCCCTTTTCAGTTGTATATAGGCATCGTAAGATTTAGACAATCTGGTGTTTACAACCAAAGGCGTAGTGAATACCACATTCTTTAGAATTTGAGAAGCCTTTTTTACATCTTCTACATTTGGATAAAAGGAGGTCGTTACTTCCATAGTTTAAGACAAGGCAAATTCTTTGTTCGTTTGGAGATTGATAGCTTTCATCGCTGTCATCGCCGATCTCAGCGTTTTCCCAATTCTCTCTATATCGTGAGAACGCACTGCTTCGTTTACTGCAATCAATTCTACATTATCGACAGAACCTTTCGGATAGTCGCTTCCGATGTCTTCAACAGTTATAGTTTCCATAAAATTGGTTAGTAATGGCTTGGCTGCGTGATCAAACAAATAACAGCCATATTCCGCAGTATCAGAAATAATTCGATTCATTTCAAAAAGTTTTTTTCTGGCGATGGTATTAGCAATTAGCGGAAGCTCATGAAGAGATTCGTAATATGCCGACTCCTCAATGATTCCTGAAGCTACCATAGTTTCATACGCCAATTCTACTCCAGCTTTTACGAAGGCTACCATTAAAGTGCCATGATCGAAATAGGTTTGTTCCGAAATATGATCGGGTGTAGCCGGTGTTTTTTCAAAGTTGGTTTCGGCTGTAGCTGCTCTCCATGACAATAGTTTTTCATCGTCCTTAGCCCAGTCTGCCATCATTCCAGAGGAAAAAGTACCGTCAATGATATCGTCCATATGCTTTTCGAACAAGGGAGTCATAATGGTTTTTAATTCTTCGGAAAGTTTGTATGCTCTCAACTTTGCCGAATTCGATAATCGATCCATCATGTTCGTAATTCCTCCATGCTTTAGAGCTTCGGTAATGGTTTCCCATCCAAACTGAATTAATTTAGAAGCGTATTCGGGATCGGTTCCCTGTTCTACCATTTTATCGAAGCATAAGATGGATCCGGTTTGCAAGACACCACATAGGATAGTTTGTTCCCCCATTAAATCACTTTTCACTTCCGCCACAAAAGAAGAAGCTAAAACCCCGGCTTTATGGCCGCCGGTAGCAAAGGCATAGGCCTTAGCCTGATCCCATCCTTTGTTATCGGGATCGTTTTGAGGATGAACTGCAATAAGAGTTGGCACTCCAAATCCGCGTTTGTATTCCTCTCGCACTTCGGTTCCGGGACATTTTGGTGCCACCATAATCACGGTAATATCTTCGCGAATTTGCATTCCTTCTTCCACGATATTAAAACCATGTGAATACGAAAGCGTAGCTCCTTTTTTCATCAATGGCATTACCTCTTGTACAACCGCAGTATGCTGTTTGTCGGGTGTGAGATTGCAGACCAAATCGGCAGTTGGAATTAGCTCTTCGTAGGTTCCTACATTGAATCCATTGTTGGTTGCATTTTGATACGAAGCTCTTTTTTCATCAATCGATTGCTGCCTTAATGCGTAAGAGATATCCAAACCGGAGTCTCTCATATTTAAACCCTGATTTAAGCCCTGTGCACCACATCCCACAATAACAACTTTTTTATGGGCAAGCGCGTCGATTCCTTTATCAAATTCGGAAGCATCCATAAATCGGCACTTTCCTAATTGTTCTAACTTTTCTCTTAAGGTTAAGGTGTTGAAATAATTTTCCATCTAAATATATTTTTAGGCGTGAAATGCCTCTAATAGTTCTGTTATTTTCATTTCTTCTTTGGTCACTGAAATCCTCCCCGAGCGCACAAATTGCATAATTCCGAAGGGTTTCAATTCTCGGTAAAGCAGATCCACTTCGCTGCGTCTTCCCGATTTTTCCAACACGAAAAATTTGCGATTTACGGTCACGATACGAGCGTTGCTTTCTTTGATTATATTCTGAATCTGGCGGTCTTCAAATAGGAGATCGCTTTTAATTTTAAACAAACATGATTCCTGATATATGGTTTCCTCATCGGTGTGGTAATAGGCTTTTATGACCTCCACTTGTTTCTCTATCTGACCAATAATCTTCCTTATTTGTTCTTCGGAAACGGATACGACTACTGCCCAGCGGGAAACGCCGTCAATTTCGGAAATGGACGTGTTTATACTTTCAATATTGATATGCCTTTTCTGAAAAATAGCCGAGATTCGATTGAGCAAACCCACGTTATTTTCGGTGTAAATAGAAACCGTATAAAGTTGTTTTTGTGCTTCCATAATTAACTTAGTCTTATGTCTGAAACCGATGCTCCTGTAGGAATCATGGGAAATACATTATCTTCTTTTTCTACGCAAACTTCCAAGAAATAAGCACCTTCATGCTCCATCATGGTTTTCACTGCTTCTTCTAAATTTTCTCTTTTTGACACCTGCTGAGCTTCGATATAATATCCTTTGGCAATATTCACAAAGTTGGGATTTACCATTTCTGTGGAGGCATATCTTTTATCAAAGAAAAGCTGTTGCCATTGGCGGACCATTCCGAGGAAATCATTGTTGAGCACTACTATTTTCACCGGTACTTTGGTTTGAAAAATAGTCCCCAATTCCTGAATCGTCATTTGATATCCCCCATCCCCAATCACTGCGACGACATCGCGTTCTGGAGCAGCCATCTTAGCGCCTATAGCAGCCGGCAAAGCAAAACCCATAGTTCCGAGACCGCCGGAAGTGATATTACTTTTGGTTAGGTTAAATTCGGCATAACGACAAGCGATCATTTGGTGCTGCCCCACATCGGAGACAATTGCCGCGTTTCCTTTGGATTGTTTATTAATTTCCTTTAGTACCTCTCCCATGGTTAGACCTTCTTTGGTAGGGAATAAGTCTTTATCTATTACTTTTTCGAATTCGATTTGGTACAGTTCTTTAAATCTTTGTATCCACTCCGGATGAGTATTCTTAGCAAGTAAGGGAAGTAATTTTTGCAAGCTTTCCTTTGCATCTCCCAGAACGGCAACATCGGTTTTTACATTCTTATCGACTTCTGCAGGATCAATTTCAAAATGAATCACCTTTGCTTGTTTGGCGTAGGTTTGTAAATTGCCGGTCACCCTATCGTCAAAGCGCATACCTATGGCGATTAACAAATCGCATTCGTTGGTCAATATATTGGGCGCGTAGTTTCCGTGCATGCCAACCATTCCAACGTTCAAGGGATGCGAAGTTGGAACGGCAGACGCTCCTAAAATCGTCCAGGCAGAAGGAATCCCTGCTCTCTCCATGACTTCGATAAGTTCATTTTCGGCTTGGCCTAAAATCACTCCTTGCCCCCATACAATAAAAGGTTTTTTGGCTTCATTAATAAGTACGGCGGCCTTTTCTATTTTAGAAAGATCCAATTTTGGAACAGGCGTATAACTGCGAATACCCGTGCACTTCTCATAATGAAAATCAAATTCTTCAAATTGTGCATCCTTTGTAATATCAATTAAGACTGGTCCCGGTCTTCCACTTTTGGCTATATAAAAGGCTTTGGCTAAAACCTCAGGAATTTCGGAGGCTTTGGTTATTTGATGATTCCACTTCGTAACAGGAGTAGAAATACCCACAATGTCGGTTTCCTGAAAAGCATCACTACCTAACAAATGTGATCCCACTTGTCCTGTAATACACACCATGGGTGTCGAATCGATTTGTGCGTCGGCGATTCCCGTGATTAAATTTGTTGCGCCCGGACCTGAAGTAGCAATCGCAACTCCCACTTTTCCGGAAATTCTTGCATAGCCTTGAGCCGCATGAGTAGCCCCCTGTTCATGCCTGGTCAACACATGATGAATTTTATCTTGATATTTAAAAAGTTCATCGTAAACAGGCATGATGGCCCCTCCCGGGTAACCGTAAAGGATATCAACTCCTTCCGCCAACAAACATTTTACTACCGCTTCACTTCCTGAAATACGTTGGGTACTTTGTGTTGCTTTTTTAGATTCAACCAGTGTTTGTGTATTCATATCAACTATTTAGAATTCGTCGGTAACACAGCCTATTGAGGCAGGTGATACCGTTTTTGCATATTTATAAAGTACTCCTCGTTCAAATTTGAGCGGTGGAGCGATCCATTTACTTTTTCTTTTTTGTAATTCTTCTTCGGAAATTTCCAACTCGATACTATTGCTTTCTGCATCGATGGCGATGATATCACCGTTCTCCACTAGCGCGATATTGCCTCCTTCTTGTGCTTCGGGAGTGATATGTCCCACCACGAATCCATGTGTTCCACCCGAAAATCTTCCATCTGTAATCAAGGCGACATCTTTCCCCAATCCGGCTCCAATAATTGCAGCCGTGGGTTTCAACATTTCGGGCATCCCGGGGCCGCCTTTCGGACCTTCATATCGAATCACCACCACATCTCCTTTTTCTACTTTTCCGTCTCTTATTCCGTCATTCGCTTCATATTCACTGTTAAATACTTTCGCCGGACCGCTAAATCGCAAGCCTTCTTTTCCTGTTATTTTTGCGACACTACCCTCCGAGGCCAGGTTTCCATAGAGCATTTGTAAATGACCACTAGGTTTTATGGGTTGTTCTATTGGTTTTATCACATCTTGATCTTCATCCAGATCCTTAACATCGAGTAAATTTTCGGCCAGTGTTTTTCCGGTAACGGTAAGACAATCTCCATGTAACAGGCCTTTTTTCAGCAAATATTTAAGAACTGCTGGTATACCACCGATTGCATGAATATCTTCCATCAAATACTTTCCGCTAGGTTTTAAGTCGGCAAGGAATGGAGTGTCATCGCTAATTCGCTGAAAATCTTTTAAGTCGAACTTTATTTGCGCTGCCCGAGCTATTGCCAAAAAATGTAGAACGGCATTGGTGGAACCACCTAGGATGGTCACCAATCGCACGGCGTTTTCCAACGATTTTTTTGTGATGATATCGCTGGGTTTGATATCCTTTTCGAGCAATAATCGCAATGATTTCCCGGCTTGAATAGACTCCTCTTTCTTTTCATTGCTTAAAGCCGGATTTGATGAATTATACGGAAGTGACATTCCCAAAGCTTCAATAGCCGAAGCCATAGTATTTGCCGTGTACATTCCGCCGCAGGCACCTGCTCCGGGACAAGCTTTTTGAACCACTTGTTGGTATTCGGTTTCGGTCATCGTACCTGCCACCTTACTTCCCCAGGCTTCGAAGGCAGAAACCACATCTAATTTTTTTCCGTTATGACAACCCGAATCGATCGTACCTCCATAAACTAGAATGGAAGGCCTATTTAAACGGATCATGGCCATTAATGCGCCCGGCATATTTTTGTCGCAACCAACGACGGTGATAAGACCGTCGTAACTCATCGCCTGCACCACAGTTTCCATGGAATCTGCTATGATATCGCGTGAGGGCAATGAATATCTCATTCCTGGAGTTCCCATGGAAATCCCGTCGCTTACACCTATAGTGTTGAATATAAGTCCGACGACATCTTCTTCCTTCGTACCTTCTTTGGCCAATTTGGCGAGATCGTTCAAGTGCATGTTACAAGGATTCCCTTCGTAACCTGTACTAGCAATTCCTACAATGGGTTTGTAAAAATCTTCGGTGGTAAGTCCGATGGCATACAGCATTGCCTGAGCCGCTGGCTGTGTCGGATCCTGAGTAACTGTCTTGCTGTATTTGTTGAGTGAATTCATTGTAGCTCCAAGCCCTTGTTTACTAAGATTAGTTCGAAAATAGACTATGTATATCGCTCGACTTTGAGCAAATTTATTTTCAGAATAAATTCAATCGAGATAAAATTAATTTAAAGCCCTCATTCACAGTTTCTTAACCTTGGTATTTCTACGATGCCCATGTTTTTAACTTTGATCAAAAAAAACTCGAAAAGTCTTTGATTGAGTGGTAATTCGGGCATATTTGGGTCTAAAATCGAATTACTCATTTTAAACACGAGGTAAATCATGCGGGCCCTTTAGAGGTAGTTCTGAAGTTCCCATTAAATATGCATCTACATGGTGAGCCACTTCACGACCTTCGGAAATCGCCCAAACAATAAGAGATTGTCCTTTTCTTATATCCCCTGCGGCAAATATTCCCTTTACGTTTGTTGAATAATTGGAAACTTTGGCTTGTACGTTTGTTCGATAATCCATGGCAACACCAAACTGTTCCGGTAATAATTTTTCTGCACCCGTAAATCCGAGTGCGAGTAAAACCATGTCACATTCCCAAATCTTTTCCGTTCCCGAAATTTCTTTTAGTTCGGGTCGTTTGCCTTCCTTTTTGATCCATTCAACATTGACAGTTTTCAACCCAACCAAATTTCCGTGCTTATCCCCGATAAATTCCTTGGTCGCAATGGCAAAAACTCGTTCTCCTCCTTCTTTGTGCGAGGAACTTTCCCGATACTTCAAAGGCCAATACGGCCAAGGTTGGTGGGCGGGTCTGCTATGTGTTGGCTTTTGCATTATTTCAAAATTTATGACGCTCTTCGCTCCTTGTCTGTGTGAAGTTCCAATGCAATCGGATCCAGTGTCGCCGCCACCTATCACAATAACTTTTTTGTCTTTTGCAAGCACTTCTGTTCTAAAACCTTTGTAACCTGAAATGCGTTCATTGTTGCTTTTTAAAAAATCCATCGCCTGATAGACCCCCTTGAGATTGGCACCGGGAATTGGGAGTTCCCTTTTCACCGTCGCTCCTCCACATAACACAACCGCATCGAATTGGGATTTTAATTCATCCGCTTTTATGTCCATTCCAACATGCACATTGGTCTTAAAAATAATTCCTTCGTCTTCTAGCACTTCTATTCTTCGATCGATTATACTTTTTTCAAGTTTGAAGTCCGGGATTCCGTATCGTAGCAGTCCGCCAACTTTCGCGTCCCTTTCAAAAACGGTCACTAAATGTCCTGCTCTATTTAGTTGTTGAGCGGCGGCTAATCCTGCGGGGCCGGATCCAATAACTGCAATTTTCTTACCACTACGTTCCACGGGTGGAATGGCTTTAATCCATCCTTTGTCAAAGGCTATTTCAACAATATTCTTTTCTATATTTTCAATGCTCACCGGATCTTTATTGATTCCCAACACACAAGCCTCCTCGCAGGGGGCAGGGCACAATCGTCCCGTAAATTCTGGGAAATTATTGGTAGAATGAAGAATTTTAGCTGCTTGCTCCCAATTCCCCTTATAGACCATGTCATTAAAGTCGGGAATAAGGTTGCCCAACGGGCATCCACTATGACAAAAAGGTATTCCGCAATCCATGCATCTGGCACCCTGATCTTTGAGATCCGTCTCAGTTAAAGGTATGGTGAATTCATTGTAGTCATTTATGCGGTTTTTTATATCCCGTACACTTTCATCTTTTCTTTGATATTCTAAAAATCCTGTAATTTTTCCCATATGTCCTAAACTTTAACTTCTTCTTCCTCTGCAATTCTTATAAGTGCCAACCTATATTCTTCAGGAAGAACTTTCACAAATTTTGGCAATTCTATTTCCCAATTTTCAAGTATTCTTTGTGCCAGGGCACTTTGTGTTGCGTTGTAGTGATTCTCGATAAGTTCCTTTAGTCCCTGTATATCGTCCGCTTCAGTAAGGCTTAAAAAGTTTAAACCTGTACTATTAGATCGGTTTTTTAGTTCTGAATTAGGGTCATATACATAAGCGATTCCACCACTCATTCCAGCTCCAAAATTTCGACCCACTTCTCCCAAAATAACGGCACGACCTCCAGTCATGTATTCACAACCGTGATCTCCAATTCCTTCCACTACCGCAGAGGCCCCGGAATTTCGTACACAGAAACGTTCTCCCGCTTTTCCATTGATATATACCTCTCCAGAGGTAGCGCCGTAGAGTGCCACATTTCCAATAATGATGTTCTCTTCTGCCTTAAAAGTGGTTTCCTCGGGTATTTTTACAATTATTTTAGCCCCAGAAAGACCTTTCCCCAAATAGTCGTTAGTGTTTCCATTTACGACTAATGTTAGGCCGGATGTTGCAAAAGCTCCGAAACTTTGGCCTGCACTTCCAGTTAAATTTATCTTTAGTGTATTTTCAGGTAAACCTTGCTCACCATAAATTTTAGAAATCTCATTGCTGAGTACTGCCCCAAAGGCACGATTCATATTTGTAATCTTACTATCAAGAGATATTTTTTCTTTTCTG
Organism: Flavobacteriaceae bacterium; assembly: GCA_013002065.1. Lineage (GTDB taxonomy): Bacteria > Bacteroidota > Bacteroidia > Flavobacteriales > Flavobacteriaceae > Aureisphaera. The sequence goes on from JABDKT010000020.1 coordinate 30,884, forward strand.
AACAATGCCGGATGAATTTTCTTGATTATTTCAAAATCGAGGGCGTCCTCTATAAAATGTTCCTGTGTTTTTGTATTATGTAAACTCACAGATTCATCAACCTCGACCTTATGTAGAATGGGAGATAAATCAAGTCCAGCGGCTTTGTAGTGATCTATACCTTTATTGCGATCCAACCTATCAATTTTTCCTACCATTTCGTCCACAGTACGAAAGCCCAGACTAGCCATAATATGACGTAATTCTTCTGCGACGAAATACATAAAGTTTACGACATGCTCTGGTTTTCCTTTGAATTTTTTTCGCAAATCCGGATTCTGTGTGGCTATTCCAACTGGGCAGGTATTTAAATGACAAGCCCTCATCATTACGCAACCCGAGGCAACTAATGGAGCTGTGGCGAAACCAAATTCCTCGGCACCTAATAAGCAGGCGACAGCCACATCCCTTCCTGTTTTTAACTGGCCATCACATTCCAACACAACCCTGCTACGTAGGTCGTTCATCACCAAGGTTTGCTGCGCCTCTGCCAGACCAATTTCCCACGGTAAACCCGCGTGTTTCAATGAGGTCAAAGGCGACGCTCCTGTTCCGCCATCATGCCCGGAAATGAGTATAACATCACCTTTGGCCTTGGCAACTCCTGCAGCTACGGTACCTACCCCAACTTCAGAAACAAGTTTAACATTTATACGAGCATCACGATTAGCGCATTTTAAATCATAAATTAGTTGTGAGAGGTCTTCAATAGAATAGATATCGTGATGTGGCGGTGGAGAAATGAGGCCCACATAGGGCGTCGAATTTCTGGTTTTGGCTATGTCCGGATTCACTTTGGGCCCGGGCAATTGCCCTCCCTCTCCCGGTTTCGCACCTTGAGCCATTTTAATTTGTATTTCGGAAGCGTGAGTCAAATAGTTGGAAGTAACTCCAAATCTACCAGACGCCACCTGTTTTATGGCACTATTCTTCCAATCCCCTTTTGAATCTTTATAGAACCTAGTTTGGTCTTCACCACCCTCGCCCGAATTGCTCTTTCCTCCTATACGATTCATTGCGATAGCTAAATTCTCATGAGCTTCTTTACTAATCGAACCGTACGACATAGCTCCCGTTTTAAATCTTTTAACTATTGAAGTCCATGGTTCTACTTCTTCCAAGGGAATAGGGTCGAAGTTTGTAAAGTCAAACATGCCCCGCAGGGTCATTAATTCTTTATTCTGATTATTTATCAACTCGGCATATTCCTTATAAGTTTCAAAATTATTACCTCGTACGGATTCCTGTAATTTTGCCACAGATAGCGGATTGAACAAATGTGGTTCGCCATTGCGTCTCCATTTATATTGCCCGCCATAAGGTAGGGTCGATTCATTTTGAACCAATTTTGAATTGTACGCTGCACGGTGTCTTTTTCGTACCTCTTTTTCAATTTCACGCAATCCAATTCCTTGTATTCTCGTAATGGTAGAAGGGAAATAAGTGTTCACCAGTTGTGAATTCAATCCAACACATTCGAATAATTGTGACCCACGATAGGAGTTTAAGGTTGATATTCCAATTTTGTTCATCACCTTTAGTATTCCTTTTCCAATGGCTTTATTGTAATTTTTTATCGCGGTTAAATAATCATGTTCGGTAATGGCTCCCTCCTCTACTTGTTTAAAGACTATTTCATTTACGATATAGGGATTAACGGCACTTGCCCCAAATCCAAATAAGGTGGCGAAATGATGAACTTCTCTGGGTTCGGCCGATTCAATAATGAGACTCACTCTTGATCGCATACCTAATTTATGTAGGCCATGATTGACATACGAACAAGCCAGCAAGGCCGGTATGGGCGCCATTTCAGCATTCACTCCTCTGTCGGAAAGAATGATAATATTCGAACCCGCATTTATTTTTTCCGAAGCCTCCTGCAATAGATTTTCAAGACGGTTCTCCAATTCATTCAACCCTTTCTCAACTTCATATAAAATGGGTAAGGTCGTGACAGAAATCCCCATATTTCCAGAATAGTTTTTGATCTTGTCAAGATCATGTTTGGAAATAACCGGGTTTTCAATCTTTAGTTTGTTACAATGTTTTTCGTAAATATCAAAGAGATTCTCATCCCTTCCCAGAGTTAAACTGATATCGGTAATAAGTGCTTCCCGAATACCATCCAATGGCGGATTAGTAACTTGAGCAAATAACTGTTTAAAATAATTATATATCAGCTGTGGCTTCTGAGAAATTGCTGCCAACGGTGTATCATTACCCATGGATCCTAAGGGTTCTTTAGCATTTTGAGCCATAGGACGTATAATCACGTTCAAATCTTCCTCGGTATATCCGAAAGCGGTTTGACGCAAATGGAGAGGATCCTCCTCATGTAAGATGGGTCCCTTTTTGGAAGGGATATCCTTCAATCTAAGTAAATTTTTATCGAGCCATTTACCGTATGGCTTGCGCTGCACGATTTCCTTCTTGATCTCCTCGTCATTTACGATTCTTCCGGCGTTCATATCTACAAGAAACATCTTACCCGGTTCGAGCCTTCCATGGTATTCAATATTTTTGGGGTCGATATCTACGACACCTACTTCCGAAGACATTATCACATATCCATTCTTAGTAACTGTGTATCTGGACGGCCGGAGTCCGTTTCGATCCAACACAGCTCCCAGGTAATTCCCATCGGTAAAGGGAATAGACGCAGGCCCGTCCCAAGGTTCCATAACACAAGAATTAAACTCGTAAAAAGCCTTTTTTGCGGCATTCATTTCCTCGTTTTTTTCCCAAGCTTCTGGGATAAGCATCATCATTGCTTCGGGCAACGACCTACCGCTCATTAAGAGTAACTCGACCACCATGTCCATGCTAGCCGAATCTGATTTCCCGGGTAATATCGTTGGAAACATTTCTTTTAATTCGTCTCCAAACCAATCCGATTTCATTATTTCCTCTCGGGAAAACATTCTGGAAATATTTCCTCTTAAAGTGTTTATTTCTCCATTGTGGCACATATATCTGAAAGGCTGCGCCAAATCCCATGTTGGAAAAGTATTGGTCGAAAAGCGTTGATGAACCAATGCCATTCTCGTCACCAAGGATGGATCTTGTAAATCGATAAAGAACAATTTTATGTCCTCGGGGACCAGGAGACCTTTATATATAATGATCTTATGAGAGAGACTAGGAAGATAAAAAAACGTGCTTTCAGAAATTTTTGAATTGTATATTTTGTGTTCTGCTTTTTTTCTAGCCGCAAATAGTTTTCTCTGAAAGGTAAATTCATTTTCATTCACATCCGATTTCCCAACAAAGAACTGTTTTATATATGGAAGGGTTTGTTCGGCTATTTCTCCAATCACGGTATCGTCTACAGGTAGTTCTCTCCATCCCAGAATTTGTAGTCCTTGTTCTGAAATACAATTCTCTAATATTTGAATGCAGAAATTTCTTTGATTTTCTTTTTTGGGAAGGAAAACATTGCTCACGGCATACTCACCGGCTTTGGGAAGATCAAATTCGCAATTTTGTACAAAGAATTTGTGAGGGATATCGATAAGAATTCCGGCACCGTCTCCAGTTTTTCCGTCGGAACTAACGGCACCTCTGTGCTCCAGATTTTCTAATATTTGAAGTGCCTTGTGAATAATGTCGTTCGTCTTCTGCCCGTTCAGATTACATATAAATCCAGCGCCACAATTTTCGTGTTCGAACTCGGGCAAATACAGTCCTTGTTTTATTAGCATAAGCTACATTTTTAGCATCGAAAACGAGCAATATACAAGCAAATTACCTCCCCGCAATGACATGTTATTACATTTGCGATATCCGCATTTTACCCCCTATCAGAATTTTAATATCATAATTTTAGAGGCCGAAATTTATCATATTCGCACAGGTATTTTCATAAATAGTTATTAACAAAATGGAACGCATGGCTTCATATTTACAAAAAATTTGAATTTTCCTTCAAAATTTGACAAGGTTTCATAACTACTCCAGCAATTTCTACAAATCAAAATTATCATTTTATTAAAATTTGTACTTAAAATTATTATACCCCTATTTTTTTAGGGGTCTTTTTTTATAAATAATAAATGTTAATTATTATACCCTATTTTTTTGGGGGTCTAAAAAAATTTGATATAGTTTTGACGCTTCATCAATCAAAAATCAAACAGTTTATGAAGTTAATTTACTACCCAATGGTATTTTTATTGGTTTTCAATTTAAATGCTCAAGAAACAGATTTGGAAAAAGAAAAAGAACCCGTTAAGAAATTTCAATTTTCCGGAAGCGTAGATGCGTATTTCCGGCAAAACATTTCCGGGCCCAATGGGGCAGATGCCATTAGCCCAAATACTTCATTTGCCAACCTCAATGGTTTTGCTCTGGGCATGGTAAATGTTATTGCTAGTTATCAAGGAGAGAAAGTAGGATTCGTGGGTGACTTGGTTTTCGGTCCACGTGGCGAGGATGCTACCTTCCTATCAGAGTTTTTGCGTCCGGATGGCAACAGCAGTATTGTAAACCAATTATATGTTTACTGGAATGTGAGTGATGCCGTCACGTTAACCTTTGGAAATTTCAACACCTTTTTGGGATACGAAGTTATTTCTCCTACGGCTAATTTTAATTACAGCACTTCTTATATGTTCTCTTATGGTCCGTTTTCACATACTGGATTGAAAGCAGATTTTGTTATAACCGACGACTGGTCTGCTATGGTTGGAATATTTAACAACACAGACAGTACCGAATTTAATTTAAATAACAACTACACGCTGGGAGCACAAGTTGGTTTCAAAGACACCTTTCTCAATTTTCTTTACGGAAGACAAGGTAACGGAAGTCTTGAACCTACATTTCAGGTGGATCTAACCACAGGTCATGACTTAACCGACTCCTTTTTCCTTGGGTTGAACGCTACTTATAACGATACGGACGGAAGCGCATTCTACGGAGTGGCACTTTATCCTCAGTTTCAGGCAAGCGATGCTTTCAGCATTGGAGTGAGAGGCGAATATTTTGCCGAAACCGAAGGAGGGGCCGGAGCTATTGGCGTTTATGATACCGATGGAGATGCCAGCGTGATAGACATCACACTTACTGGCAGTTACAGCGTAGGAAACTTAACAATAAAACCTGAATTAAGACTGGACAGCACAAGCGAAGAGTCCTTTTTGGACAACGATTTGGAACCCACCAAGTCATTGACCTCCTTCGTGCTGGCAGCCATATATGACTTTAATTAAAAACCATTCTCATGAAAAAAGTAGAAGCAATCATTAGGAAATCAAAATTTTCCGCAGTAAAGAAAGCGCTCCATGAAGTAGGAGTCAATTTCTTTACCTATTGGGATGTTACTGGACAAGGAAACGAAAAAGAAGGACATGTCTATAGAGGTGTTAGTTATAGCACTAGCGACATTCAAAGAAGATTCCTTTCGATCGTAGTCAATGATGAATTTGAAGAAATCACCATCAAGACAATTATCGAAGCTGCCAGTACCCACGAAGTAGGTGATGGAAAAATATTTGTGAGCGAAATAAAAGAAGCTTACAGAATCCGTACCGGCGAAAAAGGAAAAGACACCCTAAACTAAAAATCAATCAAAAAACGAATTATGGAAATTTTTACTGCAAATAATATATGGATGATGTTGTGTACAGCATTGGTGTTTTTTATGCATCTTGGTTTTGGACTGCTAGAAATTGGCCTTACCCGTCCTAAAAATACCATTAATGTTCTTTTCAAGAATATTTTTATCATCACCGTAGGCTTACTTCTCTACTATATTGTTGGTTTTAATTTAATGTATCCCGGAGAATTTAACGGCTTTATTGGCTCAATAGTTCCCGGGATTGCCCCTCCTGAAAACGGGATGACTCCAGATTATGCAGACGGAGGATACACCTGGTGGACCGATTTTCTATTTCAGGGAATGTTCGCAGCCACTGCTGCCACCATTGTATCTGGAGCTGTAGCGGAACGTATCAAAATTGGCCCCTTTATGATTTTCACCATTATCTATGTGGGAATTGTATATCCCATAGCCGGTTCATGGCAATGGGGAGGTGGATTTCTTTCCACTCTCGGAAACGAAGTAAATGAAGCAGGTGAATTAATAAAAGAAGCCGGATTCTACGATTTCGCGGGATCGACACTTGTACACTCGGTTGGCGGCTGGGCTGCCCTAATTGCCGTTTGGTTGCTGGGCTCAAGAATTGGCAAATTCAAAGACGGAAAACCCCGCGCTATTCCCGGCCACAATATCCCGCTGGCGACGGCAGGAGTTCTCATACTCTGGCTAGGTTGGTTTGGATTTAACGGAGGTTCGGTACTTTCGGCAGATCCCGAAGCCACTTCACTTACACTTGTCACCACATGTCTTGCAGCAGCATCGGGAGGAGTCGCAGCTTTTTTAACATCCACGGTACTATACAGAAATCTCGATCTTACCATGTTCCTAAACGGAATCCTAGGAGGCTTGGTCGCCATCACAGCAGGTGCAGATCAAATGAATCCCAATGAGGCCGTCATCATAGGAATTATTGGTGGGATTATTATTGTTTTGGGTGTCGCACTCATCGACAGATTCCTAAAACTGGACGATCCAGTGGGCGCCATAGCCGTTCATCTAATTTGCGGAATATGGGGAACACTGGCAGTAGGGATATTTGGCGCCAAAGCTGGATGGGAGCAATTTTCTTATCAGCTTGCAGGTGTAGGATGCTATGCTGCTTTCTGTATCATCACCTCATTTATTATCATTTTTGCCCTAAAGAAGACAGTAGGAATACGTGTTTCGGAAAAAGAAGAAATGGAAGGACTAGATCTTCACGAGCATGGAATGACTGCTTACCCAGATTTCAGACTTAACGAACATTAAGGGTTGTTTTGTTAATTGCGAAACGCCGTCACGAATATTTTGTGGCGGCGTTTTTTCGTATTTCAATTATTCCCAAAACAATTTCAAAATGTAACAGATTTATGTACATTTGTGCGCTGAATGAGGAAAGATTTGACTGATTGCAACCTCGAAAAAAAATGCTAAAGGCAGTGCAAACTACCTTCGACGCTCACGTCAAATCTTCACAATTTTTAAAGTAGTACCATTTATGGCGTATTTATTTACTTCAGAAAGTGTTTCTGAAGGACACCCGGATAAAGTAGCAGATCAAATTAGTGATGCTCTTATTGATAATTTTTTGGCTTTCGATCCACAATCTAAAGTGGCTTGCGAGACCCTCGTTACTACGGGACAGGTTGTGCTTGCCGGTGAAGTAAAATCGAAGGTGTATTTGGATGTTCAGAAAATTGCAAGGGATGTGATCAATAAAATAGGTTATACCAAAGGGGAATATCAATTCGATGGAAATTCCTGTGGGGTTTTATCGGCCATACACGAACAAAGCGACGATATAAATCGCGGAGTAGATCGAGAAAACGAAGATGAACAAGGCGCCGGTGACCAGGGAATGATGTTTGGTTATGCAACCATAGAAACCGATCACTATATGCCGTTGGCATTGGATTTGTCTCATATTATTTTGAAGGAACTGGCTGCATTGCGACGTGAAAATAATGAAATCGATTACCTAAGACCCGATTCTAAGAGTCAGGTGACTATAGAATACAATAACGACAACAAACCCATTCGAATCGATGCCATTGTAATTTCTACGCAACACGACGATTTTGATGAAGATGATGATAGAATGCTCGCAAAAATTAAGAATGACATGATCAACATTCTTATTCCGAGAGTTAAGGCAAAATGTAAGTCGGAGATACAAGATTTATTTAACGATGATATCAAGTTTCATATCAATCCCACTGGAAAATTCGTAATTGGCGGACCTCACGGAGATACCGGCCTCACCGGCCGAAAAATTATTGTGGATACTTACGGCGGAAAAGGAGCACACGGTGGTGGCGCCTTTAGCGGCAAAGACCCAAGTAAAGTGGATCGATCTGCAGCCTATGCAACACGACATATAGCCAAGAATTTAGTGGCCGCCGGATTATGTGATGAAGTATTGGTTCAGGTGAGTTATGCAATTGGAGTGGTAGAACCCATGGGTATTTTTGTAAATACCTACGGAACGTCCAAAGTGGATTTGACCGACGGAGAAATCGCTAAGAAAGTTTCAGAATTATTTGATATGAGACCTTCGGCCATTGAGAAGAGACTCAAATTGAGGCAACCTATGTATTCTGAAACAGCTGCCTACGGACATATGGGCAGAACCAATGAAGTGGTAACCAAAACTTTTTATACTCCCGATCACAGAGAGAAGACGTTAGAAGTTGAATTATTTACCTGGGAGAAATTGGATTATGTGGATGCCGTGAAGAGCGCTTTCGGACTGTAATTTCAAGCTCGTTCAAAATATAAACCCCTCTATTCGAGGGGTTTTTTTATATCAAATTGTGATTTTTTGCTTTTTGAACAGCCTCAATTTTACTGTGTACCTGAAGCTTCTTATAAATATTTTCGATATGTTTTCGCACCGTGCTTGGAGAGAGAAAAAGATTATCGGCTATTAAGGTATAACTCAATCCCTTGCTCAATTGTTCCAGCACTTCAACTTCCCGTTTTGACAATGAAATTTCTTCCTTTTCCTTTTCGTTTTGAATACTCATGGGATTCCGAAGTAATTTCAACGTCTTGAGAGCTATGGATGGATTCATAGCGGCACCACCATTTAAAGTTTCGATAATACCGTTGTACAACTTTTTGGGGTCTATCTCTTTGAGTAAATACCCATCGGCTCCCGCTTTGATGGCATTAAAGATATTCTCATCGTTGTCGAAGGCCGTAAGCATGATGATCTTGATTTGCGGATATTTTTGCTTCACCATTTGAGTGGATTCGATACCGTTGAGTACCGGCATTTCAATATCCATTAAGATTAAATCAAGATTGTGATTCTCTTCTAACTTTGCCAAGAGTTCGCTCCCATTGAGGGATGTGTGCTTTACGGTTATATCCTCAAAGAAAGATAGCTTTTCCTTAATCGCATGGATAAGGAATGAATTATCATCTACTATGGCAATTTTGATGTTCATAAGTAACAACGTTTATAAAGTTACTTAAAAATAGTAGGTTTCCGACATTTGGGAAATAAGGCATCTGCCCTATTTATAGAATGCCTCTAATTTTTTATCGAGTTAAAACCTCTCTTCTCAAAGTATTAAAGGCTTGCAACACATTCTCTATATTCGGGGCTATGTCTCCGTTTGAGGTTTGAAGTCCCATCGAATAGCTGCCTTTGTTTATTCCTCCTTCAAGGCAGTCTCCCGATACGCATTTCATCACAATCCATTTATTGTCATAATCAATATAGAAAGTAAGGTCTTTAATCGCCCCCGAAACATTCGCCACAAGACTGTCCCAATGAAGGCGTCCACTTTTTACACTAAAAACCGTACCGTAGCTGTTGTATTGATTGAAAGCGTTATTGATTATAGAAAGTTGAGTTTGTACTTCGGAAGAAACCGGGTTTGGAACACTTGGAACCGACTTCCCCTGCAAATTTTGCAGCATGGCATTTAACTTCGAAATGGCGATGTCGGTTTCTGGAATAGCGACTCCGTTTCTCTTTATCCCGAAAGTGTATCGTTTTCTAGGAGATTCTCTATCTCCCGACTCAGTATCGTTGCTTCTTAGGCAATCGGTTGCATCGATACAAAAAATCCCCATACTCTCATTGTAACGACGAAATTCTACCTCGTCGAAATAACCTTTTAGCACCGAAAATTTATCGGTGAAAATAATTTCCCTTGTGAGCAAATCAACACGAATCGATGAATTATAATTATTGTGGAGATTAAGTAGGTTG
>JABDKT010000039.1 GCA_013002065.1 Flavobacteriaceae bacterium
TATTTCGACATGGTAAACAGCACTTCATCCGTGATATCCTTGGGATGAGAAGTAGAAAAGCGGATGCGGAGGTCTTTGTGCACTTCCGCGACCATTTCCAGCAACTTGGCAAAAGAGACTAAGGCTCCGGTTTCTGGATTTGTCCATTTATAGGAATCCACATTCTGCCCCAGCAAGGTCACCTCCTTATACCCTTGGGCAACCAATTCGGTCGCCTCATTTACAATACTGCTGAAATCCCTGCTGCGCTCGCGCCCTCTCGTAAAGGGCACCACACAAAAGGTACACATATTATCACATCCACGAGTAATACTCACAAATGCAGTCACTCCATTTCCGCCTAAGCGAACGGGAGAGATATCACCATAAGTTTCGTCCTTGGAAAGTATGACATTGACTGCATCTCTTCCTTCTTCAACCTCTTTTAAAAGATTAGGTAAGTCTTTGTAAGCATCCGGGCCCACGACCATGTCAACAATTTTTTCCTCTTCGAGGAATTTGCTTTTCAATCGTTCGGCCATGCAGCCAAGAACTCCAACCTTCATTTTAGGGTTGATTCGTTTTACGGCATTGTACTTTTCCAGGCGTTTACGAACGGTTTGTTCTGCCTTATCTCGAATAGAACAGGTATTTACCAAGACCAAATCGGCTTCTTCCAATTGCTGGGTGGTATTAAAGCCTTGTTCGGCCAAAATGGAAGCAACAATTTCACTGTCACTAAAATTCATCTGGCAACCGTAACTTTCGATATAAAGCTTGCGACTATTACCCTCTTTAGCGGCTAAAACCAAAGATTGCCCTTGTTTATTTTCGTCTATAATCTTCTCTTCCATATTCCTAAGTTACTTTCAGCGTAACATTCCGGTCTTTTGATTGTCAAATAATATGCAAAGATAAGATATAAATGAGGAAAGTGACAAAGTGGCAGATTTCTTTTTTATACTTTTATAGTCTAATTAACCAATCAATTTCACCATGCAAACCGATATTTTTCATAAGATAGAGAGAGCCGGAAAAGCCGATTTCGGGGATATATTATCCAAAAGCTTCAATATATTCAAAGACGTTTGGGTTGACGGACTCACCCATGTGTTGTTAACCATGATAGCCATTGTGCCTTTTTTGTTGGTGGTGTATATTCCTCTTTTACCCATGTATATTGAAATGCTCACCTATGGAGGGGATCCTTATTATTATGAACCGTCTGTAGATTATTCGATACTTTATTGGATAGTGTATGTCATGATAGTATTGGTTTTATCGTTCGTGATGCAAGTTTTCACCTTTGTGATTACAGCTCATTTCTATATGGTGGTGAAGAAGAAGGATACAGGTTCTCCGGAAGATGTAGGGGGCTATTTTGTATTTCTGAAAGGTAACTTTACCAAACTATTGCTTCTTTCTTTAGCAACCTTCGGAATTGCCATCGTTGCTGCCTTAGCCTGTTATCTTCCTATTTTTTATGTGATGGTTCCAATTCAGCTCATGATACCTATTTTCGCTTTTAATAAAGAGTTGAGTGTGTCCGAAATTATCAAAGCCGGATTCAAGTTGGGAAATAAATACTGGCTTATTGTATTTGGGCTCATCATTGTTTCATCCCTCATTGCGCAACTGGGAATAATACTATGTATAATAGGAATATTCGCCACGGCTTATTTTGTTCATTTGCCTATGTATTACTTCTATAAAGATACAGTTGGTTTCGACGATGCACCGCAAAATTTAGGAGACAATATACCTGCTGAAAAATTCTAAAAATCCCTTAATTACAGGTTGAGATTAAGTCCCTGTTTTAGTGTTAATAGAACATTAAAATAGAGGAGTCGAAAAAGTGTGTAAAAAAAATCACATACTTTTGTACTCCAAATTTATGCACTATGGCAAAGAATTTAGTGATTGTTGAGTCCCCTGCAAAGGCCAAAACAATAGAGAAGTTTCTTGGAAAAGATTTCAAGGTAACTTCAAGTTTTGGGCACATTGCAGACCTGCCTTCCAAGGAGTTAGGTGTGGACGTGGATGGAGATTTTACCCCCAAATATATCATCTCGAGTGACAAGAAAAGTCTTGTAAAAGAATTAAAGGCATTGGCCAACAAAGCCGAAATGGTTTGGCTGGCAAGTGATGAAGACCGAGAGGGAGAAGCCATAGCCTGGCATCTTGCCGAGTCCTTAAAACTGGAGAAAGAGAAAACAAAACGTATTGTTTTTCATGAGATAACCAAGTCGGCGATTTTAAAGGCGATCGAGAATCCTAGACAGATTGATTACAACTTAGTAAATGCTCAGCAAGCAAGAAGAGTTTTGGACAGATTGGTAGGATACGAACTATCTCCGGTACTTTGGCGTAAGGTGAAAGGCGGGTTATCGGCCGGAAGGGTCCAGTCGGTAGCAGTGCGTTTAATCGTAGAAAGAGAACGCGAAATTGAAAAATTCACTCCGGTGGCATCGTATAGAGTCGATGCCGAATTTACGACGGAGAACGGTAATAAATTCAAGGCAAAACTTCCGAAGAACTTCGAAACCGAAGCACAGGCACGAGATTTCCTTCAAAAGAACATTGGTGCCAATTATAAAGTTTCAGACTTAGTAAAAAAACCGGCTAAAAAATCACCGGCTCCACCATTTACCACTTCTACTTTACAGCAGGAAGCCTCTCGAAAGCTTTACTTTTCGGTGAGTAAAACCATGACCATCGCACAGCGATTGTATGAAGCTGGACTTATTACTTATATGAGAACCGATAGTGTGAATCTTTCAAACGATGCTCGAAATGCAGCTCAAAAAAGCATTTCAAACTTGTACGGAGATAAATACAGTCAGCCAAGAAATTACAAAGGAAAATCAAAAGGTGCTCAAGAAGCACATGAGGCGATTCGTCCTACCGATATGTCTCGCCAAACGATTACGGGAGATAGTGATCAAGAACGATTGTATCAACTTATTTGGAAACGAACCATCGCGTCGCAAATGAGCGATGCCCAGTTGGAACGAACCAACGTAAAGATTGATATTCTCTCCTCGGATACGGTGAATGAACAATTTACTGCGAACGGAGAAATGATAAAATTCGACGGATTCCTAAAAGTGTATCTCGAAGGAACCGATTTGGAAGAAGAAGAGCAAGATGGAATGTTACCGAACCTTGCCATTAACGATTCACTGTCGAAAGAATACATCACCGCCACCGAGAGATTTACGCGTCCGCCGTATCGATTTACGGAAGCATCCTTGGTAAAACAATTGGAAGAGTTGGGAATTGGAAGACCTTCTACCTACGCACCAACTATCTCTACCATTATGAATAGAAATTATGTGGAGAAAGGTACCATAGAAGGAGTGGAGCGAAAGTACCTTCAAATGGTGTTGGATGAGAACGGAATTAAAGACAAGAAGCTTTCAGAAAAAATAGGAAGTGATAAGGGGAAATTGGTTCCTACTGATATCGGAATGATTGTAAACGATTTTCTTGTAGATCATTTCAACGACATACTCGACTATAATTTTACAGCAAAAGTGGAAGAGGATTTTGATGATATTGCTGAAGGGAAGGAGGAATGGAGATCGATGATGAAGGAGTTTTACGAAAAATTCCATCCTCACGTAGAAGATGTTCAAGAAAATGCCGATCGTGAAAGTGGAGAACGTATTTTGGGAGAAGATCCAGAAACCGGAAGAATGGTTTTAGTGCGTCTCGGGAAGTTTGGTCCCATGGCTCAGATTGGAGCGCCGGAAGACGAGGATAAGAAGTTTGCGAGTTTAAGGCCCGATCAACAATTGCATTTGGTCACTTTTGAAGAGGTTTTGGATCTTTTTAAACTTCCGAAGACATTGGGAGTTTACGATGGGGAAGAAGTTGAAGTGGCAAATGGCCGCTATGGACCTTATGTACGCTTCGGAAAGAAGTTCATCTCAATACCTCAGGGTGTTGATCCATTGGATGTAGGTATGGAGATGGCAAAAGAACTCATTGAAGAAAAGAAAAAGGCCGATGCACCTATATATATGTATGAAGGTTTGCCGGTTCAAAAAGGGAAGGGTCGATTTGGTCCGTTTATCAAATGGAACAATATGTTCATTAATGTGAACAAAAAATACGATTTTGATGATCTGTCGGAAGCCGACATCATTGAACTCATTGAAACTAAGAAGCAAAAAGAGATCGATAAGTTGATCAATGAATGGCCGGAAGAGGGAATTCGTCTGGAGAAAGCCCGTTGGGGAAGATTTAATTTGATAAAAGGCAAGACGAAGATCGAATTGCCTAAATCTACCAAAGCCGATAAGATTACCTTGGATCAAGCTTTGGAACTTATTGAAAAGAAAGCACCCAAAAAGAAAACTCGAAAAAAATCCACTGCTAAGAAAAAATGATAGAATTTCTTTCTCCAGTATCTAAATCGGTTGTTGCCCATAGAGAAATATTGGCTCAGGGTGTCTTAGGCAAAGAAATAGGGATACATGTTAGAAAAGGGGAGTTGCCCGAATTAAAAGGAGTTCGATTTGCTCTCTTGGGAGTGTGCGAAAACCGTAACGATGTCAATTATTTGGGAGAATCGGTGTCTTTTGATACGGTTCGAAAAGCTATTTACGGATTGTATCCCGGAAATTGGACCGAAAAAATGGTCGATTTAGGTGATATTACCAAGGGAGAGACCGTAGAGGACACGTATTTTGCGTTTAAGACTGTTAACGAGGCATTATTGAAGAATGACATTATACCTATTATATTAGGCGGAAGTCAGGATTTGCTGTATTCCCACTATCGCTCATACGATAATGTGTTAAAAATGGTGAATATGGTGAATGTTGACGCCAGATTCGATCTGGGAGACGCAGAGAAGCCTATTTCGAATAAATCGTATGTGGGTAAGATCATAGTAGATAAACCCTATAATTTATTTAATTATAGTGTTTTGGGGTATCAGAGCTATTATAATCCGCCGGGAGAGATAGGTTTAATGGACAAATTATTTTTTGACGCCTACCGATTGGGGAAGGTAACAGCCGATATCACTTCGGTTGAACCAATTATGAGGGATGCGAATATTGTTTCGATGGATGTTTCCGCAATAAAAAGTTCAGAAATAAGTTATACATATAGTACTAGCCCAAATGGGTTTGATGGTCGCGAAATATGCGCCATTGCTCGTTACGCTGGTATAAGCAATAAAGTAAGTTCTTTTGGTTTATACGAGCTAAAAGAGTATGTTCAGGCCGAGAATGCCGCTGTGTTAATGGCTCAGATTATCTGGTATTTCATTGAAGGTGTGAACTTTAGGGTAGAAGATGACGATTTTTCGAATGAAAAGTACTACACTACCTATAAAGTTCCTGTTGACGATGAAATTTTAGTCTTTAAGAAGAGCAATAAAACCGGGCGTTGGTGGATTGAATTACCTTTTATTTCGAATGTTAATAATAAATTAAAAAGACATACGTTATTACCTTGCACTTATGGCGAATATTTGAGTGCAACAAATCAGGAAATTCCTGAAAGGTGGTTTAAAGCCCGCCGAAAGAATGAAGTATAATCATACAAACTAAGAAAACTAGATTTAAGGGTTTTTTAAAGAAATTGTTGTTTTTTTAAAATTTTATAGATAGGTTTACGCCCTTAAATCTTATTAAATTTAACCTAAATACCTATGAAGAAGTTTATTGCATTAACTGCGATGGTTGCCTTTTTGTTTAGTTGTAACTCTGGAGACAGAGGGGAGCTAGTCGGTGCAAAAGGTAAAAAATGGTACCCTCAAAAGCCTTACGGTATGACGCTTATTCCTGGTGGATCTTTCATCATGGGTAAAGCAGATGATGACTTTGTAGCGGTGAACGACGCCCCTACAAGGACGGTTACGGTACGTTCCTTCTACATGGACGAAACCGAGATTACAAATGCAGAGTACAGACAATTTGTGGAGTGGGTTCGTGATTCAACGATTCGCTTGAAATTAGCCATTCTAGCCGATGAGGTGGGAGCAACTCCCGGTGAGGAAGGAATTGGTGAATTTGCCTTTGTAGATCAGGAAAATGAAGAAATGACTCCTTACGAACAGTATATGTATGACAATTACTTCGGAATGGGAGATGATTTTTATGCAGGACGTAAGATAAATAACGATGTTGACCTTATTTGGGATACTTCGGAATATCCAGATGAATACTATTCAGAAGTAATGGATACTATGTATATCCCTGCTGAAGAAGCTTACAATGGACAACGTACCATCGATGTGCAAAAACTATTGTTCCAATACACTCACATGGACATTCAGGCAGCTGCTCGAGCTTCTGGTAAACGAAGAAAAGACTTCATTAAAAAAGACACAGTAGCGATCTACCCGGATACTACTGTATGGATTAAAGACTTTAACTACTCATACAATGAGCCCATGCACAACGATTACTTCTGGCATGAAGCTTATGGCGAATATCCCGTTGTAGGAGTAAATTGGAAACAAGCCAAAGCTTTTTGCGCTTGGAGAACGCTTTATAAAAATTCATATCAGAAATCACGTAACAGACAACACGTAAACTCATTCCGTCTTCCAGGAGAAGCAGAGTGGGAGTATGCTGCTCGTGGTGGCTTGGAATCTGCTACTTTCCCATGGGGAGGGCCTTATGCTAAAAACGACCGTGGTTGTTTTATGGCCAACTTTAAGCCTTTGCGTGGAGATTACGCAGCAGACCAAGCGTTGTATACTGTAGAAGCAGATGCATACGAACCAAACGATTACAACCTATATAATATGGCGGGTAATGTAAGCGAATGGGTGGCATCTTCTTACGATCCCGATTCTTATGAATATTCATCTACTATGAACCCTAACGTCAACGACGAAGATAATATGCGTAAAGTAGTGCGTGGTGGTTCATGGAAAGACGTTGCCTACTTCCTTCAGGTAAGTACTCGTGATTATGAGTACGCAGATTCTGCCAGAAGTTATATTGGCTTCCGAACGGTTCAAGATTACATGGGAACCGACGTAGTATTAAATCAAAATTTTGGTGACGCTAGATAAAGTCCCCGTATTAATTAACCTACTTATTATTAACTTAACTTAATTATTGTATTATGGCACAGTCAAAATCATCCAAGAAATTATTTAACATGGCCTACGGGCTTGGAGCTTCTATTGTAATTTTAGGAGCCTTATTTAAAATCCTTCACTGGGAGCTAGGACCACTTAATGGTGGACTACTTTTGGCGATTGGATTAATTACTGAAGCAATCATTTTCGCAATCTCTGCTTTCGAGCCGGTAGAAGACGATCTAGATTGGTCTTTAGTTTACCCGGAATTAGCCGGAGGTAAAGTAAAAGACAAAAATGCGCCCCAAGATCCAGAAGGTCTTTTATCTAAGAAATTAGATGAGATGCTTAAGGATGCAAAAATTGATTCAGAATTGATGACAAGTCTTGGTGATAGTATTCGTTCTTTCGAAGATGCAGCTAAAGGTATGGCCCCAACCGCCGAAGCTATGAGCTCTACGAAGAAGTATAGTGAAGAAATGGCACTTGCAGCCGCGCAAATGGAGTCTTTAAATAGTCTTTATAAAGTACAAGTAGAATCTACCAGCCGTCAAGCGGAAGTTAACGAGCGTGTAGTAGAGAATGCAGAGCAGCTAAAAGCTCAGATGGAGCACTTAGCAACGAACCTATCTTCCTTAAATGGAGTTTACGGTGGAATGTTGACTGCAATGAACAGAAACTAATAGTTTTTCAACTGTAGTTAAATACTAACTTTAAAAAGGATTTAAAATGGCAAGTGGAAAACTATCCCCGCGGCAGAAGATGATTAACCTAATGTATTTGGTTTTCATCGCAATGCTAGCACTCAATATGTCCAAAGAGGTATTATCTGCCTTTGGATTATTAGATAAGAAAATATCTGAAGCAAACGTAGCTACTTCTCAACGTAATGTTGCTTTCATGGAAGATCTCGCGCTTAAAGCAGACGAGCAACCAGAGCAGTATAGAGCGGTAAAAGCGAAAGCAGATCAGGTAACAGAGATATCTTCATCTTTAGATACTTACATCGAAGACCTCAAAGGTGCTATGATGGCAACTATCAAGGCTGAAGAAGCTGAAGACTATGAAGTTCAGGACAAACCAGACTTTTTGGATAGAAGATTCTTCCAAGGTGATAAATTGAAACCTGAAGGACAGGAATTTTTAGATGCAATTAATAAGTATAGAACCGACATGCTAGCCGTGTTAAACGATACTGCAGTTGCGAAATTCCAAGGAATCGACGATATCAAAAGTTCGATTGAATCAAACTTCTCAACCGCTCCAGTAGAGCGTAGAGATGGTAAGAATATCGATTGGTTAAATTATAACTACGAAGGTTTTCCTTTGGTAGCTTCGAAAACCAAGTTGACTTCTCTTCAGAACGATATTAAAGTAACCAAGAACGAATTGCTTTCAAAAATGTTGGCAGG
>JABDKT010000198.1 GCA_013002065.1 Flavobacteriaceae bacterium
CTCGAGGGATAGGCTCCAGGTCTAAATGTGTAAAAAGCATAGTCACCACGTTCGTTTGTTTTAACCCAACCTCTCAGATAACCGTGCCGTTTGGCATGGCCTTTTTCGTTACCGGTTTTTGGATAAATACCTTCTCGATTAGTGTGATAGATATATAAAATCACATCTTCTGCTGGCGTTTTTCTGTCATACTGAAACACGGTTCCGGTAAGCAATATGTGGGGCCCATTTTTATCGAAATCAGGAAGCGTATCTACTGAGGTTAGCCTTTTGTCTCCATATTCTTCATAAGCCTTGCAACCTTCGCAAGAATTGACGGTATTATTAGCAGACGATGTTTGCTGACCACATGCAGAAAGAGTCAAAATTATAGAAAAAACGAAGGTATATCTATGAGTCATGAGTTAAGCAAACGTTACCGCGGCTGGTCAGTTTGGAAATTGTGACAATCGGAAATTTTTGATGATACAGTGCAACTTTTCTAAGCAAGTTGGCATCATATTAATAGTTGATGCGAGTTGTAAATAAAAAGATCAAATACTTAAAACTTAAAATATTCTTCTTCGTAAACATTAACACGGACAAAAAACAAAATAAAATTCTAGGACTAACTCATAAACGTTATGAAAATTTTACTAATAAATTTACTACTAACACTCTCAATGGGAACTGAAAGCAGTACCATGAATGAAAATTACAACTGGCTTGTTGAAGACAGTGCTTTCGAAGAAATCGAGCTAATAATTGACGAATCTTTTAAGGCGAAGGTGAAGATTATGGATGCAAATGGCAATGTGATAAAAGAAATCTTAAAAGCGGATTTCAACACAAATAACATGGAAGTAAGCGATTACAAAATGTTGTCAGGCAGCTCTCACATGTTTGATTATTTAGGAGATACTTATTATCTCCTTGAAAACTAAAAAATCAATGTTTCATAGGACGAAGAGGCGCTTAAAAGGCGCCTTTTTTTATGCCCTCATCTCACTTAATTCAAGCCATCTCATTTCTTTTTCTTCCAAATCTTCTTCTACAGAATTGAGCTCCTTTCCAATCGCTTCCAACTTATTATATTCCCTTTCGATTTCTAGTCGAGCCGTGAGTTCAGCTTTTTTAGATTCTAGCATTGGCATTTCTTTTTCAAGCGTTTCCAATTCGTGCTTTTCCTTGAAACTCATTTTCTTCGATTCTGTCTTTGGAGGTGCCGGAGCTGAATTCTCTTTTTTCTGAGTTTTTTCTTCATTCGAAAGTTGAAGACTCGAGTTTCTAAAGTCTGAGTAATTCCCAGGAAAGTCCTTCACTTTTCCATTTCCTTGGAAAATGAATAAGTGATCCACTAATCTATCCATGAAATATCGATCATGGGAGACAATCATGACGCAACCCGAGAATTTTTCCAAGTATTGCTCTAGAACATTGAGTGTCATGATGTCGAAATCATTTGTGGGCTCATCCAAAATCAGGAAATTCGGATTGGCCATAAGCACTCTCATGAGCTGTAGTCGTCGCTTTTCACCACCGCTCAGCTTCCCAACAAAATTGTACTGCATCTTAGGAGGGAAAAGAAATTGGGTCAGCAAGGCTGAGGCACTTACCTCACTACCATCCGCCAAGCTGATATATTCGGCCACTTCTTTTACAATGTCTAAGACTTTCTTATTAGGATCAAAAATCGTTTCATCCTGCGTATAGTAACCCATTTTTGTTGTCAGCCCCAATTCCATTTTTCCGCTATCGGGTTGCAACCCACCCGTGAGCAGATTTAAAAAAGTCGATTTTCCGACTCCATTCTTTCCAATTATCCCGACTCTCTCGCCTCTCTTGAATACATAATCAAAATCCTTGAGCATAACCTTGCCATCAAAGGCCTTATTGACTTTATGCATCTCCAGAATTTTCTTGCCCTGTCGTTCTCCCCTAAGGTTGACTTCCATTTCCGCTGTTTGCTTACCACTATGGGCCTTTTCTTTCACTTCGTCAAATGCTTCTACGCGATACTTGGCCTTGGTGCCTCTAGCCTTAGGTTGCCGACGCATCCATTCCAGTTCAGTTTTGAAGAGATTTTTTGCTTTGTCCACAGTTGCTTGTTCCATGGCTACTCGCTCAGCTTTTTTCTCTAGAAATTCACTGTAATTGCCTTTGTAT
>JABDKT010000062.1 GCA_013002065.1 Flavobacteriaceae bacterium
CCTTTGGGTTAAGCGCTCTCTATGGAAACACCACCGGTATCGAAAATTCCGCCAATGGCGTTTATGCCCTAAATGACAACACCACAGGCAGTTATAACTCGGCTAATGGAGCAAGAGCTCTAATCAACAACACCACCGGACACCATAATACAGCCAGCGGATTCGGTGCCCTGGTTGGTAACACTACGGGATTATATAACATTGCAAACGGGGCCAGATCACTTTATCTTAATTCTACCGGTAGTCGAAACATCGCTATAGGATATGAAGCACTTTACAACTCAAGTGGAAACGACAATATTGCATTAGGGTATCAATCCGGTTACAATGAATCTGGAAGTAACAAATTATACATCGAAAATTCCAACAGCGCTTCCCCGCTAATTTACGGCGAATTCGACAATGACGTCCTAGGGTTCAATGGGGACGTTGCTATTGGTCATCAAGCTCCCGGAGCCCCTCTTCATGTGGCAAACGAAGGCACCTCGGGGGTGCAAAATATTGTTGCCGCACTGGTATCTGATACTTCCAATAGACCTGTCTTACAATTCTCCGAAACTACAAATGTTGGTTTAGCCGAAGGAATGAGCCTCGAATACGATGGTAGAGGCGCTAGTGGAGCCAATAGAATGGTCTTTAACGGTGTGGGTGGAAATCCGTTGTTCGAATTTCGAAATGGCGGATCGCTTACGCTACGCAATGGCGACCTAATTATTAGAGGTACCGCAACCGATAGAGAAATAAAGCTGGATGACGATGCCGGGAATTCCGATCGCGCTCTAATGCGACAAACAGGTACACAAGATATTTATGTGGGCGATATCGATAACAACGGCGGAGACACCTATATACGAGCAGGAGGAAGCACAGAGCTTTCCGTAATAGCCGGAACCGGATTTGTAGGGGTAAACACTTCCGCTCCGGCTTTTACTTTCGAGGTAAATGGTAATGCCGCTAAACCAGGGGGAGGATCTTGGACCAATGCATCAGACCGAAGATTAAAGAAAAATATCAAATCTTTTGACCAAGGTTTAGAAACTATTTTAAAAATAGAACCCGTCACCTATCAATACAATCAGTTGTCGGGGTTCAATGAAAATACATCTTATGTGGGCGTCATTGCACAAGAACTTCAAAAGGTGGCGCCAAATATGGTGACAACTTATACAAGAGAAAATGAGGAATTTCTCGCAGTGGATAATTCGTCCATGACGTACCTGCTCATTAATGCTGTAAAATCTCAACAAGAAGAAATTGAAACTTTAAAAGAAGAACTTTCTCAGTTAAAAGATTTAATTCAAAACTTCAAAAAAGAATAACTAAGCCTCGCCATTGAATATTAGAAAGATTCTATTAGTGATGACATTTTAGTTTTTGCCCGATGTTCTAAAAAACGAATACGTCAAAACTAAATTATAGCATTATGAAACAATTTCTTATAATACTCTTCGGGGTTTTATTAGTGACTGCATGCTCATCGAACGATGACAACAATACCGAGAACGAAGAAGAACAAAATCAAGAGACCGGACATTTTTCTTTAAGGATTAATGGTGATGGTTTTAGTGATAAATTAGTCGAATTGTATCGCGATACGATTGATTTTAGTGGTAGAACTTTGTTCTTATCTAGTGATGATAATGGAAATAGCTTTGCCTTCTATGTGGATAATCCGGTCGAAGAGGTACAATATGGCATGGGGCCATTCGACAACTTTGGCAACAGAGCGAGATATGGTTCAGATAACGGAGCCGTCTATAGTTCGGGTAGCGGAAACGTTATCATTGCTGAAATTATCACGGTAAATGAAATTTGTCGTCGTTATAAAGGCAACATCAATGTTACCTTAGAAAAAGACAGCGATCCCGGCTCTCAAATTAGCGTTCAGGGAAGTTTCGACGTCCCTTTTCCCGGTTGCGAGTAACATGAAGTTTAGCTAAGGAAAAATTATGTAACTTTCCCTTATCTACATAAGATGGGGAAAGTTACAGAAATACATAAGCAGCTTACACTTGTACAATCCATAAAGAAGAACGACCCGGTAGTTCTCAAAAAATTATATCAAGAAAATTACTTTAAAGTAGAAGGGTTTATTCTGAAAAATAGCGGATCCAAGCCCCAAGCAAAAGACATATATCAAGAAGCTTTTATGGCCATGTATCAAAATATTAAAGCCGATAAGTTTACCCCACAAAACGAAACAGCTTTGCAGGGCTATTTATATCGAATCGCTAAAAATAAATGGACCGATTTTTTACGCTCTTCGGAATTTAAAAAAACAACCGCTCTCGAATCTTTTGCACAAGTTTCCGATGAAATCGATGAGGGAATAATAGAAGATGAGATGGCAAAAAACTCACAACTTGAAGCTGCGATGAATGCCTTTAAGAAATTGGGTGAAGAATGTAAACATCTGTTGGAGGTTTTCTATTTTCAGAAAAAATCCATGAACGAAATTGCCCTTTTGTACAATATTGGAGAGGCTTCTGCCCGTAATAAAAAATACCGCTGTATTCAGAAATTAAAATCCCTTACCCTATCCCCAAACTAATGAAATACGAATTTGACATATCCGAAGAACAATTGGAGCGCATTGAAAAATATCTTGCGAACCAATTAAACTCTGAAGAACAATCCCATTTCGAAAATGAATTGAAAAGCAGCCCCGAACTTCAACAAAAAATGGAGTGGGTTAAGAATACTGCATTGGGAATTGAATCGGCCGTGCTCCGAGAACAGTTGGATGATTTTCACAGCGACATAAGTACTAAAGGCCCCCAAAAGTTAGAATCTAAGAAAAGTGGTATTGCAAAATGGTATCCGGTTGCCGCCATATTAATTGTTGCTCTGGGACTCTTCTGGTTTATGCAACCCGATCAAAATTTGAAAATCTATAATACGTATTTTGAGCCGGATCCGGGGTTACCAACCACCATGAGCTCCAACAATGACTTTGATTTTTACGATGGCATGGTTAACTATAAACAAGGAGATTACAAATTGGCAATTTCCAAATGGGAAGAGCTGAAAAATTCAGGAGTTTCCACCGACACCCTGCTATACTTTTTAGGGGTAAGTCATTTGGCCAATGGCAATCACGATAACGCCATCTATTATCTTAAACCCTTGTCTGAAGCCACTCAAAATAGTTTTAAAGAAGACACTTATTATTACTTAGGAATGGCGTTTTTAAAAGCTGACAATGTGGAAGATGCCAAAAAATACCTTACATTTAGTAGTGCGGAGCGAGCCAAAGAAGTACTTTCTCGCATCGAAACTGATTAACCATCTAAATGAATCTTACTCTCGGCAAATTTTGGGGTATTTTGCTCATACCTGCTATGCTTTTGATTGCCCCTTGCAAGGCACAGGACACTAAACTACTAGGCACAGCACTGCTCGATGATTTGCTTCAAAAGAAAGAATATCAAGAAGCAAATTCCGAACTTCAAAAGCAGATAAAACATTTCACAGATTCTAACCGATTGGATTCGCTGTATAAATTTCCGGTTTACATCGGTAAGATAAGTTCAGGACAAAAAAATGCTGAATTCGGTGCCGACCAAGCAGAAGCCTTTGTCACAAATCTAAAAACAAAAACCACCAACCCGCGAATCCTCTATAAAACATATTTGTCATTAGATAATATGTACGTTGCCTTGGGCAACGACCAACGTTCGCTGGAAGCCTCCAAAAAAGCCTTGGAGTACGCAAAACAAGTTCCGGACCTTCGTCCTGAGGAATTAGGGAAAGTTAATTATGCCATTGGTGGAAATTACTATGCATTATATGAATTGGATGAAGCTCTGGGTTATTTTCAAGCATCGGTAAAGGCGTACGAAGCTTCCGAAACTGTTGCAAAAGATGTACTGGCAGATGCCTATAACGGCGTGGCGGTTTGCCTCTGGACTCTGAATAAATTGGACAAAGCTGAAGATTATTTCGAAAAAGCAATAGAAATTACAAAACAAAGTAACCTGAAGGGTTACGACCTTCAATACTATATCGTCGCCTTTGAGTTTAACTTGGCATTGGTAATCGACGGGCAAGGACGACTTGGGGAGGCCATAGAGATAAAAAAGAATATAATTCCGCAGCTACAAGAAATTATAGCAGGTAGCGACGACGAGTATCTGGTTACCAAATCAAAACGATTACTGGCATCTGCAATTTCAAATTTGGCTGCTTTCTACCACGACACGGGTCACTTAACCAAGGCCTATGAAATGCTGCTTTATTCCTACGAAAAGAAAAAAGATGTCTTTGAAAAATCGAGTCCGCGATTGGCCTATGCAATGGCCCAAATAGCCTTATCCGAATTCGAACTCAAAGAATTTGATAAAAGTATAAACACGGCAAAGACTGCGATAACCAATTTAAAAGAATCACCCAGCCGATATGTTTCGGTGGAAGCAGATATACTCGCCATTCAAGCTAAAGCCACAGCAGCTAAGGGAGAAATTGAAGAAGCTAAAAAACTGTTTGAAGCTAGTAGAAAATTATTCGAAAAAGCCTATCCAAACGAATTTAGCCGAGAATATCTCATTTTCCTTCGCGATTATGCGCAATTTTTGGCAGAAAACAACGAGACCAGAGAAGCCATTCAAATAGCAAACGACTCTTATTTATACGTCTCAAAAAATGGTGGAAACCAAAATTTCCGATTGGCAAAGGAAATGACCAATTTGGCCGAGGTTTATTATAAATCGGGGATTTACGAAAAGGCCTGCGAATTTGCTCTTAAAGGAAACCAATTTTTGGACAAGGGAATGGCCATGACAGAGTCCAAAATTGATTCCATCCAAATAGAATTTGAACGTCCTACCATAACCCTATTGGAAGTGCGCTCTTTGTTGCGGATTGAGCCCAACAAAAATGTACAGTTTTACAAAGAACAAATTGCTAAAATTGACAAGGCTGTAATTTATTTAGAACGAAGAAAAACGTCGGCATTGAAAACTGAGGACATTAACAATATTCTGTCGCAATACAAAGAACTTAACAATACATCTAAGAGAATTCATTACAACTTATACGAATTAACGGGCGACCAAAAATATCTCCACAAGTTAATTTCATTGCACGAATCGGGTATTTATAATCGAATTCGCACCCAGTTCAACATTAAAAAGAACATTAACTTCGGAAATATTCCTGCCTCCGTAATCAATCGTGAGAATAAAATAAAGCAAGACATATCGGAGGCGCTCATTTCCGAAGAAAATGATATTAGCGATTATTTTGAAGCCAACGAAGTGTTACGCATATTTCTTGATTCGATAAAGGAAGCCTACCCTAAATACTACCAATTGCGCTATGCTACCATTGAGGAACCATTGGGGGACCTTCAGAAAAAAATACCTGACAACACCACGGTGATTCGTTATCTGTTTATTGAAGACAATCTCTTTGCCTTTGTCATAAATTCGGGAGAGCAGCATATGATTTCGCTTGATTACGGCGACTCCTCTAACCTAATCAACCAATTGGGAGAAAATCAGAATTCCTTAGAATCGACATCCATTATTCTTTATGAATTGTACAACACTCTTTGGAATCCTTTTGAAAATAAAGTTCAAACAGAAAAAGTCATTATCATTCCCGATCGAGAATTGTTTAATTTGAGTTTTGAATCGCTTACCTCTTCAAAAATTTCAGATTTTTCAGAAATGGCTACCTCGAGTCTTTTGGCCCAACATTCGATTTCTTATAATTACAGTCTCTTTTTACTGAAATCGGCCGGAACAGCATTCAATTATGACGACAATTATATTGCCTTTGCTCCAGAATTCAGTGAGGAAATGAAGGATAAATACAAAATCGCCGTGACCGATTCGACTTCTTTGGACAAATCCTATATCACCTTGTTACCGCAACCTTTCAGCGTAAATCTGGCAAAGAAGTACAGCAAAACCTTTTCGGGCAGGTCATTTCTGAATGATAAATCGACCAAACAGATATTTAAAACCAATGCCAAGGAGCATAAAATAATTCATATTGGAACCCACGCCGAATCCAATAATCTAACTCCGGAATTTTCGCGATTAATTTTTGCGAAGAACGTTTCCGAAGGAGGCATTAGCGAAGACAATTCGTTATTCACTTACGAAATTTACGATTATAATCTGGCTTCAAACCTTACGATATTAACCGCTTGCGAAACCGGGAAGCCCACCTTCGAACCGGGAGAAGGCATGATCTCACTGGCACATGCATTTAATTACGCCGGAAGCGAGAGTATGTTAACCAGTCTTTGGAAAATTGACGAAAAATCCAGTTCTGAAATCATTGGTACTTTTTACGACAATCTTCGTAACGGGTTGTCCAAAGACGAAGCACTTCGACAAGCCAAACTCACTTATATTGCTGCTGCAAATGGCCGTACCGTTGCCCCAAATTACTGGGCCGGCCTTATTTTAATGGGTGATGCATCGGCCATTCCGTTAAATAGCGGAACACCTCTTTGGGTGTATATTTTAGCGGTCGTATTATTACTTTTATCTGCCCTTTATTATTACAAAAGAAAACAGTAATAGGATACCTCCAAAATAATTAGTGATGACATTTTCAGATTGTTGCGATGTTTAATTAAACAATCCAAAAGTCTTTTTAAAATGAAAAATCTCATCACCTTTATTTTGCTGTTGTCTATAACAGCAGTGACCTTTTCACAGGGTATTCCTGCCCGACAGGAAGCCAACCTAGACCAAGTTTACAGTCAGTATAACTTAGATGGCGAAAATGTACTCATCGTTATCCTCGATCGTGGTATTGATTACCGTCATCCCGATTTTCTGGACGAAAACGGTAATACCAGACTTGCCTATGTGTTCGATATGATCGATCAAAGTGGTGCTGGTGACCCGGACAATCCGTACGGAGTTGGAACCATATTCGATCAAGCCGAAATTGACGCAGCTCTCGACAATAACGATCCTCCTCTATCGAACGATCGCTACGGACACGGAACTGCCACAACCGGAATCGCAGCCGGTAACGGGAGTGGAACCGCCTCCGGAGATTTTCAAGGAGTTGCGCCTAAAGCCACATTGATAAGTATTAAAATTACGCACGATCCCTTTCCTCCCTTTGGAAGTGAACCTGGGCAAGCGGGATTCTTCAACCCGGCTTATATCCCAATAGCTCTCGAATTTGCAGCCGATAAAATCGCCGAATTAGGCTTACCTTCCGTCACTTTGATGAATATAGGCTCAATTGGAGGCCCTACAGACGGCACTAGTTCTATCTGTCGAGCCATCGATGATTTCGTAGCACTTGGACATCCTTTCGTTTGTGGTGTGGGAGACGATGGTGGAAATGATAATCACGCTTCAGGAAGCATCGACCTTAATGAAACTATCGAAATTGAGGTTGAAAAGGCCGAAGCCGGCTTCTTGCGATTTGATCTTTGGTACAGTGAAGACGACCGATTTACAGTGAGTATAGAGCGACCCAATGGAACAGTGGAAGGCCCGTTCACAGCACCCGGAAACGCAGGAGCTGCAGCCGACACCAATTTAGGAGACATCGGAATTTTCCATCGTGGTGCCGATGTAGAATTCTATGATGCCACCTCCCATCGTAGAGAGCTTTTAATCGATTTTACCGGCGACACCGGGACCTACAAAGTAATACTCCAAGGAGCTCAAATAAATGATGGCGGATTCCATGCGGTCCTCAATCCATCCACATATTATAATAACAACCGCTTTGGAAATTTCGTCACTTTTGGCACCAGTATTAACGACTATGCCAGTGCAAATTCCTTAATCACACCCGGCGATTATGTAGTTAAAAACGATTGGATCGATATAGACGGAATTCCCAGAGATATCACCGGTCAAGGAGAAGAAGGAGAATTGTGGATAGGATCGAGTTCGGGTCCAACTCAGGATGGTAGAAGAGGAATTGACTTCGTGGCAAGCGGAGAAGTTTGCCATGCGGCATACGCCGACAACACCTATTATGAAAGTTTTAGCTTTAATGTTTTACAGAATAGTAACGGACTGTATGGTATTCAGAACGCAGTGAGTGCGGCAGCACCTCTATCCACCGGAGTTATTGCTTTGATGCTACAAGTGAATCCGGATCTAAGTCCGCAGCTCATACGACAAATATTGAGAAATACCAGTAGGGAAGATAGCTTTACCGGAACTACTCCAAATCCAACCTGGGGCTATGGTAAACTGGATGCACTTGCAGCGGTGAACCAAGCGTTTGTAAGTTTGGGTATTGTAGAAAATCAGTTGAAAACAGCCCAACTATTTCCTAATCCGACGAACGGAAGTTTCACAATTCAGCTCTCGGAAGCGATTGATGAAATCGAACTTTCCGTCGTAAATATGCTAGGTCAAATCATTGAGCAAAAGAAATTTCGGAACACAAAAGTGATTGAGCAAAATTTAAATGCTCCAAACGGTTTATACTTTGTTCAAATTTCAGCCAACCATCAAGCCAACCAAAGTTTCAAACTCATTAAGCAATAGTATTGGCTTGTTTTAACCCGGGGATTCCAAATTTTTATGTGGGAATTTAGATTCAATCTCCGGGTGCTTTAATTTGATGCAAGCTCTAGTAATTTATTTAGCGTACGATAGTTTCGAGTGGTAGAGGAAACCTTCAATTTTCGTTCGAACCAATTGTTATTTAGTTTCACTTTTCGATACCCCAAAGCACAATAGAAGTAGATACAACGAGAGGTCACCAAAAATTCTTCGTTGGCTTGCTCCACCTTGTTTACCTCGCCAATCAACTTTTTACTCGGCGGTTCTTTTAACAAAGTGAAATAGCTGTCCTCCATTTTTTCCTTCGGAAATAGGCATTCGTTTAAAACATTTTCGATTTCAAGAGTTGTTCGCACCAAAACAGGGACTTCCCATCCAAATTTGCTTAAAATTTCAGCCGAAATCACTTTTTCAATATCGGTTTGCCCTTCCGAAGAAAACACCACATTACCACTTTGGATATAGGTTTTAACCTCATCAAATCCCAAAGACTCGAACAACTCCCGAAGATCGGCCATTAAGAT
>JABDKT010000082.1 GCA_013002065.1 Flavobacteriaceae bacterium
AAACAAAAATGGCGACGAAAATAAAACCTATGCCACCCGAAGAGGTGATTTTGAAGATGGTTCGGTATATGTGTTGATTAACGAAAATTCGGCTTCGGCCAGTGAAATCGTGGCAGGTGCCTTGCAAGATAACGACAAAGGCCTCATTGTTGGGCGAAGAAGTTTCGGAAAAGGATTGGTGCAAAGAGAAATGGCCCTGGGCGATGGGAGTGCAGTTCGCTTAACCATTGCGAGATATTACACACCTACGGGTCGATCGATTCAACGTCCCTACGGAAATGGCAACGGTAGCTATTACAGTGACTATGAAAAACGTTACCGCAATGGCGAATTGATTAGTGCAGATAGTATTCCCGTCGCCGATTCCCTAAAGTTTGAAACTCCCAAAGGCAAAATTGTTTACGGCGGTGGTGGAATCATTCCGGATGTATTTGTTCCGAAAGATACCAGCGTCGAAAATGAAACTTTGGAATATGTTTCCCGCTACGGATTTATGAGCTACTTTATTTTCGAATACTTAGAGGCGAATAGAGACGAATTCGACGGACTTACCTTAGAGGAGTTCACCGCAAATTACGAACCCGATGAAGGGCTTATTAGTGATTTCATTTCCTATTCCAGATTGGAAGAGGCACAGATAGACATTAGTAATTATCGTGAAGAGATTAAGTTGGCTCTCAAGGCTAACATTGCCCAACAGGTATTCGACAACAATTCGTATGAGTATTTTTTAAATCAGGGAGACCCCATGATCGAAAAGGTATTGGAATTGAATTCGGAGGTCGAATAATTTACTTATCCTTTTTTTTAATTTGAAGTGATGTTCTCAAAATGAGCATCAACAATATCGCACAGGCCGCTGCTAATATTCCAATGGCTGCCACTGCACTTTCTCCTGCAAAAAGGTTATCAAAATCTAATTTAGTAATATTTAATACGATGAGCCCAAGTCCGATAATGATCAATATGTAGATAAAAATTTTCATAATTTCTTAGATAAATAATTCCTGAATATTTGAAGTAAAAAGTTTCACAGCAATGGCCAATAGAATCACACCAAACACTTTTTGAATAATCGCGATTCCATTTTTACCAAGGAAGCGCTGCAATTTAGCCGAAGTTTTCAGCACCACGTAAATCACCACTATATTGATAATGATTGCGACAATTACATTTTCCAAGGCGTATTCCGCACGAAGCGACAGTAGAGTAGTCAATGTTCCCGGTCCCGCGAGCATTGGGAAGGCCAATGGAAAAATGGAGGCAACATCGGGGCTACTACTGCCATCATCTTTAAACAAGGTGATACCCAGAATCATTTCCAATGCGATAAAGAATAAGATAAATGCACCCGCGACAGCAAACTCATTCACATTAATCCCTATAAGTTTTAAAATACTTTCCCCCAGGAATAAAAATACCGTCATTACCACAGCGGCAATAATCGATGCCTTTTCACTGTGAATATGACCGGCTTTTTTACGTAATGAAATGATAATTGGAATGTTCCCCACAATATCAATAACTGCAAAGAGAACCATCCCTGCGGTAAATATTTCTTTGGCGTTTAAGGTCATAGCCGTTTGATTTAGAGCTGCAAAATTAGGCATTAAACTTTAAGTTTTTAGTAGCTAAATGGTTTATTTTTTCTGCTGAAATATGAGTAAAGATTCTATCTTTGCGCCATGTTTCAACTGGGGAAAACGATCGTTTCCGAAGACATCATAGAAAAGGACTTTGTATGTAATCTGAACGCCTGCAAAGGAGCCTGCTGTATAGAAGGAGAAGCCGGAGCTCCAGTTACTTCCGAAGAAACAAAAATACTCGCCGACATCTATCCGAAGGTAAAACCCTTTTTACGATCCGAAGGTATTGAAGCCATTGAATCACAGGGAACTCATATCGTATCTGCATCCGATGAGTTAGAAACTCCTCTGGTGAATGGTAAAGAATGTGCCTATGTCACTTTTACTGAAAAGGGCATTGCCAGTTGCGGAATTGAAGACGCCTACAATTCGGGTGCTGTTGATTTCAGAAAACCTATCTCCTGTCATTTATATCCTGTTCGTGTCCAGAACTACAGCGAATTGCCGCTGTAAACTACCATCGCTGGCCCATTTGCAACGACGCCTGCACCTTGGGAGCCTCTCTAAAGGTTCCGGTGTATAAGTTCGTAAAGGACGCTTTAATTCGAAAATTTGGTGAAAACTGGTACGCTGAACTGGAGAAAGTAGCCGCTAAACTATAGGAAAATTCTTGGAAAATAACCCATTTGGGTTAGCGTTAGAAATTTGATAATCATTAACTTAGCTATACAATATTATCAAACTAACTTTATTATTATGAAGAAATTACTTTTGGCCTTTTTAGCTATCTCGCTTATGGCCGCCTGCAAGGACAATCCGGTTTCGAAAAAAATAAAAGAAACCAAACAAAATGTGTCCAATACTAAAGAAGCTTTTAAGGAACTCAACGATATGCAGGACGATATCGAAGAATTAAAAGATGTGACTCCACTTACCAATGATGAACTCAAATCCTGGTTACCCGATGAGATTAATGGGATGAAGCGCACAGGCTACAAAGCCGGACAAGGTTCTTATATGAACATCGCTATGGTGGAAGCCACCTACACCAATGAAGATAAATCTAAAAGATTCAAAGTTGAAGTGATGGATGGCGCCGGCGAAATGGGAGCGGCCGCAACGGCAGGTATGCGAATCTTGTTTTCACAGGATTTTGAAGAAGAAACCGAATATAAAACGCGACGTACGGTAAAGAAGAAAGGCATGAAAGCCGTAGAGGAATATCATAAAAACAACAATCGAAGTACGATCCAATTTATGCAGGATAACCGATTTTATTTTAATGTTACCGGCTCCGGAATGGACATCGAGGAAACTTGGGAAGCGATCGATGAATTAGATCCGGATGACCTAGGATAAATTATTAGAAATTAATTTTTTAAACCGAAGAGAAATCTTCGGTTTTTTTATTTTTTAATCTGAAATTGACGTTTTTTATCGAAAACATGAATTTTTATTTCTCGTTTTTTATGTTGAAAATTATCGTTAACAAAACGTTATCTAAATGTAGTTGAAGTCCTGTAAATTGGGTAGCTTTTGAGGTTTTCAACGACTATTTATTTGATTGTTCATAACTTTGACCTAAATTAGTTAAAGCACTGATAATAAGATAATTAAGATAAAATTTTAACATTAGGATAATAACAATGCAAACACCTACGTGTTGAAAACTTTGTTGAAAACCTAAAACTCATTTTTCTCTTTTTCGTCCTAAAATTTTTCATATTTGTTAGTCCCTAGTAATCAGAAATTATTCTAAAAAATTTAAAACGAAGGACAATGAGCGCAGTAGAACCCATTTTAGCAGAAAACAAGGACCGATTTGTAATTTTCCCTATTCAACATCATGATATCTGGGAATGGTACAAGAAATCTGAAGCGAGTTTTTGGACCGCAGAAGAGATAGATTTGCATCAAGATTTGACAGATTGGACTGCAAAATTGAGTGATGATGAACGTTATTTCATCAAACACATTTTGGCCTTTTTCGCTGCGAGTGATGGGATCGTAAATGAAAACCTGGCAGAGAATTTTGTGAACGAAGTTCAGTATAGTGAAGCAAAGTTTTTCTACGGATTTCAAATCATGATGGAGAACATCCACAGTGAAACCTACTCGCTACTCATTGACACCTACGTAAAAGACGACAAGGAAAAGGATCAGTTGTTTAATGCCATTGAAAATTTTCCAGCGATTAAGAAAAAAGCAGACTGGGCCCTTAAGTGGATTGACAGTCCAAGTTTTGCAGAACGTCTTATCGCTTTCGCCGCTGTAGAAGGAATCTTCTTTAGCGGTGCGTTCTGTTCTATTTTCTGGTTAAAGAAACGCGGATTAATGCCTGGGCTTACTTTCTCCAACGAATTGATATCCCGCGACGAAGGAGTTCACTGTGATTTTGCTGTACATCTGCACAATCACCACTTGATAAACAAAGTGCCAAAAGAACGAATTCGTGGAATACTTGTGGACGCATTGAACATCGAAAGAGAGTTCATCACCGAATCTCTCCCGGTAAGTCTAATAGGAATGAATGCGAAGCTCATGACCCAATACCTGGAATTCGTAACCGACCGTTTGTTGGTGGAATTAGGTTGTGAGAAAGAATACAACTCCAGCAATCCATTCGACTTTATGGATATGATCTCACTACAAGGGAAAACCAATTTCTTCGAGAAGAGAGTTTCAGAATACCAGAAAGCTGGGGTAACCAATAAAGACAAAGAATCTAACAAGATTAGTTTCGACGCAGATTTTTAATCAACTTCCGTCTGCCTGCCCCAAGGCGGCGGATTTTATTATAAATTCTTGATAATGTGTGAGATAGACTCATGCATCAAGATGATTTTTTCAAAATTTTCAACTAACAACTAGGAACAACAATGAATGTAGTAAAAAGAGACGGCCGCAAAGAACCCATCATGTTCGATAAAATTACCGCAAGGGTTCGAAAATTATGTTACGGATTAAACGAATTGGTAGATCCTGTAAAGGTAGCTATGCGAGTAATCGAAGGATTGTACGATGGGGTGACGACAACCGAATTAGATACTTTAGCAGCAGAGATCGCAGCAACCATGACTGTGTCTCACCCTGACTATGCACGACTGGCAGCGAGAATTTCGGTGTCCAATTTGCACAAAAACACTAAGAAATCATTTTCGGAAGTAATGACCGATTTGTACGAGTATGTGAATCCGCGTAACGGCAAAAAAGCGCCCTTGCTTAGTGATGAAGTATATAAAATCATTCAGGACAATGCAGAGGAACTAGATTCTACCATCATCTATAACCGAGATTTTGGTTATGACTATTTCGGATTTAAAACCTTAGAGCGTTCTTACTTATTAAAATTGAATGGGCAAATTGTTGAGCGGCCTCAACATATGCTTATGAGAGTTTCTATCGGGATTCATTTGAACGATTTGGCAGCTGCCAAAGAAACCTATGAATTGATGTCAAAGAAATTCTTTACCCATGCTACACCTACATTATTTAATAGTGGGACGCCGAAACCGCAAATGTCGTCGTGTTTCCTATTAACGATGAAAGACGATAGTATCGACGGTATATACGATACCCTAAAACAAACGGCCAAAATCTCACAGTCGGCCGGGGGTATTGGATTGTCTATTCACAACATTCGAGCGACCGGTTCCTACATTGCCGGAACCAACGGAACTTCCAATGGAATCGTTCCTATGTTACGTGTATTTAACGACACCGCTCGTTATGTAGATCAAGGTGGAGGTAAACGTAAAGGAAGCTTTGCCATTTATGTTGAACCATGGCATGCCGATATCTTCGATTTCCTGGATTTGAAAAAGAATCACGGTAAGGAGGAAATGAGAGCCCGTGACTTATTCTACGCTATGTGGATTCCGGATTTGTTTATGAAACGAGTTCAGGAAGATGGGGAGTGGACTTTAATGTGTCCCAATGAATGTCCGGGACTGTTCGACAGCCACAGTGAAGAGTTCGAAAAGCAATACTTGAAGTATGAGGCTGAAGACAAAGGAAGAAAAACCATCAAAGCGAGAGAGCTTTGGGAGAAAATTTTAGAATCTCAAATTGAAACCGGTACTCCTTATATGTTGTATAAGGATGCAGCCAACAGAAAGAGTAATCAGCAGAATTTAGGAACCATCCGTTCTTCAAATCTTTGCACCGAAATTTTAGAATATACTTCGGAAGATGAAGTGGCTGTATGTAATCTGGCTTCGATTGCTTTACCCATGTTCATCAAGAACGGAGAGTTTGATCACAAAGAATTGTTCAGAGTCACCAAAAGGGTGACCAAGAACTTAAACCGAGTGATCGACCGAAATTATTATCCGGTGAAAGAAGCGGAAAATTCGAATTTCCGTCATCGTCCGGTGGGGCTGGGTGTTCAGGGACTGGCAGATACCTTTATTATGCTAAGATTGCCCTTCACCTGTGATGAAGCTAAGAAGTTGAATCAGGAAATATTTGAAACGCTTTACTTCGCAGCTGTTTCGGCTTCCATGGAAGAGGCCAAAGTGGATGGACCATATGAAAGTTATAAAGGTTCTCCAATTTCAAAAGGAGAATTCCAGCACAACCTTTGGAACATCAAAGACGAAGAATTAAGCGGAAGATGGGATTGGGGAAAACTTAGAAAAGACGTAAAGAAACATGGTGTGCGCAACTCCTTATTGGTGGCACCCATGCCAACGGCATCTACTTCTCAGATTTTAGGAAATAATGAAGCTTTCGAACCGTACACTTCCAACATTTACACGAGAAGAGTGTTGTCGGGTGAATTTATCGTAGTAAACAAGCACCTATTGGAAGATCTTGTACACTTAGGCTTGTGGAACGACGATCTTAAAGAAGAAATTATGAGAGCCAATGGTTCGATTCAGGATGTGGATATTATTCCACAGGAATTGAAAGAACTCTATAAAACGGTTTGGGAATTGAGTATGAAGGATATCATCGACATGTCACGTCACAGAGGATATTTCATCGATCAATCACAATCTCTCAACTTGTTTATGGAGAATGCGAATATGGCGAAACTTACCTCCATGCATTTCTATGCCTGGAAGAGCGGACTCAAAACAGGAATGTACTATTTGAGAACCAAGAGTGCTGTGGATGCTATTAAGTTTACGCTGAAGAACGAAACAAAGAAAGAACCAGTGCCTGCGATGGCCGAAGCCGAAGTAAAAACTACTCCGGTAGCCGGTGAAAAACCATTAACAGCACAAGAATTGCGAGAACTCTTAGCCAAGTCTCGCGATGCCGAAGAAGATGATGAGGATTGCTTGATGTGCGGCTCTTAATTTTAAGTGTTATATTGAAAATTGGAAGGCGAAAGCCTTCCTTTTTTTATGCGTGAAACCAAAACTCAAATAAGCGCTAAAGTGTATCCCAGTACAGAACCTATTATAATCACCCAAACCACGCTAACTCGTTTCACCCAAATCACTAAAATTGTACTTACGGCAGCAATCAAAATCGATCGCCAATCGATGAGTGTTTCTTTCCCCATTACGAATAGGACAGAAAGCATAATCGCTACTGCAGCCACATTTACACTGTCGAGAAAGTAACTTAAAATTCGAGATTTTCTCATTTTTGGCACCAACGGATTGAGAATCCAAACGAACAGAAAAGAGGGTAGAAAGATTCCTGCCGTAGCCGCTAAAGCACCGCTAAGGCCGTCCATCTGATAACCAATGAAAGTGGCAGTCGATAGTACGGGACCGGGCGTGAATTGCCCAATACCTATTGCTTCGATAAGTTCTGTTCGGCTAAGAAGTCCTTTGGTGACCAGCTCTGCATCCAGATAGGCAAAAAGTACGTATCCGCTTCCGTAGAGAATACTTCCCACCTTTAAGAAGGTCCAGAAAATCTTCAGCGCACTAATTTTTACGACTATTTCCGAAGAAAATAAAATCAGTGGAATTGGCAGAAAACTGTTCATCGAACTAGAACGTACCGAATATTTGGTATAGAAGTAAATAGTTCCAAGTAGTCCACCTAACAATAACGCGATCACCTCATTAAATCCAAACAAACTACCGGCCAAAACTATAAGTCCGAGCACCGCAAGCTCCCAATTCTTTATAGCCTTTCGTCCTAACTTTATAATGGCAGCAGCAATGATTGCCAAAACTGCCGGTTGAATTCCTTTTACGAAGGGTTGAATTTCGGGCAAAGAGCCATACGTCACATAGAAATAAGCAAGAACTCCGGTGATGACCACAGCAGGGAAAATGAAACTAATACCAGCCACGAATAAACCTTTGGGACCTGCACGTTCATGGCCACAATGCATAGTCATTTCGGTGCTGTTGGGTCCGGGAATGAGGTTCGTAGCGCCGATGAGATCCAGGAAATGCTCGCGGCTCATCCATTTACGTTTGGTTACCACCTCATCTTCCATCATGGCGATATGTGCAGCAGGGCCACCAAATGCAAAACAGCCCAACTTAAAAAAGACTTGAGCTATTTCCTTTAATTTTTGGGTTGGGGTCATAAATTATTGCCTGATTAGAGAATCGGTGCCAAGATATTTGTCATCCTTATTATAGTACCAGGCACGAATTTTAGGCATCTTAATTTCGTTGATGGTTTCCATTTCAGAAAGTAAAATATATTCACCGGTGTCTTTCCCCATTCCAAAAGGATCTCCTTTAAAAAATTGATAGATCTCCATGGCATAGGTGGTTGGGTCGAAATAAAAGAACCAGGTATCACTGCCAACTTCCTCATCGTAGGCCACTCGTAAAACCAAATATTCCTTCCCTTTAAATTTTCGATGCGCCACGTTGGAGGCAATTTGCGTTCCCGGGTCTTTGAGTTTCATAGGCAAACCGTACAAGTAGGTGTAGTAATTTTTATAGAGATGGGCTCGTTCGCAGCTTAGATTGTTTTCTTTTAAGATTTCTTCGGAAATATTAGATTCTTCGTTAAATGTGATGGTACAATCTCCTTTGTGAATGGTGTATTTCGTGCTGTTCGTATCACGCCGAGCAGTAAGTTCAAAATATTCTTCCGGAAGATCAATTTTAATTGTGCTTACTCTGGGGGAGGCTTTGGGAGTGTCCATGGTCACTTTTAAGGTGCCCGAAAAGGACGCCCAGTTTCCTTGGGGATCGTGGAAAGCGATGCTCTTATCTAGCAATTCATTTCCCGTAAGCTCCTGACATATAGATACTAACGGCATTAGTAAAAGTAGAATAGCGGATATTTTTTTCATTTAAGCTGAGATTTGTCATATTTCGATCTAAGATAATTACTAATTTTAATTCGACAAGAACTACGATTTATGAATTACGGTCTCGTTGAATTCCTTCAACTTTTTGGCTCTTTAGGGCTATTTCTATTTGGTATGAAGGTTATGAGTGATGCTCTAATGGACCTCGCAGGAAGCCGCATGCGTAGTATTTTGGCCACCATGACTTCCAACAGGTTTGCAGGAATCTTCACTGGTTTCTTTATTACATCTGTAATTCAGTCCTCATCCGCTACTACGCTAATGGTGGTGAGTTTTTCGAATGCGTCACTGCTAACACTCACCGAATCCATTAGCGTAATAATGGGGGCCAACATCGGAACTACTATTACTGCTTGGTTAATTACCATTTTGGGATTTAAAGTGAGTATGAGTGCTATTGCACTACCATTGGTTGGAGTTGGCTTTTCCATGAATTTCGCCAAAAAAGAAGTCATTAAAAAATGGGGAATCTTTATTGTTGGGTTTGCTGTTTTATTTATCGGATTACAATTCTTGAAGGATGCGGTACCCAACATAAAAGAAAGCCCCGAAATTTTGGAGTTTCTTACACGTTATACCGATTTGGGTTTTTGGTCGGTATTGCTCTTTTTATTAATTGGAACCATACTTACGGTGGTTATTCAATCTTCCAGTGCTACGATGGCACTCACTTTAATTATGACAGCACAGGGCTGGATTCCATTCGAGTTGGCCGCTGCCATGGTGTTAGGTGAAAATATTGGAACCACAATTACCGCAAATTTGGCGGCTGTTGTAGCTAATTTTCATGCGAAACGAACAGCAAGAGCTCATTTGTTATTTAATATCATTGGGGTTATTTGGGTGCTTATTTTGTTTTATCCCTTTCTAAGAATGATCTCATGGCTTGCTATGAAAACAGGCTCTAATTCCCCATATTTGAATGCTGCCGCAATACCTGTGGCGATTTCTTTGTTTCATACTATTTTCAATATATGTAATACATTTTTATTGGTATGGTTCGTTAAGCCCATTGCTAGATTGGTAGAACGAATTGTTAAGGTGAAAGTATTGCCCGAAAAGGAGATAGACGAGCCAAAATTCTTGACCAGGGCTGCTTTACAATATCCGGAGACGCTAGTCGTAGCTTTAAAGAAAGAAACCAAGTACTTATATGAAAATGCCATATTCGAAATTGTATCGCACGCTTTAAATTTACACAGAGCGGATATTACTTCTGAAGAAAAAGTAAAAAAGATGGTGCGCAAATCGGTTAAGGATTTGGGTGCCAATGTAGATGAACTATATTATGCCAAGGTCAAGAAAATTTATGGTGAGATCATAAGTTATTCTACGAGAGGTGAGAAATTATTACCCCTTTCCGAAGAACAAATCAGACAAATTTCCGACCTTAAAATTGCCAATCGTAAAATGGTAGAGATCTTGCGTAACATCGCCAATGTCTCAAAAAATTTTAAGATGTATAGAGATTCAGAAAACGAGCATGTGGTAAAAGAATACGATAAATTCAGAAAACGAATTGCGAAAACGCTTAGGGTGATTTATCATTTCAGAACAAGTGAAGAAAGTAAAGAGGCCTATTACAACAAATTGGTGATTCTTAAAGGTCGGGCCAAAGAAGCGATTCATCAAACCAATAAGTCAATCAACCGTTTAATTCATGATGATTTAGTAACCGTAGATATGGGATCTTCATTGGTAAACGACAACGATAATGTAAACGATTCAATCAAAAAATTAATCGCAGTTGCCGAAATTTTATACAGTGATCGCGACACATTACTAGAAGCGAACGGCGCATAAATAACTCCCTTTTCCTGTATATTGTAAAAGGGAGTTATTTGATCAAACTACATGCCTTTATTTGCCGTTGGCGCTGTAGCTTTTATAATATTCTTCCATCAAGTTGGACAAGGCTGTCACTAAATCTTTAGTTTCCAAAAGAAGGCTAAAATAAAGTGTGGTATTCTTCGGACTTGATTCTTCGGTACGAGTACGAGTTATTTGCTTCTCAATCATTTCAGAAATATCCTCAAAAGCTTTTTGCTTCCTCATCAAAATTTCATCGAGTTTTTCAAATTCTCTATTATCGAAAATGGACTTGATATCAACTAATAAATGTTCAAATTTACTATCGATTTCTTGAAGGTCCTTAATCTGGTTGTATCGTAGCTTTTTATGATTATTATTCACGTGCTTATAGGATACTTTCGCTATATATTCGAGAGACTGGGTAATATCTGTTAAGTAACCCAAAATCATAATGTAGAAGTTGCTACCTCGAACACTGGTTTCATCAAGATTTTTTATGAAATAAAAGATATTGTTACGAAGTTCATCAACTTCATCGCTTAACTTTTCTACAGTTTCACGACTTTTCTTGAGCTTCTTAAGATTCTCTTTAGAAAGACCAGAAATGATATTGGTGTATATCTTATTTGTTCTAGAAACTGCTTTAGATATGTTGTCGGCACTTTCTTCAATAATCCCTTGAACGGTACTACTTTCGGCTTTCTTTAGTTCATCCGGAGCAGTAATTACTTCCGATTTCTTCTTGTGAGAAATGTAATTTCTAATAAGAAGTAAAACAGCTAAAAATAATAACACAGCAATCATGGCAGATCCACCTATGTAAATGAGGTAGGCTAATAGACCGGCAGCAACGAATGCGCTAAATGCAGTAAAGAACCAACCACCGATTACGTTTAATACTCCTGCAACACGATACACGGCACTTTCGCGCCCCCATGCTTTATCTGCCAACGACGTACCCATAGCAACCATAAAGGTTACATAAGTGGTCGATAATGGTAACTTTAAAGATGTCGCAATTGAGATTAGAATACCAGCCACCATTAAGTTAACAGAAGCTCGAATCATGTCGAAAGCAGGAAGTTCGTATGTCTTATGCTTTGGTAAAGTAACCACCGGTTTTTCGAAGCTATTGTTAATTTTATCTTGAGTAGCTTGAGGAATTACTGCTCCCAACATTGTTGCCAATTTGGTGCTTCCTTTCACCACAGCTCTGGAAAGCATATTAGGTTTGAATTTCTCTTTGGTTTCATCCTGTCTTGCCAAACCAATCTCGGTGTCGGCAACAGTACGTGCTTTTTTAGAAAACCATAAGGTTATTACCATTACGGCACCGGCAATAAACAATAATAAGGGTTCTGCTGGAACTTTTTTGTCAAGCACTTCCATCGAAAAAGTGGTAGCGTCAACACCACTGGCAGACCAGGCTTCAAAAGAGTGCCAGGCGGCCATAGGTACTCCGATAAAGTTAACAAGGTCATTCCCGGAGAATGCCAATGCTAATCCAAAAGTACCCACTGCGATTACAATAATAAGAATGCTTTTCTTGGTAATTTTTTGATATAGATATGATAAGGTGGTCCAAAGTACAAAACTAGCCGCAATGATATAAATTTCATTACCTTCCAAAATGTCCTTCATGTCACCATAGTAAGGTGTCCCTTTTAATCCTTTCATAAAGATGAAATAAGTAATCGCTGTCAATGCGATACCGCCAAAAAGGGCGCCAAAATTTTTAATTTTCTGTTCGTAGTGAAAAGTAAAAATCAATCGTGAAATCCATTGAACCAATGCACCCACAGTAAAAGCTATTACTACCGAAAGTAGTATCCCGGATATAATTTCTATGGCTTTTTCAGTATTAATATAATTCACCAAATCTGAAAAGGTCTCCGAGTTGGAAGCGCTAATTTTAATCAGCGACATAATTACTGCTGCACCCAACAATTCAAAAACGATAGATACCGTCGTTGAGGTAGGCAATCCCAAGGTATTAAAGAAGTCGAGAAGTAGAATATCTGTAATCATCACCGCCATAAAAATGATCATGATCTCGTTAAAATAGAACTCCCCTGGAACGAATATCCCTTTCCTGGCAACTTCCATCAACCCACTTGAAGAGGCCGCTCCCAGAAAAATACCAAGACTCGCTATGATCATAATGGTCTTGAATGGAATCGCTTTAGATCCAATCGCGGAGTTCAGGAAGTTAATGGCGTCATTACTCACTCCAACAACCAAATCGGCGATGGCTAGAATGGCCAAAGCAACGATCATTAATAAGTATATATTATCCATAATTTTTTAAATTATTGTGCTGCAAATGTCACAATTTATACCTGTTTCTTTGTTATCAAATTGTTATGTCTTAACCTTAAAAATGGAAGTCAAACCCCAGTCTGAAGGTAATATTGTCCTCATTTCCATCCACGGTTGTATAACTTATGTCTGTTTGTACTTTCAGTTTATGACCCACTACATATTTATTGAGTCCAAAAGTATATTGTTCGGAAGGATCTCTTCCGGTGATTTCATCAAAATCGACTGTGGTAAATCTCCCTACGACCTCAACATTGTTTTTAAACAAGTAACCCGCTTGAGCATTTAAAGAATTACCCACACTCACAATATCACCTGTTTCTTCCCCGTCATTTTCAATCGCCACCGGAGCGT
>JABDKT010000098.1 GCA_013002065.1 Flavobacteriaceae bacterium
ATATAAGGGTGCTTATCACAAAGAAACTCATAATGATGAAATAGGTTTTCAAATGAGTGTATTCATTTTTAATATAAAGCATTGGGATACTCAAAACAGCCACGATGAGAATGTTCAAAAACATGGTACTGTTTAAAAGATGTAGCAAACCATGGACCTTCGTTTTGAACGAAGCATTCTTATTTTTTAGGACTTTCCAAAGCATTTTCTGAAAGTTCTCGGCTCCCCCTTTGTTCCAACGAAACTGTTGCGAACGGGCTGCGCTAATAACTACGGGCAGTTCGGCAGGGGTTTCTACTTCTTCCAAATATTTAAATTTCCAGTTTTTAAGCTGGGCTCGATAACTTAGGTCTAAGTCTTCTGTGAGGGTATCGCCTTGCCAGTTTCCGGCGTCAATGATACATTCTCTTCGCCACACACCTGCGGTTCCGTTGAAATTGATAAAATGTCCTTCGCTATTTCTTCCTACTTGTTCCAACGTAAAATGAGCGTCTAATGCGAAAGCCTGTACTCGGGTCAATAAGGAATATTCGCGGTTGAGATGCCCCCAACGCGTTTGTACCACACCAATTTCCGGGTTTTTAAAATAGGGGATGGTGTTGAGTAACCAGTTTTTCTTCGGAAGGAAATCGGCGTCGAAAATGGCAATGAATTCTCCTTTTGCCGTTTTTAGACCTTCCTTTAAAGCACCGGCTTTAAAACCTTCTCTATTTTCTCGTGTAACATGCAAAATGTCCAATCCGGTTGCCTGTAATTCTTTGATTTGGGCGGCTGTTGCTTCGAAAGACTCATCGGTAGAGTCGTCCAGCACCTGTATTTCGAGTTTGTCTTTGGGATATTCGATTTCTGAAATATTATTCAGTAGTCGCTCCATAACGTAAAGTTCATTATACACCGGTAGTTGTATGGTGACATGAGGAACTTCATTGGGATTGCTTAGATCGAATTTCGGACAGGTGGAATTATTTTTTTTGGATCTTAGGTAATTAAAAAGCAGATTTAATTGTGCCAAAGCATACAGGAAGATAAGTATGAGGGCGACGGAATATATAACTATGATAATACTTTCCAGTATCATTTTTTGAAACTGTATTTAAAAATCCAACCTAAGATTTTTACGCCTGCAAAGATAGCACCTTTTACCGTTCCTGAAACTTTTGAAGTCCCAATTCTATTTCGGTATTTCACAGGTATCTCCACGTAGGTAAATTTCTTTTTCAAGGCTTTTAATTGCATCTCCACGGTCCAACCGTAGGTTTTATCTTCCATTTCGAGTTCCATCAATTTTTCATATTTGATGGCACGAAATGGTCCTAAGTCGGTGAATCGCGAACCAAAGAACAAACGCATTAGAAAAGTAGCCAACCAATTTCCAAAAATTTGCGGTAGGGTCATGGATCCTTTTTCTCTTAATTTTTTTACTCGTGCGCCCACAACAAAATCAATATTTTGTTCCCTAATGGGCTTTATAATTTCTTTCAATTGCTCTGGGTAATCACTATAATCACCATCGAGAAACACGATAATGTCCGGCGGATTTTCTTTTTTCTT
The DNA here is from genome assembly GCA_013002065.1 of Flavobacteriaceae bacterium. GTDB lineage: Bacteria > Bacteroidota > Bacteroidia > Flavobacteriales > Flavobacteriaceae > Aureisphaera. The sequence continues at coordinate 1,552 of JABDKT010000098.1, forward strand.
AACGTATTCCAGCCCTTTTAAACACGCATAACCATATCCTCTTCTGTTTTCTGAAAGCACAGTTGCTCCATGTTTTTTAGCTACTTCCGGGGTTTTGTCGTTGGAGTTGTTGTTGACTACAATTATTTCATGTACAATCTGCGGAATATCTTTTATCACTAAGCCTATGGAATCTGCTTCATTATAGGCCGGAATAATTACGTTCACGATTGTACTCATCTAAATTTTACCTCCGGATTATCCCTTTTAAATGCTAAAACAGAGGTCCACTCACCCTCTTTTTTATTGTTGATATATTTTTCGGCCTTGATTAATCGCTTCTTTTTGTATCGAAGTGCAAACCCGTTTTTCTTGTTGTTTTTAAACTGAAACTTGCTTGAAAATTCGGTCTGTGGATCATAAAAGATCCACCAATTTTCGGCGCTTCCCAATATAAAGTGTCCTTCTTTAACAGGCAAGCCATTTTCAGAATAAAAATACCAATAACCATGTTTTTTGTTATTTCTGAAAGTTCCTTTTGAAGCTACTTTGCCGTTGGGATGATAGAAGTACCAATAATCGGTTTTGCTGTCCATTTTCATCCAGCCTTCCGATTTAATCTGGCCATTGGGATAGAATTCTTTTTGATATAACTTTTCAGCAGAAACCTGAAAGGCTATTCCGAAGAATAAGAAAAAGATGATGGTTTTCAGTTTCATAGTTGACAGATATGAAACTTTAGACGTGAACCTTTCCAAGACCTAACTCTTATTGAAAAGTTTTATGATTTATTTAGAATTTTAATTCTTGTTAACCAATTCCATCAAATTCACATCATTTCCTAGCAAAACATCATTTCCTTCAATACGACCCTCCAAAGGGCCGTTTTCCAATTTCAACACTCCTCTTGGGCATACTGCCGAACAAATACCGCATCCTACACAGCTCGCACGAATGATGTTTTCTCCTTTTTGTGCATACGCTCTCACATCAATACCCATTTCGCAATAAGTGGAGCAATTTCCGCAGGAAATGCATTGTCCGCCGTTGGTAGTAATCCTGAATTTAGAAAATAATCGCTGTTGCAACCCAAGAATAGCTGCCATTGGGCAACCAAATCGGCACCAAACTCTACTTCCGAATATGGGATAAAATCCTGTTCCAATCACGCCACTAAAAATGGCTCCAATTAGAAAACCATAGGACTTTCTCAACGATTCCGCTTCGAAAATAAACACGTTTCCTTGTCCGCTAAAATGTAATCCCAATAGCGCTAGAATAATCACCAAGTAGCCTATCGCTCCATAACGTGCATCTTGTTTCAATTCATCCTTTTTGAAGTACCAAATAGCTGCAAAAAGCACAGTCAAGAATACACCCACTCCTATTAAGAACACATTTTTTGTTAGCCAGTATTTGTTGGGGTCGTAACCTAAATAGGTGGAAACTACAGCTGTCGTCATCACCACTACAAAGACCAATACGCTATGAACTACCCATCGCTCGATCTTCCAGGCATTCATACTTTTATCGCTTAAATGACGGAAAGAATCTCCGGCAGTTTCGGCAAGACCACCACAGCCACAAACCCAGGAGCAATACCACCGCTTTCCATATTTATAGGTTAGTATGGGTGTTATAACGAAGATGGAGACAATTCCGAAAATCAATAATGCCAGTCCCACTTCCCCGGAGGAAATAAAACTATCGACTCGATATTGTTCAAAATTGTAGTAATTGAGCGGCCATATATTTTTTAAATCGTAATAGGGAAGATTGAAACTTTCAGAGTTCAATCTTGCCATAAATTCAGGAATGAGAAAAGCAAAGGCTGTTTGAAAAAACATCACGCTTACGGTCCTAATTTTTTCATATCTATTGTGGCGATACTTCCAAATAAACTTTATTCCGAAGGCAAAAATGGCGACTGTGTAAAGTGTTCCATAAACAAACCACTGGCTCGCCGGATTACCACTTAGTAGTCGGCTAAAAGGGTCGAACAATGCGATAATTCCCGTGTTTTCACCTTCCGTATTTAAACCGAGATATTCCGCAAAAAAATATAGAATGATATAGAATCCGGTAAGTGCAATTCCGGCGACCCAAGCCCAAAATCCGCGACTGGAAATGGATTTAAACCAAACTCCGTGATTTTTAATGCCTTCCATCTCTCCTTGATAGGCACCTTTAGCAAATAATATAATTCCGGCCGTGATAGCTACCAAAGACACGGTGAGCCAAAGGGTTTTATTGGGAAAATCAATATTAAATCCTGCCAATGTAATAATAGCCAAACCGGCTAATCCAACAACCGTGGCTATTTTTTGAGTTGCATTCAATGCTTTGGGCGGTTGTCCGGTAAGTGACATATCTCGTTGAATAGTGCTCATGGATTTAGACGTTTACGGTTTGACGATTGTAGGCTGCAAGGATTTGGGGTTCCAATTTTTTATAGAATTCCGGGTCGAAGTTGGCACGTGATAAGTTTTGCATCACGAAGTCGGTGGTGCGTTCTTCGGTGAGCCAACGGTCGAAAGATTCGTGTCGCATTCTAATTCCGAAGGTGTTGATGCCCAGAAATTTTCCGGAGGAGGTTTCAGTGTTCACAGTAATACATTTTGTGTCGTCTTTGTGCTTCCAATGAAAATGAGTTTCATTTTCCCTCGGTTTAGAGAATACCCAACCATAGGTTTGATATTCAATTTCAAAAAACTTGGCACTGTTGAACCAATGTCCAGGTTTGTATTCAATTTTGTTTCCGCAGATCGTTTGAGCGACCGTTTCTCCCATCATGCGGCCTGTGTACCAAACGGCTTCCACAGGACGGCGATTACCAATGGGTTCGTGCTGCTCGGCACAATCGCCTATGGCGTAAATATCCTCGACATTCGTTTCCAAAAAACGATTCACTTTTACCCCTCTTCCTAGATCGATTCCACTATCCTTAAGGAAATCCACATTGGGGGAGACGCCGGCGGTAAGACCTACTAGATCACAGGCAATTTCTTCTCCAGTTTCCTCTACAACCACGGCGCATGCCTTTCCGTTTTCATCGGGCAATATTTCTTTGAGGTTGGTACTGAGTCTTAAATCGATATGATGATTTTTTATATGACGGTTAATCATTTCACTTTCACCTTTCGGAAGTACGCCGTTCCAAAAACTGGATTCACGAACGAGAAATGTTACCGGAATATCACGGGTATGTAGCATTTCGGCCAATTCGATGCCTATAAGTCCGCCACCCACGATTACCGCTCTCTTACATACCTTTTTATTGGGCGCATTTTTTTCCAGCATTTCCAAATCCTGAAAAGAATACAATCCCTGCACGCCTTCTAAATCCTGTCCGGGCCAGCCAAACTTGTTAGACTTGGATCCAACAGCGATGATTAATTTGTTATAGGACATGGAATCTCCTTCGGAAAAAACTAATTGTTTGTTGACGTGATCTACTTTAGATACAAATCCGCGTTTTAAATTGATGTTGTTTTTCTTCCAAAAATAGTCTTCGTAAGGTTTGGTGTGTTCATATTTCATGTGGCCCATATAGATGTACATAAGGGCAGTCCTTGAATAGTAGTGATCAGTTTCTGAAGAAATGATCGTGATCTCGTGATCGCTGTTCTT
>JABDKT010000113.1 GCA_013002065.1 Flavobacteriaceae bacterium
GACCTTTCAGCGAGTCTATTCGGGAGATCAGGGGTTGTTTTACGGACTAATTCCCGGTTCCGACTTGTTGTTGGATGTGGATGTAAGTGGAAATTCCATACAAGATACAGTGGCTTTTCAGTTGAGCAAAAGAGGTAATAAATGGTTTGCCACCGCAACGAATCATACTGATAATGCCGAGTTCTACGTGGGTTCGGAAATCAAAAGAGCCAGTATAGGATACTTCGGAATATTCCAATCGGCGAGTTTGTATTCGGGTCCGAAATTTAAAGCCTCCGATTATGAAACTACGATTGACCATTGGGCTTATTTATTACAAATCACCGGTTTTTGTGAAAGCAAGAACTTCTTTAATGTAATGAACACCTACGATCGGGCGAAGTTTACATTCGGATTTTATCAATTGGCGGCGCATACCCCAAATGATAACTTGATATTGCTTTTCCGAAGATTTACCGAAAGCCCGAAATTCAAGAATTATTTTCCCGAACTCAAAATAATTAATGGTGCACTTCACAGAGTGGATGAAAACGGGAGTGCCACCAACTTAGAAATAGTTATGAATACAGGCCCCAATGGTGCGAGGCAACTGCAGTTGTTTATGAATTATCTCAATCCCATTCGTAAGAAGATAGACGAACAAGAAGTTCTTCACGCAGCACGCCTAATTCATTGGGCAAAAAACGACAAGAAAATGAGGGACATTCAAGTAGATATTGCCAATGAAATTCTACAACATAAAATGTCCAAAGTGTACCACAAGCGATACGACTTGGATGGAGAATCGGATATAATTTGTGCAGCGATTGCAGATATACATCATCAAGGACGAGCTAGCGTAAAAAGAGTTAAGATTGCACTTGCCTCTGCCAATCGACTCGACGCCTTGATTGATATCAATGCGAATTACACCAATCGAAGTGCTCATCTAAGACAAGCGCTTAAAGAACTTACAGATGCCGGAAAAATCGGAAATAAGGTCTATCATGCTGCCACCAACGAGTTTGTATAATTAATTTTTACGGACTCGCTTATCTTTTAGTACATTTATAGAAGTTCATTTTCTAACTAAAGTTAACCTCTATTCATGACTCAACCAACACAAAAGAAACACTACTCAATTGTGCTGTTGGTAATGGTTATTTTCTTTGCCATATCCTTTATCACCAACATTTTAAATTCAATTATTGTTGATGTAAAAGAAAGTTTTGATTTAAGCCTTACACTCACCGGACTCTTACCCTTTTCATTTTTTATCGCCTATGGTGTGATGTCGGTTCCGGCCGGGTTTTTATCGGAGAAGTATAGCGATAAGGCCTTGCTCTCTGTTTCGTTTCTTATCATGGCGCTAGCCAGCCTATTGTTTGCATTATTTCCGGGTTATTTGGTATTTAGCCTTACACTATTCAGTTTGGGTTGTTGCATGGCGGTGCTGCAAGTAATTATTAATCCCATGCTCCGAGTTGCGGGTGGAAAAGAACATTTCGCGTTTAATTCAGTTTTAGCTCAGCTAGTATTTGGCCTGGCTTCTTATGCCAGTCCGTTTCTATATAAATATGTCGTGAACGATACAGATGGCGGAGGTATTTCTGAGTATTTAAGAAGTCTAGTCCCTGACAATCTTCCTTGGGTATCGCTATATGTTGTTTTTGCTTTATTGGCAGTTTTATTATTGTTCATAGTTCGAGCCACAAAATATCCTGTCTACGAAAAGGAAGAGGACGAAAAATCGGGTGATCGAAAGTCTTATTCTCAACTTCTTCAAAACAAATACACTTGGCTTTATTTCTTCGGAATATTCTGCTACGTAGGCACCGAACAAGGAATTGGGAATTGGATTTCACAGTTTTTAAGTGAGTACCATGGCCTGGACCCACAAACCGTGGGTGCGAATACGGTGGCCTATTTTTGGGCTTTACTTACTATTGGCTGCTTGTTGGGTCTAGTATTGCTCAAAATCTTGGACAGCAGAAAAGTCTTGATAGGTGCTACTTTACTAACAATGGGTTGTTTATTAGTTGCCATTTATGGCAGTACAAAGTGGTCGCTTTGGGCGTTTCCCGCCTTGGGGTTTTTTATTTCAGTCATGTGGTCTATCATCTTTTCATTGGGACTGAATTCGGTGCGATCGCATCACGGTTCACTATCGGGAATTCTGTGCACAGGAATCGCCGGAGGTGCTATTATGCCATTGATCGTCGGATTTATAGGCGATCAAACCCAACTTAAATTTGGGATGTTGTTTCTCATAATTCCCTTGTTGTTCATCCTATCGATTGGATTTTGGGCCAAGCCATTAATTTCGAATAAGACCCTTCAGTTTAAAAAGAAAGAAGAGCTATGAAAGGTGAATATCTAGGTATTGACATTGGGGGCACGAGTTTCGACATGGGTATTGTGAAGGAGGGAGAATTAGTATCCAAGGCACAGTCGCCTGTGAATGCCAATTTATCAGAAAACGCATTAATTGAGGATTTATATGCTTTGATCGATACTTTGTTTCACGAAAATATTCGGGGAATCGGCGTTGGAGTTCCGGGCGTAGTGGATACCGAACAAGGAATTATTTACGATATTCAAAACATTCCGGCTTGGAAGGAAGTTTCACTTCAGAAGAAATTAGAGGAACGCTATAAAGTTGCCGTCCGAATTAACAATGATGCCAATTGTTTTGCTTTGGGCGAGTATTACTTCGGAAATGGAACTAAATACGACAATTTCGTCACCTTATCAATCGGTACGGGATTGGGCATGGGTGTTATCATAAATAATGACCTGTATGAAGGCGTATTATGTGGTGCCGGAGAAATTGGAATGCTTCCATACAAGGATGGAATTGTGGAGGAATTCGCCGGAAGCTTTTTCTTTAGCCGAACTTATGGAAAATCGGCTAAAGAACTTCACGACCTGGCATTAAAAAATGACACTGAGGGCGTTAAAGCTTTTGAAGAATTTGGCGAGCACTTGGGTGAAGCGATTAAGATGATTTTATTTATGTATGCCCCGGAAGCTATTATTCTTGGTGGTTCTATTTCGAAAGCATTTCCTCAATTTGAAAGTTCTATGATTAAGAAAGTACAAACATTTCCGTATAAAAAACAAATCAAAAAACTCATAATTACGCCATCAACCGTAAAGAACATTGCTATCTTAGGAGCAGCTTCTCTAAGTTTTAAATTGTAATGAAAAGAAATCTCTTAATTTGTTTAGCGCTATTTTCTATGGTAACGAGTTGTAATCAACCAAAATCTGTGAACTACTCTATCGACTTACAGGGACATCGTGGGTGTCGTGGAATTTACCCCGAGAATACTATTCCCGGATTTATTCATGCCTTAGAGTTAGGCGTAACTACGCTAGAAATGGATTTGGTGATCTCAAAGGATCATCAAGTTATCGTTTCTCATGAGCCCTTCTTTTCACATGAAATTTCTAAAGATCCACAAGGGAAGAACATTTCCGAAGAAAACGAAAAAACTCATAATATTTATCAGCTTACTTACGATGAGATCCAACAATATGATGTTGGACTTCGGAAACATTCGCGATTTCCGAGGCAATTAAAAATCGAGGTTAGTAAGCCAAGGTTTAGGGATGTGGTAAAAGCTTCAGAAAAATTTGCAAATGAAACAGGACGCGATCTTCCCTATTACAATGTTGAGATTAAAAGAGTGCCCGAGCAGGATAGTATTTTTCATCCAAGTGCTTTCGATTTTGCTGCCCAAGTTGCTTCCGAAGTAATGAAACTGGGAATTGTGGATAGAACAACCATTCAATCTTTCGATCCGGAATCACTTCAAATGGTAAAAAAATTCAACTCTAAAATCCAATTGGTATTGCTTGTTGAGAACAATGAAACACCTTTGCAGAATATAGAGAGGCTAGGTTTTTTGCCGGAAATTTACAGTCCCGATTTCCATTTGGTCAATGAAGAACTAATTTTATTTTGTAAAGAAAACAATATAAAATTGATTCCCTGGACAGTAAACGAAACTGCCGACATGGAACGTCTTCTGGATTTAAAGGTAGATGGAATTATTACCGACTATCCTAACCGACTCTTAAAATTGACAAAGGAAATGGGTATTTCCGTTAAATAAAAGTCTCCCCAACATCATTCTTTAAAGGGAGAATGAATGAAATGAGGAGACATCAGATTAGTTAGTTTTTAATAAGTGAACCAACTCTAAAAAACACCAGGAATAACTAACTTCCCAATTATTACTTTGAGAATCTTAAGGTTAATACGATGCATCAACATGCGTTATTTCCTGTAATCCACTTATTGTACGTACTAACCTGAACCTAAAGGTGAATATATGATGGTGTTAATTTTTAATTCTTTAAAATATGATACGATTCATCAATACCGTTGATAGTTACATTTAGAACATAACTCCCCGATTGTAACGCGGACACATCTATAAGACCACTTGTTTCATTTATGGCTTGTGTCAAAAGGTTTTGTCCTAACATATTATAAATTGCGACCTTCTCGATAGCAGAGTTAGCATTTAGTTCGATCTGGTCATTCGACGGGTTAGGTGAAAAAGAAAAGTCGAAATAATTCTCATCAATAGTATTCAAGGTAGTACTATTCACTGCTCCGCCCCATGCCATTTGGGAGGTATTTCCAACATCAATAGTTCCTATCAACAGTGAAAGGCCGGTTTCTGTGTTTATTTCTCGCAATTCTGAGGTTCCTATTGCAGTATTATAGGCCGATATATAAGCTTTTAGCGCATCGGTAGAATAAGCCATTCCTGCACCAAAATTAGCATCAAATCCAATAGAGCCCACCACGGTAGCGGTGGCCGTATTCGTATCGATACGATAGACCATATCATCGTCAATATCGACTGTAATTATTTGGCTGTTTTCATCACAGGCCAACGCAATAGGCAGCATCAGTCCCGTGTTCCCTATAGGTGAAGCTGTCATATTTACAGGGTCAATCATGGACAAGGTGGATTGATTCGTAGTTCCATCGGTAGAAATAGCCATCAATTCCCCGGTACTGTGATTGAATTCCATTCCGGTAAAGTTCTCCCCCGTTGGCGGCAGAATGATTCCCATGGGAATATATTGTCCGGTAATTATATCGACTTCATAAAAGTTTCCGGCATTATCAATCACATGAGCCATGGTACTTCCCGGAAAAATGGCACCGGCTCCGTCGAAGTCGGCAGTGCCAATAGGACCAATCGGATTAAAAACAGCAGGGTCCATTTTGTCAATAAATCCAAAATTACCGCCTACATTTTCGGGTCCGTAATATCGTATGATAGGTCCGCGATTGTCGAAATTAGTGTTATCAGAATTCACAGATTCAAAATGTGTATCCAATACAGCTAGTTCTTCCGAAGTAAATACATCGGTAATGGATCCCATATAACTCTGCTTTAATCTGGTAAGCAGTTCGTCAAGGTTGATTTCGTTTTGTGCGTTGAGATTTGTGCCCATAGTGAAGATAAATGCGGCACAACAAATAATAAAAGTTTTCATTGTTATGGTTTTAGAGTTTATCCAAAACTATTCATAACCAGGAGCTTACCATAATATATGGGACGAATAACAACTAATTGTGGACGAGTTACAAGCTGTCTGCCAATCTACTCTTGTAAGTACGAGATAAGGGAATCTCTATTTCACCGTTAAGTAGAATAAAAGAATGAGTAGAAGACTTGATAAAGTTGCGATTTACAATGTATGATCGGTGTACTTGAATAAAATTTGGAGGCAATTCACCTAATACGTTTGTGAGTACGTTTCTATCGACAAAGCGTTTTTCGGACGTATGAAATTCCACGTAATTTCGATCGGCTTTGATATATTTTAATTCTTCCAGAAGTATGCGTTGCTTGTTATGAAGCTCTATAAATTTTTTGTTGACCGTATCTTCCAAATGCTGTTTTTCGATTAATACAGATTCTGCTTTCCTTCTCGATTTTTTGTATTTCTGAAATATTATAACTGCCAAAACGGACAAGGCTAATAATATTACGATCAAGGCGAACAAATTATTTCTTATAAAGGCGTTGGCTTTTGCCAAATCCGAATTTTTCGATTCCAACTGACTTACTTCATTCTTGTATTTCAATATGGCCGAAAAAGCTTCCTTTTGACGAGCGGTTATAATCCTGTTTATTTGAGTAGAATAAGACAGGTACTGCAATTCCTTTTCGGGATTCTTTCCTTTATAATAATTGGCGAGCGTAGCATAGGACACATCGAGAAAGTCAAGATATTTTGTGGTATCTACTTCCGAAAGATTTTGCTCCAATGCCTTTGCATAAAAAGAAGCTGAATCTTCATCTTTCACTTTCAAAGAATAATCCAATAAATAATTATGAGCGTTCAGCGCCACGAAGGTGCGTTTGGTTTGGTAGGCTCGTTTTTTAAACTCGAGCGTATATTTTCGGTAGTCGGGCAGGTTGGGTTTCTTTTGAGCTATCTCGCAAAGATGCTCGTATTTCGAAAAGGTAACCGACAAGGGTTCATCTTCCGAAATGCTGTATAATATATCTTCCGCTTTCGCGAATTCATTTTGTTTGATATAAAATTTGGAGACATATAATTTTCCGAAGGGAAGGATGGAATACAACTCATTTTTTTCTGAATAATCGATTACGAAGTTACCCTTGGTAATTAAGTCCTGAAGATCGGCCGGATCCATGGGTGAAGGCAGTGAATTGTAAGCGATATCTAGTTCGGTAATAAGGGCTCTTCCATAGAGTAATTTGTCCTCGCTCTTCAGCGCCGCCTCTATCTCTTTTTGATTGTACTCAAAAGCTTTTCCCAATTCGCGTTTACTGCGATAAGCATTAGCTAAAAAACCCAGGGCTTTTGTTTCGATGAGATAATTCTCTGCTAATTGCGCACTATTATAAACCGAATGATAGCTGGCAATGGCACTATCTACGGCTATTTCAGAAAACCTAAGAAGATGTCGGCTTCTGTTTAATTTGAACTCCAAATAGCTGTGATCCTCCTCTGATAAGGCCTTGGCCTCGGCCCATTGGCTTCCTTGGTGGTACACCGCTGTGATAGTCTTATGATCATTTAATTGTTCCAGACTGTCAATTTTCAGAATAAAATAATCCAGGGATTGTTGTGCAAAAGCCGCAGTTTTAAAGAACAACAACAGTATTACTACACAGCAGCTGTGAAGGGTATTTTTACAGAGGTGATTATTAGTTAGCTTTAGATTCATTAGGAAAATATCCGTTAATAAAATTAAGCTATATGCCAGAATATACAACCCAAAGTCTTGCTTTTTCGCATTTCACCAATGAATTGGGCCGATATTTTTGAGGCGATAATATAATTTTAGTTAACTTTAGAGTTGCTAGAAAATCACCAAACACATTGAAAGATGAAAGACACTTCCCAACCAGCCTCACACTTCTACTTCGAATTATCTGCCAATGGAGAAAATACTGCTTTTCAGGAAGTCGATGAAGTTTCGACTGCTATCACTACTCGTGTGGAATTGAAAGAAGGGGAGAATCCGTTTAAGTATGGAATTCCTTCTTTACCCAAGAATAGAAACTTGGTATTAAAAAAAGGCAGAGCGTCTAAAAGTTCGAAACTATTACAATGGTGTGCAGCTTGTGCAAATCCCGAAACAAATACCCGAGAGCAGCAATCTAAGGTAAACTTGATGCTAAAAGATTCGAAAGGAAAA
>JABDKT010000118.1 GCA_013002065.1 Flavobacteriaceae bacterium
TTCATTGAGTTGACGCATACCAGCATCCACTAAAGGGAAGCCGGTTTCACCGTTTTTCCACTTTTCAAATTCTTCTTCATTATTACGCCATTCGATGCGATCGTACTTACTTTTAAAGGCGTTTTTGTGAGTTTCGGGAAAATGCCATAATACTTGCATAAAAAACTCACGCCATATTAATTCCTGCCAAAACACTTCATTTTTAGTGCGGGTCGCCTTTTCCACCATTTTTCTTACACTCACGGTACCAAATCTAAGATGAGGTCCCAAATGAGACGTTCCATCTTTAGCAGGGAAATTCCGCGTCGCCTCATAATTCTGAATCAAATCCAAGTCCACATTATAGGCAGGCACCTCTATTTCAGATCGCTCAAATCCCAAATCGGAAAGATCCAGATTAGGGAGTCTAGAATGTTGTATAAAATTGTCTAAGCATTTTTTTATGTTGTAATCCTTGAGTTTGTAATTATTTTTGAAGCGTTCCTTCCATTTTTTCATGTAAGGGGTGTAAACCACATATGGGTCTCCATCCGCTTTCACCACTTCGTCTTTTTCGAAAATCACCTGATCCTTAAAGCTGAAAAATTGTATGTCGTTCTCTTTCAGCAATTCTGAAATTTCAGCATCGCGATTGGTAGCGTAGGGCTCGTAATCGTGATTAGCGATTACATTTTGCACTTCAAATTTATCGAGGACCTCCTTAAATGCTTCGTTGGGAGTTCCATGATACATCGCTAAGCTGCTTCCGTGTTTTTGCAATTCTTTCCGCAGTTCCTGCAGAGTGTCGAAAATAAAGGTGAGTCGAGCGTCTTTTTTGGGTAAGGACTCTAATATTTCAGTATCGAAAATAAAAATTGGCAACACCGGGTATTTGCTATGCAGTGCTTTATACAAGCCAACATTATCTTGCAATCGAAGATCTCTTCTAAACCAAAAAACATTGACTTTACTCATAATCTAATGTACGTTTAAAGTTGACATTCCACCATCAACACCCAAAATCTGTCCGGTCATCCATGATGATTTTTCAGAAAGTAAAAATGATGCAATTTCTGCAATATCCGATGCATTTCCCACTCTTTTTAAAGGATGCCGTTCTCCCATTTTCTCCTTTTTTTCATCGCTGGACAATAGCTTTCCTGCCAGTGGTGTATCCGTTAAGGAGGGAGCGATTACATTAACCCTAAAGCTCGGAGCATACTCTGCTGCCAGAGCTTTCGCAAATCCTTCGATAGCGCCTTTCGCCGCCGCCACACTGGTGTGAAATGGCATACCTACTTTCACGGCCACCGTGCTAAAAAACACCAAACTGGCCTGTTTTGAATTTTTTAATTTGGGAAGTAAGGTATGTACAACTTTAACCAGGGACATAAAATTTATCTCGAGATCTTTTGAGAAAGCTTCCGGCTTTAGCATTTTGAAGGGCCGTAAATTAATGCTACCCGGACAATAAACCAATCCGTCAATGGTTTCAGGTAAATCAAGGTCTTCAATGTGATCTGTAAGAACATCGAAAGAGTGATAAGTACAATTAGCCGGAATATTTTCGGAACTTCTCGCGGCAATATGGACGTTGTGCTCTTCCGCCATTGACTTGGCAATCTCTAAGCCTATTCCATAGCTACCACCAATAAGTAAAATGTTTTTCATAGTTATTTTATTTCACCAAATAGCTCAATAAGCTTGAGCCTTCGGTATTCAAAGATTTCGTTTAATTTGGGTTTTACCAGAATGGGATGGAAGAGTTGACCAAGAAAACCAAGTGGGAGCTTGTAATCAACGATATCTTCCATTTCAACGCCTCCGTCTATTTCCTTTATGAAGTGTTTGTGATGCCACAAGGCATAGGGGCCAAAACGTTGTTCGTCTACAAAGTAGCTTCCATCTTCCACATGTGATATTTCGGTAACCCACTTGGTTTTTATTCCGGCCACCGGTGTTACAATGTATTGAATAATTTGTCCGGCGTACATCGCTCTATCTGCCCCGGAGAGTATATTAAATCCCATATAATCGGGAGTAATGACCTTGAGGTTGTTTGGATCGGACAAGAATTCCCATGCTTCCTGTTTGGAAATAGGAATGCTTTGTTTGGCGTGAAGGGTATATATTTTCAAAAGAATAGTTTGGACAAAAGTAATGTTTGTTTAACTATATCTTCGAAAGATTAAACAATAATTAACACTTATTTTCTGGGAACCACTACGCGCTTGTTCATTTTAAGCAACCGATTGAGTTCATTAACTACCGTTGTTTTTCTCCTTTTTTTGCGCCGCAAGATTTTGTTGATTGTTGATAGCATCTCTTTTTTCTTTAAAGTTAAAAAAGTAAGAGCTTTCTTGCAAGAAGAAACTTATTTATTAACAGTTATTTATCGTTGATTGATTTTTCCTAGGTGTTTTCGATTAGATATGGATCTAATTTATGTTTTTGTTAACGAATAAGAAACGGTCATATCGTACCTTCGTTTATACATAACACTACTAAACACTACAACAATGAAAAAATTACTTCTAATTGCTTGTCTTGGCTTATTTACATTGGGGGCCAACGCACAAGTTAAAACACCTGCACCCAGCCCTTTCCAAAAGATTGAACAGCAAGTGGGTCTTACCGACGTCACTCTAGAATATTCTAGACCATCTGTGAAGGGAAGAACTATTTTTGGCGGATTGGTACCTTACGACAAGATTTGGAGAACTGGAGCAAACGCCTGTACTAAAATTACCTTTGGAGACGACGTCATGATTGGTGATGGTGAAGTTAAAGCTGGAACTTATGCCATTTATACTAAACCTGGGGCCAAAGAATGGACAACATTTTTCTATAGTGATGCCAGCAATTGGGGAGTACCACCGAAGTGGGATGAATCAAAAGTGGTAGCCAAGATTGTTAGTCAGCCATATCCAATGCCGATGAGTGTGGAAACATTTACTATGAGTTTTGACGCATTGACCAACGATTCTGCTTTCTTAGGTATGATTTGGGACAATGTATATGTAGCGGTTCCCATAAAATTTCATACCGACAAAATGGTAACTGCTAGTATCGAAAACGTGATGAGTGGACCTTCAGATCGTGACTTTTACAATGCAGCCGTTTATTATTTGGAAGCCGATAAAGACATCAATAAAGCTAAGAATTGGATTGATAAAGCTATCGAAATGAGAGAAAAACCTGCCTTTTGGTATCACAGACAACAGTCGCTTATTTATGCGAAAGCTGGTGATAAGAAAGGTGCTATCGAAGCTGCCAAGAAATCATTAAAGTTGGCTAAGGAAGCCGGAAATGATGACTACGTTGCCTTAAACACTAAATCCCTATCCGTTTGGGAAGGTAAGCCTAGCGCGAACAAATAAAACAATTTAGATTTTATAGAAAAGCACTTCAATCGAGGTGCTTTTTTTATTTCAATACTGTCCTTAATTCATTGCGGTATTGAGAGGGGCTCTTGCCTGTGTATTTTTTAAATTGTTTATTGAAATGAGAGAAGTTATTAAATCCGCTCTCATAGCAGATATTCGTGATGCTTAAATGTTCTTCGGAAAGGAGCTTGGAGGCATGCACTAATCGGTATTCATTTACGAATTGGGTAAAGGTCTTACCTGTTTTATTTTTAAAATACCTACTAAACGCTTGTTCACTCATACTAACCAGTTCGGCTGCTTCTCCTAGTGAAATACTTCTGGTAAATTCGTTCCGAACTAATTTATAGATTAAGTCCAATCGCTGTGTATCTTGAGGTTTAGATTCAATAATCACTTCATCCACATGCAATAAAGTATATTCTTGGGAATGAGATAAAGCATCTAGAATTTTTAAGAATTCCAAAACCCTTTCGAAAGGGGAAAGATGAAGCAGCGCTTCAATTCTAATTCCTATGTCCCATTTTGTCCTAGAATGAAAAACTATGCCTTGTTTGCTTCTTTCGAACAATCGTTTAATGGAAGCCATTTCAGGAAGATCAAAAAACCCGGGGCCTAAAAAATCTTCCTTGATATGGATTACCACTTCACTTTTGTTATTAGTGAGGCGGTCCGTAAATCCCATATGTGGCACATTAGATCCTATAAAAATCAAATCTCCATCATTGTAGTAAGAAATGTGATCGCCTATGTGACGCTTCCCGGCGCCCCCGTGTACAAATACAATTTCCATTTCCGGGTGAAAATGCCACTTTGCAGCTTGTTCGTTTTTTGGTTCCTTATAATTATGAATATTTAAGGAACTACCGAACTCCGGACTTATATTTTCGAGTATGGGTTGTTTTGTCATTTTCATGGAATGAAAATACTACATAGAATGTATGATTGTTAGTACAAATTTAGCAAAAATATATACAATATTAACACTTAACAATTTATTAACCTTTAATGGTGTTAAAATAGGACATATAATTGCCAATAGTGTGGATGTAGGGAATTTCCGAAGTAACCATCTTTGTACCAACATTAATCTTTAAACAAACATGTTATGAAAACAATGAAAAGAATTGTTGCGTTTGCTGTCCTTATGGTTGGTTTAACCACCATGGCGAACAGTTCCAAAGTAATCACGACTGAAGACGATAATGTCACGATTACTAAAGTAAATCAATTGGTACAGGTTTCTGTGCTTAACATTGAAGAGGATATGTACAAACTTACTATTTACAACGCCTCGGGAGATCTAGTTTTTGAGAGATACCTGGGAGATGATAGAAGTTTAGGCAAGCGATTCGATTTTAATAAGGCACCTAAAGGTGTTTATTCTTTTGTCTTTACCACTGGAAAAGGCAAAGAAGTTACTTATTCTATTGAGGCAGGATCTAACAGATAGGTCTTAATAGTTTTGGTCGAGTATGGAAAGGGCAGTTTTACTGCCCTTTTTTTATTTCACTTTTTTATAAAAGCAAACACTGTTTTCAACTCCGGTGTACGGTCCGTAGTTGGGAATAATTTCATAATTTTTATTCTTGTAAAGGGCTATGGCCTCTGGTTGGGCTTTTCCCGTTTCCAGAATGCAATTTTTGTAGCCAAGTTCGGCCGTCCATTGTTCTAAAGATTCGAGTATTTTCGATGCAATTCCTTGTCCGCGGAACTCTGGAGGCGTGTACATTCGTTTCACCTCCATGGTGTTCGAGTCAAATTCTTTTATGGCACCACATCCAATAGGGATTTCATCAATATATGCCACCAGAGCATACTGAATCGCGTCAATTCCATTAAACTGATTGTAAAAATCATGATCATCACCATCGCGAATCTTTAGATCTGCATCCAATGCGACCACAAGAGCTACGAAATCGGGATTGGTAGAATCGGTTTTTATAATTTCAATCATGTTTCAAGATATTCCTTTAAACGCTGCTTGATAAAATATTTCCACCCTTCTTCACAGCTTTCTCTTCTAAATTCTGGGATATCATCCGGGAAATCTTCAGTAACCGTGTTTGTTAACTTAAGTTTAGACCCGTTTGCTTCGGAAAAGATTTCAAAGGAAACGAAGGCATCACCGGGGTGTTCTTCAAATCGCCAACTATGAACCAATTTTTTTTCGGGTATTACTTCGGAAATGTTCCAGATATGGGTATAGGTTCTATCTTCTACATGAACAGGAAAACGAGTTTCGAAGCCAATCTCGGGTCTAAAGTCAGGAATATTATCAAAATACCATTCTTTCATTTTATCCGGATTAGTTAATGCTTCCCACAGCACTTCCGAAGAACACTCAAATGATTCTTCAACTATTACAGGTGGTTCGGTTGCTTTCATAGTATTAATTTTTCATTTTTAATATTTCAAATTGTTCTTTAACAATTCCATCGCCTTTTGAACGCCTTCATCCTTGGATACCTCTTTCTCAATTTTAAAAGGCACTTCTATATCGGGGGTAACGTTTTCAGTATAAATTTTACCATTCCTATCGGTATAGTATGCCACCGAAATAGACATGGTCAAATCCTCATTAATGGGTTCAAAATTAGTTACAGTAGTATATCCACCCGTCGCTTCCCCAACAAAGCAGGTGTTTGCTCTTCCTTTAAAAGAGGTCGCCACAATTTCTCCTGAACTAACTGTATATCGGCTTAAGAGAACCACGACCTTGGCGTTTGATTGTTTCGTCTTGCTCTCTGGCAAGTCGATCGCTAAATACTCGCCATAGTAGAAGTCACCGTCTTTTACTTCACGCTCAAAACTCTTTTCTCCTTTTAAATTTGAGTCACAACCAATAGGTCCATCTCCAAGTAAGGGCGTCAAAGATTGTAGCATAGGATACATATTACCTCCACCATTATATCTTAGATCCAACACCCATTGGGTTGCACCTTGAACTGCTAATTTTTCAAACTTTTCTCTTAATTTTTTTGCCTCCGCAATTATATCAACCGGACCTATCCCTACAAGCTTTATATATCCGGTAGTATCGTCTAACATTTTGAATTCATGCGAGCTATCATAATTCACTTGCTGCCAAATTTCACTATCGTAGGAGCGGCGATCTGTTTTTCGGGTGTTTTCATTGTTGGTGAAAACAGCGATTCGCTGGTTATTCTGGAAAAAGGAACCGTGATGATCCCGAAGGGCATTTAGTATTTCGCTCAAAGCAGGCTTCAATTGTTCCATGTTTGTGCTACTTCCGTATTGCTTGATTAGAGAAGTTTGGAGGCTATCCCAATTCACTTCCGAAGCATATAAAGATCGCTCTTTTGCACTTTTTATTACTTCGGAAAGGAGCACTTCTCCATCAAATTTTTGGGACAATACAGGGAGGTAATAGGTACAAAATATAACAACTAAGGTCGCGAGGAATTTTTTCGTGAACATAAACCAATTTTACAGCTCTTTAAAGATAGGGAAATTAGTAAATATCATAGTATCCATGGTACTTAAGATCTACGGAAATCAGTTATTTTTCTGGCACCCCAGTTCAAAGTTGCTTTAGTCGAAACACCCAAGAAACCTGCAAAGGCATTGAAACCCACATCGATCCAATCGAAGACTCTATTGGGAATAAAATATTGAATGGATTCATCGACCAAACCAAGGGCGGCGGTTATCACAATCGCTACAATAGCCGGTGACCACAGTTTTCTGCCGTTGGCTTTCCGTTCCAATAAAATCATATAGACTAAGATGCCCACAACACTGTACTCAATGATGTGAGTCCGTTCGGCCGGATTCGCACCCATTCGTAAAAATACCATTCCATAAACCGCTACGATAGCGATGATTATCCATATTTGCTTATTGGAAAATTTTCGTTGCACCGCTAAACCAAGAAGGGCAATTACCAGAAGAATAAAAACCCAAAAGAAAATGTGGTTAAGGAGTCTTTCTTCTAATTGTATAGCAATAGTGCCGGCCAGACCTAAAGTGGCATAAATACCGGCTAAAACTATGAGCAACCAAATCCATAGTTTACGCTCACGGGAAGAGGTAATAAAAGACATCATACGGGAGCTTCTATCGAGTAAGTTATTGAATTTAATACTATTCTTTCAACAACTTCTTAATTATTGCAATCTGACCCAAATGGTAATGGCAATGTTCCACGATCCCTTGAAGGTTTCGGTAGTAATTTCCATATTTGTCATCTTCGAAAGTTTCCCAGAGTTTTGATTCTGGAAGTTGCTCGACTAAATCGGCAAAACCTTCCACCTCATTAAATATATTTGTTAAAAAAGCCTGCCAGTCGGTTTCATTTTCGATGGGCGGGTGGTCGAAGCTTAATTCATCTTTGGCGTTTAAAACCCCACCTTTTAAAACTGCTGCAACTGCTGTTACGTAATAAGTCATATGGTGGACCAAGGTGGCAATCGAATTCAAATTTGAATATTGGGTTGTAGCTTCTTTCCAGTTGACATCCTTTAACTGACTTTTCAAATTTGATGCGGTCCAGTTTCCACTTAGATAGACTTCTCGTAGGTTTTTAGCAATATGAGCGGAAGTGTTCATTCAACAAGATTTTATGATACTAAAATACTAAATGAAACCGTATGAAGTTAATGTTGAGATGCTATAAGATATTCGTCCAACCGATTGAAAACAGAACCCCATCCGTTGTAAAAGCCCATTTCTTCTTGTTGCTTACAGTATTCTTCCGTTTTGTGAATTACATTAAAAGTGAATTTGGTGTTATTGCCATCCGCTTCAAATAATGCTTGCAATACGACGCCTTCGGTCATAGGTTTAAAATCGGCTGTTGTTACAATTCGTTCAAATTCGATAATTTCAGAATAAACACCTTCCGTAATAAAATCACCTTTTCCGGGCATATGCATGGAATACTTCCATGTACCACCTACGTTAAAGTTGTGTTCCAAAACTGTTGTTTCCATTCCCATAGGTCCCCACCATTGTGAAATATGTGTAGGTTGTTTCCAAGCTTCCCATACCAAGGATATAGGCGCTTTTAAAGATTTTTCTATGGTAAGCGTTCTTTTTTTGAGATCTTGAGTACTGTCCATGTGATTATTTTTTAGTGTTTAGTTTGTTGACATATTTTTCGAAGGAATCCATTCTATCCTCCCACAGAGATCGATATTGCTCTATCCATAAAAAGGCGGGAATAAGTTGCTTGGGTTCAATTAAACAAATGCGCTCCCGCCCCTTTTTTTCATAGTTTACGATTCCACATTCGTTTAAAATTTTGAGATGTTTGGAGACAGCAGGGCGGCTGATGTCAAATTGCTTGGCCACATCATTTACCGTTAACTCTTCCTTGGAAAGAAGTTCAATTATATCCCTTCTAACAGGATCGGACAAAGCTTGAAATACGTCTCTCCTCATAAAATGTAACTATATGGTTACAAATGTATATGAAACCACTTGGTTACGCAAATAGTATCGTATATATTTTTCATACACTGTGTTTATGTTTAGGCAATGATGGTCATCAAACCAAATTGAATGAATAGTGGCAATTGAAGGTGCCACTTCTCGAGTTACACTCACATTTTAATTTTCACGTGAGGTGAGTGATAGCGCGCAATGCAAAAGGACTAGCAGAACGACTTTTTCGTATTTAATTAGAATTTGATTTTTTAAGATTTTTAGAAACTCGCTGGTTGATAAATTCAACGCCCAATGAGAAGGCAATCGCAAAATAGAGATATCCTTTTGGGATTGCTCCAATTTCCTGCTCGAACAAAACGGTGTCACTTAGATGTGCGGCTTCGGTAATAAGCATAAAGCCTATTAGAATTAAAAATGCCAGTGCCAGCACTTGCATACTGGGATGTGCTTCTATAAATCTGCGAATCCCATTGGCAAAGCCAATCATAACGATAATCGAGATCACCACAGCAATAATCATAAGCACAAGGTTGTGATTAGGGTTATCGCTCAAACCATTGGTCATACCTACCGCCGTTAAAATAGAATCGATGGAAAATATAAAGTCAATAATCAAAATTTGAACAATAGCTTGTTGTAACGTTTTTATTGCCTTTTGTTTCATTGTGAGCTCATCGTGTTGCGGAGCTTCTACTTTTTCTCTTATTTCCGAAGTACTCTTATAGATTAAAAACAATCCGCCGGCAAATAGGATAATGCTTTGCCAACTCAACCCAAAGGACAACCAATTAGTATCCACCTCATAAAACGGTTCGCTAAGGCTCACCAAGAACGAAACAAAGAATAGTAAAACGATTCGCTGTAGCATCGCAAATATCAGTCCGATATTGGTAGCCTTTCCTCTCTGGTTTTCCGGCAATTTGTTCGCCGCTATCGAAATAAAGACAATGTTATCTATCCCTAGGATAATCTCAAGAAAGGTGAGGGTTAACAAAGCCATTAAGGCATCGGTGGTTAGTAAAAAATCTATCATGACTTACATTTTTTAATTTTCTTAGGATGTTTTCCGTCTTGAAGCTTGTAACAATAAAGCAATCCCCATCACTATCGCACAGCCCAATACATTAAGCCATAAGTATGGCATAACATCCCACCACCAAACTGCCACAATGATAATTTGAGTAATGATGGCGGCAATAAAAGTAGCACGACTTTTTACATATTTTACAAAGAAGGCCAGTAAAAATACACCGAGAATATTTCCGTAGAAAATGGAGCCAATAATATTGACCAGCTGAATGAGATTATCAAACAAATCGGCTACACAAGCCACTCCAATGGCGATGAGACCCCAAAGTAGCGTAAACCATTTACTCATTCTTACGTAGTGTTTTTCATCTCTGCCTTCCCGATTTCTTTTATATAAATCTATGGCCGTCGTAGACCCCAAAGCATTCAATTCGCTGGCAGTAGAGGACATAGCAGCGCTTAAAATCACTGCCAGCAACAAACCTATGAGTCCGCGGGGTAAATTGGTTAGGATAAAATGAATAAAGACATAATCCTTATCGTTGGTTTCGGCATCTGGATTGGCTTTAGTAATGAGTGCTTTCGATTCGTCCCTTAAATTTCTATCCTGGGCGTTGAGTTGTTTTATTTCTGAAATTAGCTCGGTTTGCATTTCCGGGTCGTCTGTTCGAGCATACTGCATTTGAACTTCACTTAAATCGGCTTCCAATTTTGCTTTCTCCAATTGAAGCATCTCGTAGTCGGCCGCATATTCACTATTCATCACTGCAGCCTCTGCTACCGGATTAAAATTCAACGGAGAACTATTAAACTGATAAAACACAAAGACCATTATTCCGATAAGTAAGATAAAGAACTGCATGGGTACTTTGAGTAAGCCATTCATGATCAAACCCATCTGACTCTCACGAATGGATTTCCCCGAAAGATATCGTTGAACTTGGCTCTGGTCCGTTCCGAAGTAAGAAAGCGCCAGGAAACTACCCCCTATAATTCCACTCCAAAAGGTATAACGGTTTTCTAAATCGAAAGAAAAGTCAAGTATTTCCATTTTCCCATTGGCTCCGGCAAGATCGAGCGCCTTGGTGAATGAGATATCTAGGGGTAAATAATTTAGGATAAGCAGAAATGCTATTAGGAGTCCGCCGAAAATAACCCCCATTTGCTGTTTTTGAGTAATGCTTACCGCTTTGGTACCGCCACTCACTGTATAAATTACCACCAGTAACCCAATGATGATATTGAGAGTAACCAAATCCCAGCCCAGCACGGCCGATAAAATAATGGATGGTGCAAAAATGGTGATTCCGGCCGCAAGTCCTCTTTGGATTAGAAAGAAAATGGCCGTTAGAGTCCGTGTTTTTAAATCGAAGCGAGACTCCAAATATTCGTATGCAGTAAATACTTTCAGCTTGTGATAAATAGGGATGAACACCAAACAGATGACCACCATGGCAATGGGCAATCCGAAATAGAATTGCACAAAACCCATTCCGTCGTGAAACGCCTGTCCCGGTGTGGAGAGAAAAGTAATCGCACTGGCTTGGGTAGCCATCACGCTCAAACCTATGGTCCACCAATGTGCGGTGTTTCCCCCTTTGAGGTAATCGGAAATGCTTTTGTTTTTACGACTTTTATAAGTTCCGTAGAGAACGATAAATAGTAAGGTGCCAATTAATACGATCCAATCTATTTGCTGCATCTAACTAAAATTTTGCATTATCAAATAGAACAGAATTATGTAAATCGCATTAATTACAAGTACCCAGGTAAAACTCGATTTCCAGACGAATTTTTGTGAGGTTTCTTCCATTTTAGTTTCCTAATGACAGCAAGTTAGCGAATAATCTATAGGCGCCCGAAACTCCGGCGGGTAATTCCCTGAAAAAACTGAGTCCGGTATAAACGTAATGTCCTTTGCCGTGCTTCGCAACCAAAAGTGAGCCCTTGGTTTCCGGGTAATTCTTGTCGTTCATTCCCAGCAGTGGAGTAAACTCCGGGGCCCATTCATTGGGGAAATATAGGCCGCGCTCCTGCACCCAACCGTTGAAATCGGATAGGGTAATTTTATTGGGTTCGTTTAGTGCCGGATGGTTAGGTTCTAAGATTTTCACTTCCGAAAATTCATCGGTTACTCTATCACGAGATAGCTTCAAAGGATATGGCGCAAGATTGTTAGTAACCAATCTTCGGCTCGTATTGTATTGCAGTAGGAGGGTACCGCCATCTTGCACATATTTATTCAAG
>JABDKT010000168.1 GCA_013002065.1 Flavobacteriaceae bacterium
GATTTTGAATAGCGGGAATTATTTGAGAAAGGTAGATGACGCTCTTATTTCTGAAAAGGACAGCAATAAACTTACGCCAAAGATTTCAGAAAAAGCCTTGCGCTACGATCTAACGGTCCCTTTCGCACGTTACGTTGTCCAATATCAAAACGATATAACTTTTCCATTCAAACGCTATCAAATTCAACCGGTATGGCGTGCGGATAGACCACAAAAAGGCAGGTTTAGAGAATTCTTCCAATGCGATGCCGATGTCGTAGGAAGTACTTCCCTCTGGCAAGAAGTCGAGTTTGTGCAACTGTATGATGCCGTGTTTAACAAATTGAATTTAAAAGATGTCACCATAAAAATGAACAACCGCAAGGTGTTAAGTGGATTAGCTGAGGTTATTGGCCAGGAAGACAAACTAATCGACTTCACCGTGGCTTTGGACAAATTGGACAAGATAGGTGAGGAGGGAGTGAAAAATGAAATGAGGGAGAAGGGAATTTCTGAAGCCTCTATAAAAACCGTTCAACCTTTGTTTTCTGCAAGCGGAAATGCGAAGGATAAACTTGATTTGTTAGGTGGGCTTTTAAGTACTTCGGAAATAGGCATGAAGGGAGTGGAGGAGATGGAATTTATCGTTTCGGCCGTCGATTCTCTTTCATTAGAAAGTGCAACCCTAGAGATAGATGTTACTTTGGCACGCGGACTCAATTACTACACAGGCGCCATTTTTGAAGTTGCAGCTCCCGAAGGAGTCTCCATAGGAAGCATAGGCGGCGGAGGAAGATATGACGACCTTACCGGTATTTTCGGTTTAAAAGACATGAGTGGGGTGGGTATTTCCTTCGGACTTGATAGAATCTATCTGGTATTGGAGGAATTGAACCTCTTTCCCGAAACCGTTTCAGCAAATACAAAGGTGTTGTTTCTCAATTTTGGTGAAAAGGAAGCGATGTATGCGATGAAAGCTATTTCAGCATTGAGAAAAAGTAATATTTCCGCAGAACTTTACCCCGATGCGGCTAAGTTCAAAAAACAAATGAGTTATGCCGATAAGAGGAACATTCCTTTTGTGGTTCTTGCCGGTGATAAGGAGATGGAGTCGAACAATTATACCCTAAAGAATATGGAGAGCGGGGAGCAGGAGAGCGTTTCTTTGCCTTCTCTTATAGACCAAATCTCATAATTACCATTCCTCGGAGGTTATTAAGGGTACTTGTGTTCAGAAAATGAAAAAACCCAACATGAAAATGTTGGGTTTTGTGTTGTAGCGAGAGGGAGACTTGAACTCCCGACCTCCGGGTTATGAATCCGACGCTCTAACCTGCTGAGCTACCTCGCCAATTCGCGGTTGCAAAGATAATAACAATAAATAGCTAAGCAAGAAGAGAACCTAAAATTTTAATCAAGAAAATTTTTATTCTCTTTTATTAAAATTCTTGTTGTACATAAAAATCACATATCCAATCCAGAAAATGAAGAGTACCGCCGTCACTATGGAATATCCTATTATTAAATCCATTAGTCGCGATATTTTAAATAGTTCATAAATCCGAGGATGGTAGGTGCCCAAAGGCCTAAGAATATAGCATCAATTTTATTCCCTTGAATAAAAATGTATTCGGCTGTAATGATAATTGAAAGCACCAAAATGAGCATGACAATGTTCATAAACCCAACCTTTTCTACAAATCTTTTAATCATTAGAAAGTATCTTTTTAAGAGAGTTTTACGAAGAAAACGGAAGTTAATAAAAAATAACCGATCATGAATGCTAATTTCAAAAGCTTTGTTAAATTGCCATGTTTTTTTAAACTATTGTTAAATAGGTTGAACAAAATAATTTCGTATAGTACATTTGACGTTCAAACCTAAGATTATTTACTTATGACAGTAATGGAGAAAGCCATGGAGTTCGAAAAACGCAAGATGTCGTTTAAGACTACTAGTGACAGAATCGTAGCCTCCAGAGAAGCAAAGGAACTCATTCTATCCTTGAATGAAATTTACAAAACCAATCAGGATTCAGCCATCATGGATCTTATGAAACGCCTTACCGTTATCAAACAAAAAATTGAGAAGCGGTTAAAAGGTCGTCGACAGGTATAAGTAGTTTACTCATTCCTTACCTATTAAAAATCCGGATTCACCTAATCCGGTTTGATAGATCATTCCATCTAAATTTTAAAAAATTTTAATCTTTCTTTTGAAGTTTGGAATTAATATCTATATTGGTCAAAAGCTAACTAACTACCATGGATGACAAAATAAAATATGAAATGGAATTTCCTATTCACGTTTCTCCCTCACTTTTGTTTCAATATATTTCTACACCTTCCGGAATGAGCGAATGGTACGCAGATAATGTTAATTCTAGAGGTGAATTCTTTACTTTTATTTGGGAAGGTAGTGAAGAACGCGCAAAACTTTTAGGTAAGAAGAATAATGAGAGAATTAAGTTTCGTTGGGAAGATGATGATGATACCGACTATTATTTTGAACTGAGAATTCAGGTAGATGAGATTACAAAAGATGTTTCCCTTATGGTAACCGATTTCGCCGATGAAGACGAAATTGAAGAAGGGAAAATGCTCTGGGACAATATGATTTCCAATTTAAAACATGTATTAGGATCTACTTAAAAAAATACTATTTAGTACTATCTTTGCGCCGTCTTTAAATCAAAGACGGTTTTTTTATGATCAATCTCAACGGTACCATTCTCAATTCTGAAGAAGCTCAAATAGACCCCTTAAATCGTGGACTACACTACGGAGACGCCCTTTTCGAAACCATTAAAGTTTCAGCAGGAAAAGTACTCTTCTGGGAAGATCATTACTTCAGATTGATGTCCTCGATGCGAATTCTTCGAATGGAAATTCCAATGAACTTCACTCCCGAATATCTGGAAGAAGAAATCCTTAAAACCTTATCTCATTACGAAAATAATTCTGCGGCTTACAGATTAAAGCTCATTGTTTGGAGATCCTGGGGTGGAAAATATACACCTACTTCCCACGAAGTGGAGTATGCCATTTTTGCTGAAATGTTAGAGGAACCTTTTTATCTAATTTCTGAAGATCCTTACGAAGTTGAATTATTTAAAGATCATTTTGTTACCTCAGGCTTACTTTCCACTTTGAAAAGCAATAATAAAAGTATAAACGTACTCGGCAGTGTTTTCGCCAAAGAAAATGATTATCAAAATTGTCTTCTGCTGAACGAAAAAAAACAGGTAGTGGAAGCCTTGAACGGTAATTTGTTTTTGGTCAACGGATATAAAATCAAAACACCACCCTTGTCAGACGGCTGTTTGAACGGAATTCTTCGGAAACAGCTCATCAATATCATCGGACAGCTACCCGATTATGTTTTGGAAGAAGAATCTATCTCTCCGTTTGAACTTCAAAAAGCAGATGAAATGTTCATTACGAATACAATCGTAGGGATTCAACCGGTTACCAAATACCGTAAAAAGGAATACACCACGAGTGTGGCAAAGGAATTATTGTCAAAGTTAAACGTAAAGGCTCGCCTGGGTTAATTGAAATTAGGATTCTCCGGTGCATTGGACCAGATTAAGTAGTCTCCTCCAAATTCTATCATCTTTTCTTTCCAAAATCCTTCGTAGCAAGCACCAATGATTTTGTTTTTCTCTTCATTGGCCGTCACTACCCAACTATGGACTTCCAATTCTTCGTCCAGCTGTTCACTAGACCATCCTGAATAACCCAGAAAAAATTGAATTTGATCGGCTTTTAGGGTATCGTTTTCCAACATATCGAGTATGGTATTGAAATCACCACCCCAGTAAATTCCATTAGAAATTTCAATGCTGTCGGGTATTAAGTCGGGAACTCGGTGTATGAAGTAGAGGTTATCCTGTTCAACAGGACCTCCGTTATAGACTTTTAGATCGGAGTTAACTTCCGGAAGAAAATCACGTAAACAATACTCTAGTGGTTTATTCAGAATAAAGCCCACCGAACCATTATCATTGTGTTCCGCCAATAAAACCACCGATCTATTGAATGAAACATCACCAATAATCGACGGCTCTGCGACTAGCAAAACTCCTTTGGTTGGCCTTAGACTAATCATACCATTTGTTTACTAATTAAATCTAAGTATTAATTTGTTAATATCCAACACTTAGTTTTCCTACAAGAAATATATAAAAAAACCCTGTCTAATTTAGACAGGGTCGAACTCGTATTGAGTATTTGTAGGTAATTAGTTTACGCTGTTAGATAAATCTGAACCTGCTTTGAATTTTACAACGTTTTTAGCAGCGATTTTAATAGTCTTACCAGTTTGTGGGTTTCTTCCGTCTCTTGCAGCTCTTCTAGATACTGACCAAGATCCAAAACCTACTAAAGATACTCTGTTTCCTTTTTTAAGTGATCCTTCAACATTTCCTAAGAAAGATTCTAATGCTTTTTTTGCAGCGGCTTTAGTGATTCCGGCGTCCTCTGCCATTCCGTCGATTAAATCTGATTTGTTCATAGTTTACTTATTAAAATTAAATTGTTGGTTAAACATTAATTAATTGCTCTACAAATTTAATCGGATTATCGGTTCACGCAAGTAATGGCGCGCGAAATCGCCGTTTTTGTTGATAACTTGGAAGCTTTGTTAATAAAGATGAGCTTTTTCAACAGATTTTAACGAATTCAGTGATAACAAGGGTTTACAAGAATTGTGCGTCTTTTTCAAAACGATATCCATTCAAAAGGTCTCTTGAATGCATTTTTCGCTTCCCCGGTAGCTTTAATTCCTTTATATATAGGTATCCATCATTCACTGCCACTTTTATCTCCTTTTTTGTGGTAATAATTCTTCCAATTTCATCGTCGTGCTCGATGGTTTCGCCATAGGCATCATAAAATTTGACATTTAGTTCCTCTTCACCATTCACCATTAGGGACCAGGCCACTGGAAAAGGCGATAAACCTCTAATAAAGTTTACGATTTCCTTTACACCCTTTGCCCAATCTATTCGGGTGTTCTCGGCATTTAATTTTGGAGCTTCTTTTAATTCAGAAGTCGATTGTTGCACCGTCGGATTTGTAGTACCAGCCTCAATCTGCGCTACGGTTTCCAAAACAACTGTGGTTCCCACTTCCATCAACTTATCGTGCAATGTTCCGG
>JABDKT010000195.1 GCA_013002065.1 Flavobacteriaceae bacterium
GAAATGATCAATTATCTAAATGCAGAAAAAGTAGGAGATGAAGAACTAGTGGTCTTAGGTCCCAGTATGGGAGGATTGATTGCGCGCTATGGTTTGGCGTATATGGAACAGAATAGTATTCCTCATGAAACAAGACTTTATATTTCTTTCGACTCTCCTCATATAGGTGCGAATATTCCGATTAGTTTACAGTATTTGATTAATTACTTTGCCCAGGAAATAGGTGATGCGACAGCATTAGCAATAGTTGAAGATGTTTTGTTTTCTCCGGCAGCCAAAGAAATGTTGAGCGATCATTTATTGGCACATTTGTTGGCAGGCTCTACGTTTGAGCAAGATCCTACCAAATTATTACCAGAAGGAGCACCCGGTTTTAGAGATGAGTTCCAATCGGAGTTAGATGCTATAGGGTTTCCGCAAAACGTCAGAAATGTAACCATGATCAATGGAAGCGGAAACGCAACTACTACAGGATCTCCAGATGCCGTTGTGGTAGATACCAATCTAACCATTGATGCATTAACCGATGTAGACGTAGCCTTGAGATTTACTCCGGCCGCTTCTCAAACAAATACGGTAACCGACCTCACGGCTTATTTCATAGGATTACCAGTGGCGACTTTCACTGCCGATGCTGAATCACCGGCCACTTCAGATGGAACCGATAGTTCTCCCGGCGGAACAGCGAGTATCTCTGACGCTCTTGGCGATGGAGGTGGAAATCCGGTGTTAGAACAATTTATTGCCGCTTTGGAACAGGATCTATATTCTTTTATTCCAACCATGAGTGCCCTGGCGATTGACAATGAAAATTTATATGAAGTTCCCAATTTGAATGATTCACCCTTTGTGAATTATTACATTCCTAATGAAAATGAAGATCATGTAACGGTAACGGGTCCCAGTGCTCAATTTGCTTTGGACGAAATACGCCAGGGACAACTTTCTATTTCAGAAATAAATAATAACCAGAGATTTATTATTGCACCCAACCCTGTTGGAGAAACAATTCGAATTTCGACGATGGAAACTTTAGGAGATCGAGATGTACAGGTCGCTATCTATAGTTTGACCGGTCAACTCATTAGTGATAAAATGATGGAAATATCGTCTGGTACAATCGAAATAGAACATAGATTAACTCCCGGATTATATACGCTAGCGATAAAAGCTGGTGCAAATACTACCCATTTAAAAGCTGTAGTAAAGAATTAGGCCAATCTATCGATGATGATAAGGCTCATTTCGTAAGATGGTGAACCCTCTATACAATTGCTCTACAAAAAATAGTCGCACCATTTGATGAGAAAATGTCATGGACGAAAGTGAAATTTTGCCATTGGCGCGTGTATATACTTCTTCACTAAATCCATAAGGTCCGCCAATAACGAATACGAGGTTTTTGAGTCCGCTGTTCATTTTTTTCTGAAGAAATTCGGCAAATTTAACGCTGTCCATCGATTTTCCATTCTCATCCAATAAAATTAGGGCATCGCTATTGTCTATTTTTTTCAGTATTAATTCTCCCTCCATGCTTTTTTGTTGTGTTTCGGAAAGGTTTTTAGCATTTTTAAGGTCGGGAATCACCTCAAGGGAAAATGAAACATAATGTGATAAACGCTTTACATAGTCATCAATAAGGTTTTGAAGATTTTTGTTATCGGTTTTACCAACTGTCAAGACTTTAATTTTCATCTTTCAGAATTAAGAGATGTAAAAGTACAAAGTATAATTAATGCCTTTCCCACTTCGAACTTTTTCATTTATTTTAGCTGAAAATAGCCATTCTATGATTTCGCTAAAGAAATTCGATAAAGAAGTAGATCTCATCATCACCAATGCCATTCGAGAAGATGTTGGTGACGGGGACCATAGTTCGCTTGCCTGTATCCCAGAAGAAGCAACAGGTACCGCAAAATTGTTGGTCAAAGATGAGGGCATCATTGCGGGGATAGATTTTGCGCGAAGGGTTTTTCAATATGTGGATCCCGGACTCTCGATGGATGTGCGAATTGAAGACGGTACTTATGTGAAATACGGAGACATCTGTTTTTATGTTTCCGGAAATTCACAGTCTATTTTAAAAGCCGAACGACTGGTGTTAAACGCCATGCAACGGATGAGTGCGATAGCTACCAAAACAAATAAGTACGTAAAATTGCTTCAGGGAACCGGCACAAAAATATTGGATACTAGAAAGACCACTCCCGGAATTCGAGCGCTAGAAAAATGGGCAGTAAAAATTGGAGGTGGAGAAAACCACCGATTTGCGCTTTACGATATGATTATGTTGAAGGACAATCATATTGACTTCTGCGGAGGGATTTCCAAAGCCATTCAAACGACCAGAGAATATCTGGAAGATC
Source organism: Flavobacteriaceae bacterium (assembly GCA_013002065.1). Classification (GTDB taxonomy): domain Bacteria; phylum Bacteroidota; class Bacteroidia; order Flavobacteriales; family Flavobacteriaceae; genus Aureisphaera. The sequence goes on from JABDKT010000195.1 coordinate 2,367, forward strand.
GTCATTTGGATCTAAAAATAATCGTTGAGGCGCGGAATCTCGAGGAAATAAAAGAAATTTTAGAGAATGACGGGGTTTATCGAATTCTAATCGATAATTTCAACTATGAAGACACCAAAAAAGCAGTCGAGCTAATTGGCGATAAATGCCTCACAGAATCCAGCGGAGGCATAACCTTAGAAACGGTTCGAAAATATGCCGAATGCGGTGTAGATTATATCTCAAGTGGAGCCCTCACTCATTCGGTTCACAACCTTGACTTAAGTTTAAAGGCCGTGCAATGAGCAAAGAAATAGAGGAGAAATTAAATAAGTTACCTGTAATACGACAGCTTGTAAAGATTTTAAAGCATATCATATTGCCGGGTTTCAACGGACTTTCCCTTTATGATTTACTTGAAATTTATGTAGTAGGAATTGTGAAGGGAACTTTTTCGTCCCGAGCGAGTTCGATTGCTTACAGTTTCTTTATTGCACTATTCCCGTTCTTATTATTTCTCTTAAATCTTATTCCGGTCATAAAAATTGAAGGATTTCAACAACGCTTTTTGGGTCTGATAGAGAAATTACTTCCACCACAAACGCAAGAATTCTTTTATCCTGTAATTGAGGATATTGCTCTCAACCCTCGTAATAATTTGCTTTCAGTAACCTTCTTTCTTACGTTATTCCTTGCGGCCAATGGAGTAAATTCAATTTTTAGTGCTTTTGAATATTCCGTCCATGTAACTATAAACCGAAATTTTTTCCGGCAGTATTTTGTAGCTATTTTGGTTTCAATCTTTTTAGCTATTCTATTATTAATTACGGTAGGTTCCATTCTTTATGGAGAGTATATCATTAACGAACTTAAAGTGGGAGCTTTCATTGAAAATGATTTCTTCTGGATCAATTTTCTTCAGTATTCTGTATTTGCGGTAATGTTGTATGTAGTTACCTCTACATTGTATCATTTTGGTGTAAAGGAAGGGCGACAAACCCGATTTTTTTCGATTGGAGCCTTAGTAACCACGTTACTTTTTTTAGTAACTACCTACTTTTTTGGAGTATATATTAACAATTTCAGCCAATATAATGAGTTATATGGTTCTATAGGAGCATTATTAATCATGATGTTTTATATTTGGATAAACTCCAATCTACTATTGCTAGGATTTGAATTGAACATCTCCTTGCAACGCTTAAAAGAAAAAATGAACGAGAACTAAAATTCGCCTGCTATGAAAATTTTTCGATCGATTTTATTGCCAATATCGATATGCGCCATCTCCTTTAATTTAAATGCCCAGGATGTCTTCGGAAAATGGAAAACCATTGATGATAGTTCCGGAGAGGCTAGATCTGTTGTAGAGATCTACGAGAGAGAAGGGCGCGTTTATGGTAAAATAATTGAATTAATTAATCCGAAACAGCAAGATCCTATTTGCGATAAATGTTGTTGTGAAGATAAAGATCAACCGGTAGTCGGGTTAGAGTTCATCAAAGGACTTGAAAAGGATGGCGACGAATATAATGGAGGTAAAATCTTAGATCCTGAGAACGGGAAACTTTACAAATGTTATATTCAATTGGAGGATCCTGAAACTCTGAAGGTGAGGGGTTATATCGGATTTTCACTTCTCGGGAGAACACAATATTGGTATCGAGCAGATTAATTGATTTGTTCATAAATTAAACGATGGGCTTTTCTTTTATTGAAAGGCCTTTTTTATTTTTAGTTGCTGAAATGGTTCTTTTTTACTTCATCGTTTTTTCAAAGAACTCTAATCACATTATCCATTGTATTTTATAGACGTTATTCTGCCTATTCCCTTAAAGCAAACCTTCACATATAGTGTGAATAAGGATGAAGCGCTATTTCTGAAAAAGGGTATGAGGGTTGCTGTTCCCTTCGGAAAATCAAAAGTCTATACGGCTATAGTCTATGCTGTACATCGCAACGATCCTCCCACTTATGAAACTAAGTCCATTGATCAAATTCTGGACGAAAGCCCCATTATTACAGAGATTCAATTGGAGCATTGGGAATGGATGGCCAATTATTATATGTGCACTCTGGGAGAAGTGATTCGAGCTGCATTGCCCTCTGCTTTTTTACTCGAGAGTGAAACCATAGTAAAATTGGCTACCTCAGAGGCTATCGATGAAGGTCAATTAAGCGATGATGAGTTTTTATTATACGAAGCATTACGTAATCAAACTTCGCTCCATGTAAACGATGTTCGTTCGATTTTAGATCGGAAAAATGTGGTGGGCGTACTCCAGCAGTTAATGGAAAAGGGTATTGCTCAGGTGCATGAAGAGGTGTTTGAAGTCTATAAACCAAAGCTGAAACGATATGTAAAGCTTTCGGCCGAATTCAGAAAGGAAGAATCTCTAAGAGAATTATTAGATAGTATGTCCCGTGCACCAAAGCAACGTGAAGTCCTTATGAGTTTGTTTATGCTTTCCTCTCAACAAAAAGAGGTAGATTCTATTCAACTTCAGAAGAAATCGGGAGCAACTTCATCTGTCTTAAAAACCCTTATTGACAAAGGAATTTTAGAGGAATATTATCTTCAAAAAGATAGAGTAGAATACAAAAATGACACAGAGGATGCGATCAAAGAGTTAAGTGATGCTCAAAATGACGCCTATCATAAAATTAAAACTTCTTTTGCTGAAAAAGACATAACCCTACTTCACGGCGTAACATCGAGTGGTAAGACAGAGATCTATATCCGACTTATCGATGAATTATTGGACAGCGGAAAGCAAATCTTGTATATGCTTCCTGAAATTGCGCTCACTACGCAACTTATTGCAAGACTTCAGAAGCATTTTGGGACCAAAATATCGGTCTTTCATTCCAAATACTCGCTAAACGAACGGGTAGAGGTGTGGAACAATGTACTTCAGAATAAAAGCAAAGCACAAATAGTAATTGGCGCCCGTTCGTCCTTGTTTTTGCCATTTCAGCAACTCGGACTTGTAATCGTTGACGAAGAACACGAGCCGTCGTTTAAGCAATACAGTCCGTCGCCCAGATATCACGCCAGAGACTCCGCAATAGTGCTGGCGGCAACACACAGAGCCAAGGTTTTATTGGGGTCTGCTACACCAGCGATAGAAACCTATTTCAATGCTCAGGAGGACAAATACGGCTTGGTACATCTTACAGAACGGTATGGCAAAGTACTTATGCCAGATATTGAGCTTGTGGATATAAGAGAAAAACATCGGAAGAAGCAAATGAGCGGTCATTTTAGTGATCGATTATTGGAAGAAATACGCGAATGTCTAGCTCAAAAAGAACAAGTTATTTTATTTCAGAATCGCAGAGGCTATTCACCTGTGGTAGAATGTACCACTTGTGGAGTGTCTCCACAATGCCCCAATTGTGATGTGAGTTTGACCTATCACCAATACAAAAACGAACTGCGCTGCCACTATTGCGGTTACCATATGGCGATGCTCATTGATTGTCAGGCGTGCGGCAGTCATACTTTAGACAATAAAGGCTTTGGTACCGAACAGATTGAGGAGGAATTAAAAGAACTTTTCCCGGAGCATAGAATTGCTCGTATGGATCAAGATACGACCAAGGGAAAACATGCCTATGGAAAGTTGATAGAAAAGGTGGAGAATGAAGAAATAGATATACTGGTGGGGACACAGATGTTGGCCAAAGGTTTGGATTTTCGTAAAGTGAGTCTAGTGGGTGTAATGAATGCCGATAATTTGCTCAATTTCCCCGATTTTCGAGCTCATGAACGAAGTTTTCAACTATTGTTGCAAGTAGCGGGCAGGGCGGGACGAACCCAAAAAAGAGGGAAAGTACTAATACAGACGTTCAATCCTTACCACCAAATATTGAAGCAGGTAAGTGTTAATGATTACTACGGAATGTACAAGGAGCAATCTCAAGAACGATATGATTATAAGTATCCGCCCTATTATCGTTTGATTAAGCTCACCTTCAAACACAGAAACTTTAGCACTATGCAGCGAGCCTCGGTATGGTTTGGAGAGGTTTTACGCCTTCAGTTGGCCGATTCGGTGTTAGGACCTGAAAGTCCGCCGGTAGGCCGTATTCGGAATGAATATATTACTAATATCCTAGTGAAAATTCCGAAGAAACAATCGCTTCAGAAAACAAAAAACTTCATTTTAAGGGTGCAACAAAGATTTCTCTCGCAAAAAGAATTTGCAAGGGTAAAATTAATAATCGACGTAGATAATTATTAATTTTTCATAGAAGCGGCAAGGGCTTCTACAAGATCGGCTTTACGATTTCTACTTAAGGGCAATTGCTCGTTTTCCAATTCTATGATCTTACTGTTGTAACGCTCAACTTTATCGAGGTTTACAATATAAGATTTGTGAATACGAAGAAACCGCTCTTTTGGGAGTAGTGCTTCAAAAGCTTTCATGGTAGAAAGAACAACCAAAGCGTCGTGCTCGGTTACCAACTTGACATAATCTCCCAATGCTTCGATATAACGAAGCTCATTAAGGAAAACTTTACGCTTTTTCAGATTACTTTTAACGAAGATAAAGTCTTCGTCGTCAAAGCCATCTTCATTCTTCATTTTGTAATTGATTATGGCCTTGTGTACCGCATTGAGAAAACGCTCTTTGGAGATAGGCTTTCTCAAGTAGTCAACAGCATCGTAATCAAAGGCTTTGAAGGCGTACTTTGTTTTTCCGGTAACGAAAATAATTTGTGGTTTATGAGTAAGATCATCTAACAAATCAAATCCTGAAAGGATAGGCATTTCGATATCCAGGAAAATAAGGTCGATTTCGGTAGTGGCGAAGCCCATTTTGGCTTCAATGGCATTGTTGTATTCAGCTACGAGATTTAGGGAGGGGTGATTCTCAATAAGCTTAACAATGGAGAGACGCTGTAGCGTAGAATCATCAACGATCGCACATTTTAAAATTGGTTTATCCACAGTTGTAAGGTTTAGCTCTGGACAATAATAGTAAAAAAAATCGATGAACTGCAACTTTTTTTAACTTTTAACGTAAAAAAACGAGTACTGTAAAGGAAATTGTAGGAATTTAAATGATTCTTTGTAGGTGTTTGAAAATTAGAATTAAAGTGGTATTTTTGCACGCTCTTGGCAAGGAGCTGAGAGGAATATTTAATGTTTAATTAAACGATTTTATGAATCATTACGAAACTGTTTTCATCTTAAATCCCGTTTTATCTGAAGAACAGATAAAGGAAACAGTAAAGAAATACGAAGATTTTCTTGTTTCTAAAGGTGCAAAGATGATATCGAAAGAGGATTGGGGGCTAAAGAAGTTAGCTTATCCTATCCAACACAAAAAAAGTGGTTTTTACCACTTGTTTGAGTACACCGTAGACGGTGATGCTATTAACCAAATGGAGGTTGAATTCAGGAGAGAAGAGCGTATCATGCGTTATCTCACTGTGAAATTAGACAAGCACGCGATTGCTTGGGCTGAGAAAAGAAGAACCCGTAACAAACAAAAAGCATAAGGTATGGCATCTATTGAACAACAAGCAAAAGGAAAGAAAGACGGAGAGATTAGATATCTTACCCCGCTTAATATTGAAACTACTAAAGCAAAGAAGTATTGCCGATTCAAAAAATCGGGAATCAAATACATCGACTATAAAGATCCGGATTTCTTATTGAAATTTGTGAACGAGCAAGGTAAGATCTTACCTCGTCGTTTAACCGGAACTTCGTTGAAATACCAACGTAAAGTAGCCGTTGCAGTAAAAAGAGCTCGTCATTTGGCCTTGATGCCATACGTAGCCGATTTGTTAAAATAAACAGCAGACTAAGGATATGGAACTAATATTAAAGAAAGACGTAGAGAATCTTGGTTTTACCGACGATTTAGTGAAGGTAAAAAATGGATACGGAAGAAATTTCTTGATCCCTCAAGGTTTTGCCGTGTTAGCTACCCCATCTGCTAAGAAAGTTTTAGCGGAGACTTTAAAGCAACGCGCATTTAAAGAAAAGAAAGTTATCGAGGATGCTCAAGCAGAAGCTGAGAAATTAAACAACCTCGAAATCAAGATAACAGCCAAAGCTGGTGAAGGTGATAAATTGTTTGGATCTGTAAACAATGCCAACCTAGCCGAAGCGCTTGAAAAAGAAGGAATAGAACTTGAAAAGAAGTTTATTACTATTGCTGGAGGAACTATCAAAAGAACCGGAAAATACGATGCTAAAATTCGTTTCCATAGAGATGTGGTAGCCGACTTCTCATTTGATGTAGTGGCCGAAGCAAAGTAAAAACCTACTTGTAGTTTACACCCTCCAAATTCATACTTTGGAGGGTTTTTTATTATATGAAATACCGAAGATTAACAAAAGAACAATTCGAGGAACTGCATTCCGAGTTTGCTACTTTTCTTGCCACCCAATCCATTACTTCGGAAGAGTGGGAGCACATCAAGGAAAAGAAGCCGGAAGTGGCAGAAGATGAGTTGGACGTTTTTAGTGATCTCATCTGGGAAGGCGTTCTAAGCAAAGCGAAATTCCTTCAAAACGTTTCGCCTCAACAACTTTTTCTATTTAAAATTTCCGAAGAAACTATCGACCTTATTTTGGTTAAAATAAACGCGGAAGGGATAAACATCACTTCTAAGATGGGATTCAAGTGGTTGCAGGAAAATATTGAAGATGATAGCGTAGAACTATACGAAGCGTCCAAAAATTACGGTGAGGATAAAAATCTTGACATTTTCAAATTGATTGAACAAGGCGCCGAGATTTGTTCAGGAGATTTGTACGAAACTTTCCGGAAGTTAATTTCCTAATGCATTTTTCTACTCGTATCGTAAACTTTCGATAGGATCTAGACGCGCTGCTTTTGCTGCCGGATAAATACCCGAAATTAAGGCCACAATGAAACTCATCACCACAGCCCATATCATTGCCGTCCAGGGAACGGTAAATTCTACTTCAAAATAATTGGCAATGGTATAACCTACCAACACGCCTAAAATAATCCCTAACAAACAACCAAATTGACCAATTACGATGGCTTCCATAAAGAACTGAGTTGAAATCGTAGATCTTTTGGCGCCAATCGCTTTTCGAATTCCTACTTCTCTTGTTCGCTGAGACACAGTCACCAGCATGATATTCATCAAGGCAATCGAGGATCCTAGAATGGTAATGATACTGATGATCCACGCAGCCACTCTCAAGTATCCCGATATATCTGAAATAATATTTATTAGGTCTTCACTACGTTGAATTCCGAAGTTGTTTTCTTCCAAAGGTTGCAGTTTTCGGACATTTCGAAATACTTTTATCGCCTCATCCTGTGCATTCTGAATCATGTCATTTTCATCCACCCGCACGCTTATGGTATAATTAATATTAGGGTTGGTGAAAATTCCGCGAGCCACTTGGATAGGAATAACCACTTTTAAATCCTGATTATTTCCAAAGGAAGAACCCTTGGATTTCAAAACACCGATAACTTTAAATTTTACACCGCGAATACTAATGGTTTGTCCCACCGGATTCACGGTAGAAAGCAAATCTTTGGTGAAGTCGGATCCAATGACCGCGACTTTCGAATTGTTCTCAATATCGAAAGAGGTAAATCCGCGACCAAATTCCACCTGACTCCCCGTGTTGACCAAATAATTTTCATTGGCTCCAAATACTTGTACATCGGGATCGGTTTTCTTGTTTGCATATTTTACTTCGGCTGTTCGTGTACCTTGGAATGACACTGAAGTTTGGGTATAGGGGTAGTTGTATTTATCTAAAAACCCTCGAACGTCGTTGTAAGAAATAATAGGATTGATCTTTTCCCGCTCTCCACCTCTTCGTTGAATGGAAAACTCGTACCGCTGTATATTGAAAGTATTAGAACCCATGGTATCGAAGTTGCCTCCAAAGTCCTTTTCCATGGCATCTACGCCACTTAAGGTCCCCACGAGTGCCATGATCCCCAAGCTAATAATCACCATGGTAAGTATGGTCTTTAATAACTGAGTTTTGATAGAATTAAGTGCGATGCGCACATTTTCTCTAAAGAGTCCGAACATGGCTTCTGGTTCCGGGTTTTTTCATTAGACTCAAAGGTAAGATTTATGTTACAATTTTTTGTGTAAAGGACTAGATTAAACATCCCCTCTGTCATCATTCGCAAGCTCATTTCAGACATCTCCCCTTCAAAGGGGAGAAAAGGTGGAGGAATTAAGACATATTGAAGAGAAATTGTGATATTTGCATGAATATTTTAGAAAGAATAAAAGTGGCACAAAAACCCTCCATACCTAAAGGAACCCGTGATTTCTCACCTTCAGAAGTGGTGAAGCGCAACTATATTATGGATACCATAAGAAGTTGTTTCACTACCTACGGATTTCAGCCCATAGAAACCCCAAGTTTCGAGAATAGCGAAACATTGATGGGAAAGTATGGGGAGGAAGGTGATCGCCTAATTTTTAAGATTTTGAATAGCGGGGATTATTTGAGAAAGGTAGATGAC
>JABDKT010000210.1 GCA_013002065.1 Flavobacteriaceae bacterium
CGCAAAAGGAGATATTTAGGCTCACTCACAGGCGTATGGATAGTATGGGCTTATTAAGTTCGGAAGCCGGAGAAACGGTGCGAGATCAATACTTACTCTTTCATAATAACTTTCCACAAATATGTAATCAGAATTTTCATGAGCAAGGCAGGGAGTTCCTCTACACCCTCAACAAAACGCCTTATTGGAGTTCCATTCAAATTGAAAAAGAAAGCAAAGAAATGTTTCCAAAATTGATGGATGCCAACTTCTCCAACTGGTTGTCAATTTATATTTACGGGATCAAACACGGATTTAAAACCTGGTGGATTCTAGCCTTTATCATCGGAGTATTTATTTTCAGTTTAATAAGATCGATTCGCAGAAAAGACGAAACTTTTGAGTTCTTATTTTTTGCATCATCCTTATTGCTCTCCAATGCAATGGTCACAGCAATGGCCTCTCATTCCATTCAACGATATTTATTTTATAACTACTTTCTTGGATTTATTATAGTAATTTTGATCCTTCGAAAACTAATTCAATTCTATGAGTCCAGAAGTCTCGGTAGTAATGCCATGTCTTAATGAAGCTGAAACCTTAGCGATCTGTATCAACAAGGCGCAGGATTTTTTTAAGCGAGAAGGTGTGGATGGCGAGGTAGTCATTGCCGATAACGGGAGTACCGACGGTTCTCAAGAAATTGCTTCCAATTTAAACGCAATAGTGGTTGACGTACCTCACAAAGGTTACGGAAACGCCCTAATTGGAGGAATAAATGCAGCGAATGGAAAATATGTGATCATGGGCGATGCAGACGATAGTTACGACTTCAGTCGTCTTATGCCAATTATCGAAAAACTAAGAGAAGGTTATGATCTGGTTATGGGAAACCGTTTTAAGGGCGGTATCAAAAAAGGAGCCATGCCTTTTCTACACAAATATTTGGGCAATCCGGTTTTGTCTTTTATCGGCCGATTGTTTTTTAATTCAAAAATTGGAGACTTTCACTGCGGATTAAGAGGTTTTAGCAAGGAGGCATTTCACAAAATGGAATTGAAAACTACCGGAATGGAATTTGCTTCGGAAATGATCGTAAAATCCAGCTTGAAAAATTTATCGATTGCCGAGGTTCCCATCATTCTGCATCCCGACGGAAGATCTCGACCTCCACATCTCAATACCTGGCGTGACGGTTGGAGACATCTCAGGTTCTTGTTGCTTTACAGTCCGAAGTGGTTATTCTTCTATCCAGGCTTATTGCTCATGATTTTTGGCTTGGTTTGCTCTACTATTTTAACCTTTCAACCTATTAATATTGGGGACATTCAGTTTGATGTGCATACATTGCTGTTTACCTCCGGTTTTTTCCTTATCGGATTTCAATTCATATTATTTTACGGATTGACAAAGGTATTTACCGTAGAAAACGGACTACTGCCCAAATCTGGAAAATACGACCGACTTTTCAAGATTATTTCTCTGGAACGCGGCTTGGTAATCGGACTTATTTTTATAATCCTAGGAATCGTTCTAAGCATTTCAGCATATTCCGCTTGGGGACAAGTTGGTTTTGGAGATATCGAAGGGGTTTCATTACTCAGGAAGGTAATCCCTGCGATTACCTCCTCTCTCTTCGGGGTACAAATTATCTTATTTAGCTTATTCTTTAGCGTTCTCGGATTGAAGAAATAACAACGCCATTTTCATCAATCACCTTATAAACCCCTTCTTCGGCCCCGGAAGTAATTTTCATATAACTGCTGTCCTCCTGAAGATGATCCAAAAGCGATTTATCTTCAGACAAATAACTAAAAAGCAACCGAAAAACATTCACCGAAGTTTTAAATTTATCATCCTCTGGCGGAGCATTTCCTTCTGGCCATCGAATGCTGAGTAAACTTGAAAATATCGATCGAATTTTATTCTGGTCGGTGGTAAATTCATTCCCCTGCTGAAGGTACTCCATACCTACATATCCGCCGTGATCGGCCATCAAGACTATAATTCCGTCTTCATCCTTACTCAAGATTGTCTCAATTACATTAGTGAGCGTTCGATTGGCATTTTCGAGATCTCGGATATATTCCCGTCGTTTTTCTTCCACCAAATTCTCCCCTTTTTTGCTTCCGCTAATATGTTTGGGATCAAAAATTTCAATAAAGAAAAAGGAAGGTTCGCCTTGAAATTCAATCATTGCCTGTGATAAATCGGGAGTAATTTCTTTACGCAATTCCAATTTACTGTCCAGAAAAGGTAATTCGGAATATTCAAAATTGATATAGTCGTATCCCGGCTTTGGCCGATTGGAAACCAAATAGGGATTTTCGGCTAGGAAAGCGGTTTTGTATCCGTTCTTTTTTAAGATTCTCAACACCGGATTATCGGATATGATCGTTTGTCTGGCATTGGGCATTTCGTGAGCTGCCGTACTTCCCTCATAATAATGATGCTTCATGGTAAAAATAGAGCTGTTTGAACTTAGTGTGGCATCGTAATTACTTCGGAAATGGTCGTAGGTTGTAAATCCCTTTTTATTTAGAAAACTCTTAAAGCTCGTATCGCTTATCTGATAATACCCTTGATTTAATTCAGAAAAATTGACGTATCCATCGGGTTGAATGAAGTAGATGTTTGGCTTATTATTAAAGCTGATATTTTCGATATCGTCGGGTTGAGTTTTCCATTCGGTGGTATAAGAATTTCTTTCAATCAAAGTCGAACCAAGCCCTGCCAATCCAATTAAAGCCAGAATATATTGCAGTCCTATAATTTTCAGCAGATGTTTATGAAGAAACCAGGCCGAAAGAACCGCAACTACAAAAATTCCTGCTATGATTTTCTTCTGAAGTCCCGTATGTAAGCACATTTTCAGAAAAAACAAAAACACAAAAACCGATAAAAAGGGCAACACGTATTTGCGCAGCTTTTTTAATTTTTCATAGGAAAAAAACACGTAGATTGTCCAAAATGCTATAGCAGGAACGATGATAAAATAAAGGAGAAATCTACTTAAATGATGGACAGAATTCACCATTTCGTAGTTCCGACTGTAATAAAATAATACAGGGTACAACCCTACCCCAATTCCGGCGAGAAGGGGTAACAAAAATTTACGCTTGGTAAAAAGGTTTTTCATTAACGGTGGAGCATTTGCTTTTCGAAAGTTACATTTCCGTCGTTGTCAATATACTTATAAATTCCTTTAGGGGCTCCTCGATAAATGATAGCATAGCTGCTGTTGTCTTCTAATTTTTCCAGGTATTGCACATTTCCGCTAAGGTGAGTAAATAGAACACGAAATAGGTTTACCGGACTCTTCAATTCTTTTTGATAACTGTCGGTCACATTTTCTTCCCATTTAATACTTAACAAGGAACCAAAGATGGAATATAGCTTATCTCGATCTTGAGTTTTGTCGTATAATTCCCCTTTGCGCTCCAAACCTACATATCCGCCATGATCCGACATGATTACAATCATCGCATTAGGATCCTTTTCTGTAATGAAATCAATTAAGTTTTTGAGTTTGAGATTGGCTTTGGTCAAACTCTCCAACCATTTTGTTCTTTCTGCTTCAGCAGTTGCTATTGATTTGTTATTTATATGCCCCGGATTAAAAATTTGAAGAAAGTAGAATTTGGGCCGTATGGAATCAATGGAAATTTGTGATTTCACATCTTCCAGTACATCGCGTTTGAGATCTAGCCCATCGGTAATAAAGGGTATATCCTCGTAGCTATAATTAATGTAATCGAAACCTAATTCTGGTCGGTTCACCAATAAATAAGGCTTTTCTGCCATGAAATGTGTTTTGTAACCGTTCTTTTTTAAGACAGATAATACCGTATTATCTTTCATAATAATCTGCCGGCTATTTAAGGCTTCATTCCATCCATGTCCGCGATTGTAGAAGTGATGACGCATGGTAAAAAGCGAACTATTTGAAGAAAGCGTGCTCACATAATTGGATCGAAAGTTCGGATAGTTTACAAATCCATGCCCTTCCAAGTAATCCTTAAATTGATTATTGTTGTGATGATAATATCCTTTTTCAATTTCCGAAAAGCTGGAATATCCATCCGGCTGAATCAAGTAAATATTAGGACGAACCGAGAATTCAGCATTTTCGATATCGTCGGGCTGTTCTTGCCAGCTATTGGTGAAATTGTACTGGCTAATTAGGGTCATGGCGAACGAATAAAGCCCAATAAGTGCCAGCAACCATTGAAAAACCACCACCTTTTTATAATGCCTATAAAATAAAATGGTGTACACCAAGGCAACCGCAAATATGGCGAACAGCCAATAACTCCAAATCCCTGCACTTAGACATATTCTTACAAAAGCGAGAAAGAAAAACAGATTGAGAAACGGCAACACATACTTTCGGTAAGGCGCTAGCTTGGACCATTTAAAAGCATAAAAAAAACCCACTATCACTGCTATGGGTAGCGCCAGAA
>JABDKT010000236.1 GCA_013002065.1 Flavobacteriaceae bacterium
TATTCTAACCAACTGAACTACCAGACCAATTATCTTATCCTCCTTCGCCAAGGCTTCGGAGGACTCCGACGACAGTCGGACTTGAAGAAATTGCTTCATCTACGCTCGCTCGCCGAAGCGAATCAAAAGGCGTAGGCGGGGGCAAATATAAGACCATTTTTAGTTGTTGCAAACAAAAAAATTAAAAAAAGGAAAAGAATTCGTTGTTCCTATAGATAAATGAATTCCTCAAATATTCATTAGCTGTTCAAATTCTCCCTTTTGTTCCAGAATAGGATCGAAAAACAGGGAGATTCAGTTGTGAGGTACGCGCAACGCCCTGTTTTGAGATTCGGTTTTCGGTAAGACCGAAAAATTCCTAAGAAAAGGGAAAGCAACTCCTTTTTTGTTTCTTTTTTGGAGGAGCAAAAAAGAAAAACACAACAAACAAAGTCGAAGGATATAAAAGCAGCGCCTTCTCGATACATCAACCTCCGTTATACTCCGGTTGACACTCGAAATGACATTAGCCGCTTCAGGCTTCGGACTTTTTACTCACCGCCCTCGGGGCAGGTGTACGATTTGATTATATACCACACTTCACTGCAAACTGCCACTGAAAACTACCTGCTAGATTTACCACTTCCGACTTCCGACTTCTGACTTCTGTCGTAAGGCAGAACCTACCCAAACTTCGACCGCTCCACCAAATAGGTGGTAAGGATCTTGTTGAATCCTTCATTCACATCGGCCATGACATATTTAATGCGGTATTGTCCGCACTTCAGCTTGAGGTTGTTGAAGTATTCCCCCACCGCCTTTTCGTATGATTCCTTGATATTATCGGCATATAAATTCACATGCTCCCCCGTCTCAACGTCTACAAAACGCTTGGGCCTATTGCTGAAATCAAATTCCAACTCCTTGCTCTTATCGAACGTATGGAACAACACTACCTCATGCTTGTTGTATTTCAAATGCTGCAAGGCCTCGAATAACTGCTGCTCTTCGGCATCGCTCTGAAACATATCAGTAAACAAAAAGATCAATGTCCTGCGCTTCAACTTCTCCGCGATCAAATGCAAGTGAGTGTACGTTTTAGTCTGAATATCCTTGCGTGATTGTGATATTGCTTTATTAAGATGATCCAATAGCACTTGATGGTGGCGTTCACTTCCTTTTTCCTGGGCGTAGAATTCATATTCATCGCTGTAAATACTCATACCCACCGCGTCACGTTGCCTTTTCAGCAGGTTCATAATAGCCGCACTCGCTAAAGCAGCGAACCCTATCTTGTTTAACGAATCGATATGGTATTCCTTCAAAGGTGGATAATGCATCGAGCTGCTGTTGTCAAGGATTAAATGACACCGCAGATTCGTCTCTTCCTCATAACGCTTCGTATAAAGCTTATCCGTCTTTGCATATAACTTCCAGTCGATGTGTTTCGTACTCTCGCCGGTATTGTAGATCTTATGCTCGGCAAATTCAGCTGAAAAACCATGAAACGGACTCTTATGCATCCCCGAAATAAATCCTTCCACCACCTGCGTAGCGAGCAACTCCAGGTTCTTAAACCCCGTAATTTCGTTTATTTCCTTTTCAATCTTCATTTTGTAGTGAATTGTGAATGGTGAACCGTGAATAGATAATTCAGTTCTTTAATAAATAATTACGCGTACCTAGAAGTAGTTTCTTTACCGAAATCATTAATTCATCAATATCCGGTCGTCCGGATGTATATCCTAACATCTCAGAGAGCAGGTATTGTGTTTCCAATTCGGCCAGGGACCCTAACGAAATACTTATGAACTGTAAAAATTCCTTATTGCTTTTTCTCGCCGCTCCTTCTGCAATATTTGATGGTATTGATATCGCGGATCGTCTAATCTGACTTGTGAGACCGTATGTCTCGGTTTTTGGAAAACTATTACTAAAATCATAGATCAATTCAACCAGCTTCATGCTTTTCTTCCATACATCCAAATCCTTATGATCCATAAAGCGCACTTTAATTCCTTGCTCAATCACTTCTCACCATTCACCACTTACCAC
>JABDKT010000001.1 GCA_013002065.1 Flavobacteriaceae bacterium
GGATTAGCCGTGCCGAAGGTGGCGGATTTACACCACCCGATCCAACAGGAGCAGCGGGACCTAATCACTACGTGAATTCGGTAAACGTAGCCATAAAAATATTTGATAAAACCGGTGGCTTGCTCGCAGGACCCACCGACTTAGGAACTTTTTTAGGTTCTGGAAACAATAGTGGAGATCCTATTATTTTATACGATCAGCTAGCCGATCGATATTTCGTAAGTCAGTTTGGTGCTGCTTCGAATTCGTTGGTATTAGGAGTATCAGAAACTCCCGACCCAACAGGATCTTATTTTGTTTATGAGTTTGTACTGGATGCATTTCCAGATTATCCTCACTACTCAATTTGGCCCGATGGTTATTATTTGACGGCCAATAAATTTTCTGGAAATACTACCTATGTCTTAGAAAGAGATGTGATATTGGCTGGAGGAGCGAACCCACAGATTGTAGGATTTAATCTTCCGGGTGTTGTGAATAATTCAAATACCGTATTTAGTCCGGAACCTGCCAATTTGTTAGGAACTACATTCCCAGCAAACTTACCAGGATATATTGTATATCTTCAAGATGACGGATGGTCCGGAGCCATAACATTCGACCATTTAAAGATTTGGGAAATTGATGTGGATTGGGGAACTATTGGAAATTCAACTATTTCTACGCCTCTCGAAGTTCCTGTCGATCCTTTCGATTCTGTCTTTGCTCCCTTCGGAACAGGTGATGTAAATCAGCCGGGAACAGGTCAGAAAATTGATATGATTGGGGGTATTATTTCTTATGCCGCTAATTACCGAAGTTTTGGAACTCATAATTCATGGGTGATTACTTTTAATGTAGATGTGGATGGGAATGATACTTCTGGAGTCCGTTGGATTGAATTGAGAAACGATGCTACGAATCCATGGGATGTCTATCAAGAAGGAACGTATGCTCCTGCCGATGGGCATAGTAGATTTATGGGAAGTGCTGCAATGGATGCTGCCGGAAATATTGGATTAGGATTCAATATTGCTAGTGCTACTTTACCTGCCGGGATTCGATACACAGGTCGATTCGATGGAGACCCATTAGGCACAATGACTGTTGCAGAAACTACCATTGTGGATGGAATTGGAGTGCAAACAACCAGTAACCGTTTCGGAGATTATTCACATTTAACGATGGATCCCGATAACTTTACTTTCTGGCATACTGCAGAATATTTTACCGCAAACAATAACTGGCAATCTCGCGTTGCTTCGTTTACATTATCTAGTGGTTTTACCAATGATGTAGGAGTAAATAATATCATACAACCAACAAATGGAATTTTGTCGGCAACAGAGACTGTAGAGGTTTCAATAAGAAACTTCGGATTGGCGGCTCAATCAAACATCCCGTTGGAATTGAGAGTTGATGGAAATTTAATCGCTACTGAAACCTTCACAGGAACTGTCAACGCCAACGATGTTGCCACCTATACTTTTACAGCCACGGTTGATCTGTCTACATCGGGTCAAACATATAATATAGAGGTGAACACCGATCTTGGAGGCGACGAATTTGCTGCAAACGATTCATTCAGTAAAGAAGTAACGCATTTATTGGCCGATGATGTAGGAGCTTTGGAAATTGTGAATCCCGATACAGGTTCCGGATTAGGGATGGAGACTGTTTCAGTAAACATTAAAAACTTTGGTGCTTCTCCCCAGTCTAATTTCGATGTTCAATATTCGATAAATGGTGGAACTCCAGTCGTTGAAACTTTTACGGCAACGATCAATTCGGAAGAGGAAATTATTTATGACTTTGCACAAATGGGAGATTTTACGGCCTTAGGTTCTTATACCATAGTAGCTTCTACTTCTTTGGGAAGTGATCAGGACAATTCTAACGATGAGGTTACGAAAGAAGTGGACAATGTTTTATGCCAGCCATCTATGGATTGCTCTTTTGGAGATGGGTTTGAGTTATTTTCTGTGGCTGAAATTAATAATCCATCCGGATGTGAGGGTTATGCCGATTTCACCAATTTAGTAGCTACTCTAGATCCGGGAACCACCTACGATTTAACTGTAACTACAGGTTATGGGGATCAATTCGTAAGTGTATGGATTGACTTTAATGATGACTTTAATTTCACTCCAGATGAATTGGTAGTTGATAATTATGAAATAGCCGATGGTCAGGCTTCAGGAACTTATACAGAGACTTTTGATCTAGTAGTTCCAGCCTCTGCGACTTTAGGATTGCATACAATGAGAGCCAAAACAAATTGGAATGCACCGGTTCCTGCAGATCCATGTGAAGTGACAACCTATGGAGAAACAGAAGATTATTCGGCAAACATTGGCGGTATTCTTGGTTTGAATGATATTTCATTCTCAGATTCTGAAATATTAGTCAAAACACTACCGAACAATCAATTTGAAGTGTTGCTTAATACAAATTACGATGGGCCTGCATTTGCTGCCATATATAACACGCTAGGGCAACAGTTAAAAGCTATTGCGTTAAGTAAAACAAACGAAAATCAATACCTAATTAATTTGGATATGTCTTCTGCTTCCAGCGGAGTGTATTTAATTAAAGTGGGTATGGAAAATGGTAATCAATACAAAACGGCTAGGATTATTGTAAAATAGTTTAAACTTATTCCATTTTAAAAGGCAGCCATTGGCTGCCTTTTTTTATTAAAATATTGCATAATCTTTAAAAATTCTCCCTAATTATCAATATCTTGTATGCTCAAAAAAAGTAATCCAATGAAAAAACTATTTACCTTACTTGCACTAGGGATTTTATGTTCCTTTTATTCGCAAGCACAAACACAATTTCCACCCGTTTCAGTAGGTGAAGGAACCTTTTTAGGAGAATCTATTCCTTTACGAGACATGCCTACAGCCGAAAACTGGGATGGTGATCCTGAAGAGGCTTTTGTCGTACCATTAACCGTTCGACTACAAGGAAGACAGAAAACCAATTCTTTACCTATTGGTCCGGATCCACTCGTACAAACCGAACCAGCTTATAGAAATCCTGCCAACCTAATTATTGATTGGGAAGGTGCTGACCTTCCGGAGTCTGGAGGATTTATCCCACCAGATCCAACAGGAGCTGTAGGACCTAATCATTACGTTCACGCAGTGAATGTGCGAGTAAAAATATTTGACAAAGTGGGTAATCTTTTATTAGGACCTGTTTCGTTGGCTGCTTTCTTCGGAAGTGGTAACAACGATGGAGACCCAATTGTTATGTACGACCAACTGGCAGATCGTTTCTTCGTAAGTCAGTTTAGAGTGTCAGATAACGCTCTTATTATGGCAGTATCGACAACTCCGGATCCAACAGGAAGTTATTTCGTTTACGAGTATCCACTTTCTTTCTTCCCCGACTATCCGCATTATACGGTATGGCCAGACGGATACTATCTAACAGCTAATAAAGGTGGTTCAACTACCTATGCGTTCGAAAGAGATGAAATGTTAATTGGAGGAGCTAGCCCCGGAATTAGAGGTTTTAGTCTTGCAGGAGCAGTAAGTGCACCCGCGCATGTATTTAGCCCGGAGCCTGCTAACTTATTAGGAACCGACTTTATCGAAGGTGCACCCGGATATATCGTTTACCTTCAGGATGATGCCTGGGGCGGCGTTTCGGTAGATCACCTTAAAGTATGGGAAATCTCGTTAGATTGGGACGGAGCTAGCTTGATCTCTCAACCACAAGAAATTCCTTTGGCTCCATTCGATAGTCAATTCCAAGCCTTTGGCGTGGGAGATATCGGACAACCGGGTACAGGACAAAAAATTGATAGCCAGCAGAAAATCATTTCTTATATGGCAAACTATCGTAGTTTCCCAACCCACAACTCCTTTGTAATCACCTTTAATGTGGATATAGACGGCGCCGATACCGCCGGTATTCGTTGGGTTGAATTGAGAAATACAGGAACCGATCCTTGGACATTATACCAGGAAGGAACTTGGAGTATTGCAGACGGCGACAGCCGTTTCTGTAGTAGTTCTTCTATTGACGAAGAAGGAAATATCGGATTGGCATATAACGTAGGTAGTACATCAACTCCTGCAGCTATTCGTTATACCGGTCGAATGGAAGGTGATCCCTTAGGAACAATGACTTTCCCGGAAACTACCATCATTAATGGACCAGGGGTGCAAACCTTTAGTAACCGATTTGGAGATTACGCTCAAATGACCATGGATATCAACAACCGTACATTCTGGCATACAGCACAGTATTTCCAAACTACCAATTCATGGGCAACTCGTATCGGGGCATTCCAGTTAATTACAGATAAGACAGACGATGTTGGAGTTTATAATTTTGTAACTCCTGGATTCGCCGGGCCTTATACAGCAACAGAAGCTGTTGAAGTATCTATTTATAATTATGGAACCGACCCACAGTCTAATTTTGATATTGAGTTATTGGTTGATGGTTCTGTGGTTGCCACAGAAACTTATACAGGTACTCTGGCTGCCAACAGCTCGGATACTTATGCATTTACTGCCACCATCGATTTATCGACTTCAGGTCAAGTTTACACTGTAGAAGCAAGAACGAATTTAGCAGGTGACGAATACTCCGATAATGATGAGTACAAAAGAGACTTCTCGTTTGGTGAGATCTTAGGAATTGAAGGAAATGAGCTTTCTGAGAACAATCTTCTTGTGTATCCTTTGGATGACGGTCAATACGAAATCATGTATACTACTCCCGATAATTTTGGAGATGTAACTTACAAAGTGTACAGTATCGTTGGACAAACTATCAGTTCAGGGAAGATGCTAGCTCAGAGCAATGGTTATAAAGCAGCCGTTGATATGAATGTTGCTTCCAAAGGAGTTTATATTTTCGAAATTTCTAACGGAAACAACAAAATTAGTAAGAAACTATTGGTACGTTAATCTGTATCTTTTAGATAAATAAAAAGCGGGCATTGCCCGCTTTTTTTATTGGATGATTATTTTCTGAATCGAACTGCTTTTTTCAGAATTGAACCTAAAGAAATACAGTCCGGATGATAAATGTGACACATCAAACTTACCTCGGTTGGAGTTCCATTCGTTTGTTTCAATCACTTTTCCGAAGTTATCATACACCACAAATTGATAAATGATGTTTTCCGAAGAATCAAAACTTAAAACGGTCGATGTCGGATTGGGATACACAGCAAGCTGGAGTCCCGAATTATCTTCAATAGAAAAGAAATT
>JABDKT010000231.1 GCA_013002065.1 Flavobacteriaceae bacterium
ATTGTGAGATTCTCATTCCAATTAAGTCGCAATTTTATACTACTTTGTTACTGCCGCTGTCGCGGGTATCTCCGCCAAATGTCCGCAGGACATTCGGTTTTGCAAAGCAAAACTTTACTGCGATAAGGTGGCGAGCAATGCTTTTTTGTATTTTTTTAGTTTACAAAAAAGCTTGCGAAGCCGTTTCACGATTGTGAGATTCTCATTCCAATTAAGTCGCAATTTTATATCATTTGGTTAATGCCGCTGTCGCGGGTATCTCCGCCAAATGTCCGCAGGACATTAGGTTTTGCAAAGCAAAATTTCGTTGGTAAACCGTTAAACAATTGTTGAATAATTTTGTTAAAATATTCAACAATTTATTTTTAACCTCTTATTATTTAGTATCTTGCCGGTGAAAAATTAAGCTATGTTGATTAAAACGCAGTTCAGTATAAAGGACTTAGAAAACTTGAGTGGTGTGAAAGCACATACCATTCGAATTTGGGAAAAGCGCTATAATTTGCTAGAACCGGATCGGACCGATACCAATATTAGAAAGTACGATCTCATTAATCTCAAGAAACTTCTCAATGTCACCTTTCTGTACAATGAAGGTTACAAAATTTCGAAAATAGCCGGATTTGAACAGGAAGAAATTTCTAAGCTTATCAATAGCTTAGCCGAAAAGAATCAAGAGGACTATGCCATTCAGGCATTCAAAACCTCGATGTTCGACTTCGATCACCATTTGTTTACTCGAACCTTTAACGATTTATCCAAAGAAAAGACCTTTCGTGAAATTTTCTACGATGTTTTTATTCCACTGCTCAACGAAATTGGTGTGCTTTGGCAAACGGGAACTATCGACCCCTCTCATGAACGTTTCATTTCAGAATTAATCAAACAAAAAATAATAATTAGCATTAGCAAAATTCAACAAGAGCGCACCAAAAAAGAACTGCCCGCATTTGCATTGTATCTTCCTTATGAAGAAATTCATGAAATCGGACTTCTTTACGCGAACTATGAAATTGTTTCTGAAGGGTTCAATACTGTCTATCTGGGCACCAACATTCCCGTGGAAAGTTTAAAATACATTCTAAAGCATTACGAAGAAATTACATTTCTTTCTTACTTCACTGTAAAACCTGATACCGAAAGTGTTTACGATTACGCCAAGCGTTTTAATTCCATGATCAATACGGATAAACCCATGAAACTATGGCTAATGGGAAGTAAAATTCAAAATGTAATTCCGAGTAAACTTCCCGAAAATGTTTCCGTATTTTTGAGCATGCAAGAATTAAATAGTAAACTTAAAAGATTAAAATAATCTTAAAGTTGTGGAGCCAATATAGTTTTGTTTAAATAAAATATATATTTGTTAAACAAAATGAAACAAAAAATATCTATTATTGGCTCAGGTTTTTCTTCATTGGCAGCTGCTTCCTACTTGGCTGCGGAAAATTTTGAGGTTACCATATACGAAAAAAACGAAACGGTTGGAGGCAGAGCCCGTCAATTAAAAAAGGACGGATTTGTTTTCGACATCGGACCCACATGGTACTGGATGCCCGATGTTTTTGAACGCTTTTTCGGTGACTTCGGAAAAAAGCCTTCCGATTACTACCATCTTATAAAATTGAATCCGGCGTATTCGGTTTACTTTGGTGAAAACGACTACATCACCATTGAAGATACCTTAGAAAAAATTTGCGCCGCGTTTGAAAGAGAAGAACCGGGAAGTTCAAAAAAATTAAAAGGCTTTATTAAGGATGCAAAGAACAACTACGATATCGCCATCAAAGATTTGGTGTATAGACCCGGAGTATCACCTCTGGAACTCGTAACTCCGGTTACGATAGGAAAAATTGGTCAGTTCTTTAGCACCATAAGTAAAGAGGTGCGCAAGGAGTTTAAAAATCCGAGGTTGGTTTCCATCCTTGAATTTCCAGTCTTGTTCTTAGGAGCAAAACCTTCCAATACGCCTGCTTTTTACAGTTTTATGAATTACGCCGACTTCGGATTAGGAACTTTTCATCCAAAAGATGGAATGTACAGTGTGATTGAAGGCATGAGAGACTTGGCAATCGAGTTGGGTGTTACCATTCATACAAATTCGAATGTGGAAGAAATTTGTGTTGAGAACAAAAAAGCAACTGGATTAAAAGTAAATGGAGAGATAGTAACATCGGATATTGTATTAAGTGGTGCCGATTACCATCATACGGAAACTTTACTAGAACCTTCCCTGAGACAATATTCAGAAAAATATTGGGAGAAAAAAGTTTTTGCTCCTTCTTCCCTATTGTTTTATGTAGGTTTTAGTAAAAAATTGGAAAATGTAGATCATCATACTCTATTTTTTGATGTTCCTTTCGAAGCCCACGCCAAAGACATTTATGATGAAGCTAAATGGCCGGAAGATCCGTTGTTCTATGCAAGTTTTCCGTCCAAAACCGATGATTCTTGTGCTCCGGAAGGAAAAGAAGCAGGAATATTCCTTATTCCATTGGCCCCGGGACTAAATGATACACCAGAATTACGTGAAAAATATTTCAATATTATCATATCAAGATTTGAAAAACTAACGAGCCAAGAAGTTAAAAAATACGTTATCTTTAAAGAGTCTTTTTGTATAAACGACTTTGTGGAAGACTATAATTCGTATAAAGGCAACGCCTACGGATTAGCAAATACACTGTTACAAACGGCTTTTTTACGACCAAAACTAAAAAGCAAAAAAGTAAGCAGTTTGTTTTTCACGGGACAACTTTCAGTTCCGGGTCCCGGTGTTCCACCGTCGTTGATTTCTGGAAAATTAGTTTCAGGTTTAATTCAAAAAGAGTTTGCAAAATGAAAGAAATTTTCGACATAGTATCGCAGAGCTGTAGCAAGGAGGTGACGAGAGCCTATAGTACTTCTTTTTCTTTAGCTACTAAAATGCTGGCACCGTCTATACGTCAGCATATTTATAATATTTACGGATTTGTTCGCTTTGCAGATGAAATTGTTGATTCCTTTCACAATTACGACAAAAAAACGCTGTTCAAAAGATTTGAGGTGGATTTGGACAATGCCTTGAAAGATAGAATAAGTTTAAATCCAATTTTAAATTCATTCCAAAATACAGTTCATGAATTTAATATCGACCTAGCTTTAATTGAGTCATTCATGATGAGTATGCGATTGGATTTAACCAAGAGTGTCTATATTTCCGAAGATGAATATCGACAATACATTTATGGTTCCGCAGATGTTGTAGGGCTTATGTGTTTAAAGGTATTCGTACAAGGAGATAGTGAGAAATACGAACAATTAAAAGACAGTGCGATGAGCTTGGGATCGGCCTTTCAAAAGGTCAATTTCCTTCGAGATTTAAAAGCGGATTACGAAGGTCTTAGTAGAACTTACTTTCCGAATACCAACTTAGAAGCCTTAGATGAAACTGACAAGCAAAATATAATTGAGGAAATAGAAAGTGATTTCCGAAGAGGTTATGAAGGAATATTATTATTACCTACAGAAGCCAAGTTCGGTGTATTCATGGCCTACCGATATTATCGTCGCCTATTAAAGAAATTGAAGAAAACTCCTGCCATGGAGATTAAAAATAGTCGGATTAGAGTACCTAACTACGAAAAATTT
Source organism: Flavobacteriaceae bacterium (assembly GCA_013002065.1). Taxonomy (GTDB): domain Bacteria; phylum Bacteroidota; class Bacteroidia; order Flavobacteriales; family Flavobacteriaceae; genus Aureisphaera. The sequence goes on from JABDKT010000231.1 coordinate 3,631, forward strand.
GGGTTACTCACCCGAAGTTATGTTAAATACCAACTCAATCTTGTTAAGTAAAATAAAAGTTAGTTATCCTTAAAAAGAAAAGAAAATGAACATTGCCCTTTGGATACTTATTTTCCTCACCACTTTCTGCATCATGGAATTTATGGCTTGGTTTACACACAAATACGTGATGCACGGATTCCTGTGGAGCTTACATAAGGATCATCATAAAAAGGACCACGGTAGCTGGTGGGAAAGAAACGACTTATTCTTTATTTTTTACGCCGTCGTTAGTATTGCTTGCTTTATAGGTTGGCAATATTATGGTTTTTGGGCGGGTTTGCCGATCGGACTGGGAATATTCGCCTATGGAGTGGCCTATTTTATGGTACACGATATATTTATCCATCAGCGATTTAAGATGTTTCGAAATGCTAATAATTGGTATGCCAAGGGAATTCGACGGGCGCATAAAATTCACCACAAACATTTGGGTCAAAAGGAAGGAGAATGCTTTGGAATGTTATTCCCTCCGCTCAAATATTTCAAAAAATAGAAGATGAAGTACCTGTACCTCTGGCTCAATTTAGGTTCCTTCATCATTCCATTTCTTTTTAGCTTTCATCCAAGACTTAACTTCCACCGAAAATGGCGATCACTATTCATCGGCATCCTCGTTATGATGGCAATCTTCATTCCGTGGGACATTGTTTTTACAGTAAACGGGTATTGGGGATTTAACGAAAACTATCTCACCGGAGTCAATTTTCTGTCATTACCCTTAGAAGAATGGCTCTTCTTTGTCTGTATTCCGTATGCCTGCATCTTTACTCACTACGCATTGCTCGAATTATTTCCGAAATTTTCCTTTTCAGAAAAGACAACCAATATTATATATGTAACCCTCCTCTCGATATTGATAATTGTACTTTGGTACTCTTACAACCGCTGGTACACCCTCGTCAACTTTATGTATGGACTGGTGCTATTGGGATTGGTTTATAACTTAAATCGGAAATTGTTAAGTAGCTTCTTCGCTACGTACATCATTATCCTTATTCCTTTTTTTATTGTGAACGGTATTCTCACCGGAACGGGAATCGAAGATCAAGTAGTGTGGTACAACAATACCGAAAATTTAGGCATTCGATTACTCACAATTCCAGTTGAAGACACCATCTACAACCTGGGGATGCTACTCACTGTTTTAGCAGTAACCGAACACTTTGAAACCAAAAGAATGCTTCGAAATACTTAAACACCTCATCCAAACTCTTTTTCAAGGTGTATATAAGGAAAGACTGATGCACTAACAACTATGAATTGGAGGATGGTAATAGCCTTTTCCCCTATCGGACTATTTATGGGATGCCTCATGATCATGGGATCTCAGATTCCTTGGGTCATTATCATTTGGGCCACATTTTCGTTTATGGTCGCCTATGTGATTGCCAAATATGAGAAACAGAAATTATTGTTTCACGCTATATTGATTGGAATTATTTGGGGAATTTTACACAATATCGTGGCTGCAATATTTTCGGAATTATTTTTATTGAACTATCCGAATTTAATCAATGTTTCAAGCAGACCAGAATCAATTTCTCTTGGCTATTGGTTGTTTGTTACCGGTCCAATTGTCGGGTTTTGCCTTGGAATACTCATAACAATGTTTGTTTATTTCTTAAAAGTGGTAAACGAAAAAAAGTGGTCCATTAGGCATTGACAATGATGACTGTGAATTTTTATGTAAA
>JABDKT010000018.1 GCA_013002065.1 Flavobacteriaceae bacterium
CGGTAATAATGTTTGAATATTTCTGAAAAATGGAATCTAATAACTCCTTATCCAAAGGTTTAATGAACCTCATATCGTAATGCCCAATTTTTTCTTGATCCTCAGACTTTAGATTTTCAATTACTTCGGAAATATCTGAGGCCACAGTTCCCACCGAAAGAAAAGCTACAGTCGTACCCTTTTTTAGAGCCACACCTTTGCCAAGTTCTATTTCAGAAAAATGAGTCTTCCACTGAAGAAGTTTGCCTCTTCCTCTCGGATATCGAATGGCAATGGGATGTTTTAAATCTAACTGTGCAGTATAAAGCATATTACGCAATTCGATTTCATTACGCGGAGCCATAATTGTCAAATTCGGGACACATCTCAAATAGGCAAGATCGAAGGCACCGTGGTGAGTGGCACCGTCTTCGCCAACAAGTCCGGCTCTATCCAAACAGAATATTACAGGAAGGTTTTGAAGACAAACGTCATGTATTACCTGATCGTAAGCCCGCTGTAAAAAGGTTGAGTAAATATTACAATAAACGGTTAAACCTTGAGTCGCCAAGCCGGCAGCAAAAGTAACCGCATGCTGTTCGGCGATTCCCACATCGAAGGCTCGTTCGGGAAATTCCTCCATCATATATTTTAGGGAACTTCCGGTAGGCATGGCCGGTGTTATCCCTATGATCTTTTCATTTTCTCTGGCAAGTTCGACAATGGTTTCTCCAAATACATCTTGAAACTTGGGAGGCTGAATTTGATCGCTTTTTGGTAACAGATCTCCGGTCTCAGCGTTGAACTTTCCGGGAGCGTGGTATTTTACTTGGTCTTCTTCTGCCTGCTTTAAACCCTTTCCTTTTTTGGTGATAACGTGAAGTAACTTAGGTCCTTTAACCTCTTTCAATCTTTTTAGTTCTGAAATAAGTAAGGGAAGATCATGACCATCTACTGGACCCGAATAATTAAAGTTTAACGCTTCAAAAATGTTGTCGGTATCCGGAGCATTGTCCAGAGTCACTTTGGTGAGATATTCTTTAAGGGCCCCTACGCTGGGATCAATTCCAATAGCGTTATCGTTAAGGATTACCAGTAAGTTAGTGTTTGTAACTCCGGCATGATTGAGCGCTTCAAAAGCCATTCCACTTGCAATGGAGGCATCACCTACTACGGCAATATGCTGCTTCGCAGCATTTGTCAATTGCGAAGCAATTGCCATTCCCAGCGTAGCTGAGATTGCCGTGCTGCTATGCCCGGTACCAAAAGCATCGTAAGGGCTTTCAGAAATTTTTGGAAATCCGCTTATACCTCCAAACCGTCTGTTGGTATCGAATTTCTCTCTTCTTCCGGTTAAGATTTTATGTCCGTAGGCTTGATGTCCTACATCCCAGACCAAGATATCTTCAGGAGTATTAAACACATAATGTAAGGCAATAGTAAGTTCTATCACACCCAAACTTGCGCCTAAATGCCCTTCTTTGGCAGCGACGATGTTAATGATGAAATCCCGAAGTTCCTGGGAAAGCTGAAGGAGTTGCTCTTCAGAAAAACCTCTGAAATCCTTTGGATCATTTATATTTTCCAATAACTTTTTTGGCACCTCGCAAAGATACGGTATGCTTTTGTACTTTTATGAACCCAAAAATGGAATAAATGATCATCCCGTTCGACGATAATTATTTTATGAAAAAGGCCTTGCAAGAGGCCGAAGCAGCCTACTCCAAGGGCGAAATTCCTATTGGCGCTGTAGTGGTGGTTCAAAATCGGATTATCGCACGGGCTCATAATCTCACCGAAACCTTAAACGATGTTACTGCCCACGCCGAAATGCAAGCCATCACCGCAGCGGCGAACTATTTGGGAGGGAAGTATTTAATTGATTGTACCTTATATGTCACCATTGAACCTTGTCAAATGTGTGCGGGCGCCTTGTATTGGAGTCAGATTTCTAAGATTGTTTATGGGGCGAGAGACGAACAACGTGGCTGTATAAATATGGAAACAAAATTACATCCAAAAACGAAAATGATTGGTGGTGTAATGGAGGCAGAGTCCAGTGAAATTTTAAAGCGATTCTTTATTGAAAAGCGAAATTTAAATTAAATAAAAAACCCTCCAATTGGAGGGTTTCATAGGTTGGTAAACATATATCTTATTCATGGATCACGCGAACTTGCGCAGCGACCATTCCTTTTCTTCCTTCTTCTTCTACGTACTCAACTTTGTCACCTTCGTTAAGGGCTTCCCCATTAAGTCCGGTTACATGTACGAAAATGTCTTTTCCGGTTTCATCGTTGGTGATAAATCCGTAACCTTTAGATTCGTTAAAAAACTTTACTGTTCCTTCCATTGTAAATAAAAATAATAATTAATAATAAGTAGTAAAGGTAATAGATTTAACTTTTGAGAGGTTAAGAAATGGTAACTATTTTCGAAAAGCCCTTGATTTACAGATTTTTCTTACTGCCTTCTTCACGCATCTTTTCAATGTTCTCTTTTGTAAGCATATAGTCTTTCACATTCTTATTTTTCCATCGATGGTAAATAAAAGTAGGCATCCAAACAAAAAAGAGTGCAGTAATTGAAATACCAATACAAAACTCACCTGTTTTGAGGTCTTCAGGTTTTACATAAAATCCGTAGCAAAGGGTAACCACAATACCAAGGAACAATATGCTTAAGAAATATCTCATTCTTCGGAAATTTCTACCTTCAGGTGTAGTTCGTCCAACTGCGCTTCATCAATATTCGCGGGCGCATCAATCATCACGTCACGTCCTGCGTTGTTCTTCGGAAAGGCGATAAAATCTCGGATGGTTTCTTGTCCGCCAAGGATGGCAACCAATCGGTCCAGTCCAAATGCGATCCCACCATGCGGCGGAGCTCCATACTGAAATGCATCCATCAAAAAGCCAAATTGTGCCTTGGCTTCTTCTTCAGAAAAACCAAGATAGTCGAACATTTTCGCTTGAATTTCCTTGTCGTGAATACGAATAGATCCACCACCAATTTCATTTCCGTTTAACACCAAATCATAAGCATTGGCTTTTACATCACCGGGATGTGTCTTCAACAACTCCATCTGTCCTGGCTTGGGCGAAGTAAAGGGATGGTGCATGGCGTGGTAACGTTCGGTTTCTTCGTCCCATTCCAAAAGAGGGAAGTCGATTACCCATAAAGGAGCAAATTCGTTCGGTTTACGAAGACCCAATCGTTCGGCCAATTCCATTCGCAGCGCACTCAATTGAGCCTGTACTTTGCGAGTGTCACCTGATAAAACACAAATTAAATCTCCAGCTTTGGCTCCAGTAACTTCGGCCCATTTAGCGAGATCTTCCTGATCGTAAAACTTATCAACCGACGATTTATAAGTACCATCGTCGTTACAACGGCAATATACCATTCCGAGCGCACCAACTTGAGGTCGTTTTACCCAATCAATGAGTTTATCAATTTCTTTGCGACTGTAGTTATTTCCGCCGGGAACCGCAATTCCAATTACAGATTCCGCCGAATTAAATACGTTAAAATCTTTGTGTTGCGCCACTTTGTTCAAATGCCCAAATTCCATCCCAAAACGGATGTCCGGTTTGTCATTTCCGAAGCGGTGCATAGCCTCATCGTAGGTCATTCTTGGGAACTCCCCAACCTCTACGTTATTTAGTTCCTTCAATAGATGACGTGTTAACCCTTCAAAAGTGTTCAAGATATCTTCTTGTTCAACGAAGGCCATTTCACAGTCAATTTGTGTGAATTCCGGCTGGCGATCGGCACGAAGATCTTCATCTCTAAAACATTTTACAATCTGAAAATACTTATCCATTCCTCCCACCATTAACAGCTGTTTGAAGGTTTGTGGTGACTGTGGAAGGGCATAAAACTGTCCGGCATTCATACGAGAAGGCACAACAAAATCGCGAGCTCCTTCGGGTGTTGATTTTATCAAATAGGGCGTTTCTACTTCAACGAATTCTTGCGCCGATAAGTAGTTTCTTACGGCCATGGTCACTTTATGGCGAAATATTAGGTTGTCGCGTACCGGTTTCCGACGAATGTCTAAATAGCGGTATTTCATTCGTAAGTCTTCACCACCATCGGTATCATCTTCAATAGTGAAAGGAGGTGTGAGAGACTCATTTAGTACTTTGAGCTCCTTTACGAGAATTTCAATATCTCCGGTAGGCATGTTCGGATTTTTCGATTCTCTTTCGATCACGGTTCCACTCACTTGAATAACAAATTCACGTCCTAGTGAAGAGGCCAGATCCATAACGTCTTTAGGCGTTCGTTCTTCATCAAATATGAGCTGAGTCATGCCATGGCGGTCTCTCAAATCGACCCAAATCATGAATCCTTTGTTTCGGGTTTTTTGAGTCCAGCCCGCTAATGTCACCTCTTCATTTATGTGAGTAGCACGTAATTCACCGTTTGAATGAGTTCTATACATATTCTTTTATTCTGTAGGAAGGTGCAAATTTAAAAAGATTATAGGCGATAACCTTATAATTTTAAAGTTAGTTCTGTGAGCCTCAGTGATTTTAATTACTTAGAAGTAAATCCCCTGTTTTATTGAAAAAAAATCAGTATTTCGTTGGTTAAAATGAAGAATTAAGGGTAATTTCGAATAATTAACAAAAACTTAGTAATTATGAAACAAAACAACCTTAACTACAGGATCTTCCTGTTTTTATTCCTTTTGCCCTGTTTCGTGTTTGCCCAAAATACGATATCGGGTAAAGTAAGCACAGACAGTGGCGATCCCGTGCCATTCGCGAATGTGATTGAACAGGGGACGTCCAATGGTACAACCACCGATATTGACGGTAATTACAGTATTGAAGTAGGCAACTTACCAGCAGTGTTGGTTTATTCTTCTTTAGGATATACCACCGTTGAACAATCGGTTACCTCTGCAGGGACCGTCAATGTTTCCATGCAAGAATCTGCCGAAGCACTTGAAGAAGTAGTAGTTACGGGTCTTGCGACTTCGATTAAACGAAGTAATGCAGCCAACGCCGTTGCTTCTATTTCGGCCGAAAAACTAGCCGGAACCACACCACCACCCACTTTAGACGGTGCATTGTACGGTAAGTTTACCGGGGTAGTTATCAATGCCAATTCCGGAGCGCCCGGGGGAGGACTTTCGGTAAAACTTCGTGGGGTTACTTCCATCCAAGGAAATACCCAACCTTTATATATCGTAGATGGGGTTTACGTAGATAACTCATCCTTAGCCGCTGGTTTAAATGCAGTTTCTGCAGCAGCAGCAGGGGGTAACAGCGCGGCTTTACTACAGGATAATGCATCCAACCGTATTGCCGATTTAAATCCGGACGATATCGAACGAATTGAAATTTTGAAAGGAGCATCTGCCGCCGCAATTTATGGGTCGCGAGCTGCCGCTGGGGTGGTAATTATTACGACCAAAAGAGGACGAGCGGGTGAAACCAAATTTAGATTCAACCAATCGGTTGGATGGACAGAAGCCGTAAACCTTCTCGGATTAAGAGATTATACCGAAGATAGAGTTCTGGATACGTTTGGTGAAAGTGCGGCGCAAGATTTTGTGACTGCGCAAAGTCAGGGTCGTATCATCGATTACGAAAACGAACTTTACGGAAATAAGGGAATTCACAGCATCACCAATTTCAGTATGTCTGGTGGTAATCAGGATACAAAGTATTATGCGAGTGTTGCTTATAACAATGAAGATGGAATTGTTCGCAGAACAGGTTATGAGAAATTATCTCTTCGTTTGAATTTAAATCACAAACCTAAAGAATGGTTGGATTTAAACTTCAGCACCAACTTTATTAATTCGTCTTCAGATCGAGGATTCTTTAATAATGATAACTCGGGAACTACTATCGGTGTTACCTTAACAGGAACAACACCATGGTTACAATTATTCCCGGATGCGAATGGAGTGTATCCCGATAATCCTTCAGGAGCATCGAATCCATTACAAACCAGAGATTTGGTAACCAATAATGAATCGGTGAATCGATTTATTGTTGGTGGATCTGCTACCATGGATTTATATAAAGGTGACAAATCCGGACTGCAATTAATTCTGGCCGGTGGTATTGATGCCTATGGACAACAATCCAGAGCAATCTTCCCAAAAGAGCTGCAATTTCAAAAACCAGCCAATGGTGGATTGAACGGAGTAGCCATTCAAGGAGATACTCAAATCAAGAATTATAACTTACAAGGGTTCTTTGTACATAATTATAATACAGATAGTGATATTAATTTCAGAACTCAGGTAGGTATCACCAGACTGTATTTTGACAGAAACACCGAATTGATTACTGCCACCGGATTGGTTGCTTCGGAAACGAATGTGGATCAGGCCGCTAATACGGGTGTAAATCAAACAAGAGGTAAAGTAGAGGAATCTGGTTTCTTCGTTCAGGAGGAAATTAACTTCCAAGATAAGTTTGTTGCTACTTTGGGTGTGAGAGGAGATAAGTCCTCGAACAACGGAGATGCCAATGAGCTGTTCTATTTTCCGAAGGGATCTTTAGCCGTGAATTTGAATAAATTCGGATTTTGGAATGAAGATTCAGTATGGGATGCTTTTAAAGTAAGAGCTGCCTATGGTGAGGCCGGAAATATTCCACCACTGGGAGGAAAGTTTACTTCATATAACTCTTTCTCTACCGATGGACTATTGGGAATTTCTTTAGTAGGAATTCAAGGGTCACCTGATTTAGCTTTTGAAAGACAGAAGGAATTAGAATTTGGTCTTGATCTTGGATTCTTTGGTGGACGACTTTCGTTTGAAGGTACTTACTACATCAAAACGGTTGAAGATTTGATTCTTCGATCGGCTTTAGAACCTTCTACCGGATTCACCACGCAAATCTCGAATGCAGGAGAATTAGAAAATAAAGGTATTGAAATGGGGCTTTATGCAGTTCCTATTGATACTGGTGATTTCTTATGGGAAACCGGAGTTAACTTCTTTAAGAATAAGTCGGAAGTAACTCGATTAGACGTAGAGCCATTTAATATTGGAGCGTTTGGTGCAACCTTAGGAACGTATAGAATTGAAGAAGGCAGAAGTGCTACTCAATTAGTAGGTATTGGACCAAACGTGGACGAATCAGGATTCCAGGTGTTTGGAGATGCCGAGCCGGATTTCCAGATGGCGTTTGATAACGTGCTTCAATGGAGAAATCTTGAATTGAAATTCTTATGGCAATGGAAGAATGGTGGGGACAATGTAAACTTGACCACACTGCTTTCCGACTTGAATGGAACCACTCACGATTACGACACTATCGATCTTGATCCCGATGGACAATTGGGTAATGGACCTTACAGATTGAGTCAGTTAGGTTCTTCTGCGGAAGTATTTATTGAAGATGCTTCTTACTTAAGACTTCGTGAATTAGGATTCTATTACAATGTTCCTGAAAAGTTCCTTGACGGAATTTTAGGAGGAAACATTGACGGCGTACGATTAGGTTTCTCCGGAACTAATCTTGTAAATATTTTCGACTACAACAGTTACGATCCTGAAGTTTCTAACTTCGGTGGAAACACCGCATTTACAGGTATTGAAGTAACGCCGTTCCCGTCGTCGAAAAGATTTTTGTTTCACGTAGGAGTTAATTTCTAAAAAAATAAATTATGAAAAATTATATATATAAAATTAGTTTCTTCATCGCTCTGCTGGTTACAACCGTTGCCTGTAACGTGGAAGAAATTGTGGACTTAAATGGTCCAGAGACCACCGCCTTTGAGCAGGAGCTCACTCGTGGTGACCTTCAAGATTTAATTGGAGGTGTTCTTTATAGCTCTCGATTGCGATTGGGAACATATTATGACGATTGTGGAGTAATTGGAAGAGAATACTGGAGATTCTCCGGTTCCGATCCACGGTTCACGACCGACCTACTTGGAGGTCAGAATTCGGTGTTGGATAACAATACTTTTTATATCACCGGTCCTTGGGCTAGCCGATATAGAACCGTGAAAAATGCCAACTTAATTCTAGGCTTTTTCGATAGTCAGGATCTGTCAGGACAGTTTACCAATCAAGAGATTAGTGCTGCACGAGGATTCCTGAATACGATCATAGCTTATGAGTTATTACTGAATTTAAACTTGACTTATGAAGGAGGAATTCGATTGGATGTGGCCGATGAGAATAACCTAGGTTCATTCGTTGGAAGAGCTGCTGCACTAGATGGTATCCAAGGATTCTTAACAGAAGCTGCTTCACAATTGAACAATGGTGGGGGAAGCTTTCCCTTTGCTTTGACATCCGGTTTTTCAGGATTTGATTCGCCAGGAACTTTTAGACAGTTCAATCGTGCTATTTCAGCCCGTGTTGCCGCCTATCAAGGAAATTCAGGAGCGGTATTATCTGCTTTAAGTGAGTCCTTTTTAAGCTTGAACGGAGATTTAAATACTGGTGTTTATTACACTTTCTCTCAGGATCAAACCGATATTTCCAATCCGCTGTTTATTTCGGTGGGTGGTTCTTCGGAAGCACAAGCGAGAATTGTTCAGCCAAACTTTATTAGTGAAGCAGAGACAGGAGATACTAGAGTGGGAGCTAAGACCATTCAGTTAAGCGAGACAATTACCTTAGATGATTTAACAGGAGACTATATCGTTAACAGATATACTTCTTTATCGGATGCGATTCCGATTATTCGTAATGAGGAATTGATTTTACTGTATGCAGAAGCTAACATTTCAGGAAATACTTCCGAAGCAGTAAATGCACTTAACACCATTAGAAACAGCGCCGGATTAGGAAACTATAGCGGTGGTACTGATGCAGCTTCATTAACCGATGAAATGCTGAATCAGAGAAGATATTCATTGTTCGCAGAGGGACACAGATGGATCGACATGAGACGCTACAACCGTCTTGGCGATTTACCTTTAGATCGACCGGATGATGATGTATGGAGTGAATTCCCCATTCCATTAACAGAGAATCAATAGATTATTGATTCCTTCTAATTAGCCAAAGGAAAACCCCTTTCAATTCAATTGAAAGGGGTTTTTTGTTATGCGGCTTCAGATAAAGCCTCTTCGTCAACTTTCGGTTTACTTCTCCAATTTCGAACTCGAATTTTTATTCGGTAAATAATGTAAAACAACGCAGGGACGATAATTAGCGTAAGGAATGTCGCAATTATCAATCCGTAGATTACTGCCCATGCCAACGGCCCCCAGAATATGACATTATCTCCACCCAAATAAAATTTTGGATCGAATTCAGAAAACAAACTGAAGAAATCAATGTTCACACCAATAGCCAACGGAATTAAACCTAATACCGTGGTAATAGCTGTTAAAATTACTGGACGCAAACGTGCGCGGCCTCCTCGAACTATAATTTCTTTTACCTGCTCTTTGGAAAGCAACGCATCATCGGGAAGGTCTAACTCAACGATTTTCCTATCTATGAGCAGCTGGGTGTAGTCGAGAAGCACCACACTATTATTTACTACAATTCCCGCTAACGAAATGATACCCATCATGGTCATCATAATCACAAACGAAGAACCTGTGATCAAGATTCCACCAAACACCCCAATAAAACTCAAAAATATTGAGATCATAATAATGGTAGGTTTGGAAATTGAACTGAATTGAAATATCAAAATAAGGAAAATGAGTCCTAGACCCGCCATAAAGGCCCCATTTAAGAAGTTTTGCTGTTTGGTCTGCTCTTCAATTTGCCCGGTATAGTCGAAATCAATACCAGCAGGCACACCATCAAAACTTTGCATCTCTGCCTGAATTTGTGTCACGATAGCTCCCGCATCAATAAAGCCCGGAGCCAAAGCCGAATATAAAGTTACCACTCGTTTATTATCACGGTGCTTTATCGCACTAAAGGAGGATGTGTTTTTCTGAGAGGCAACCGCCGAGACCGGAATTTCTTTAATCTTACCAGTTGCCTGATCCCGGAATGTAATATTTTGATTGAACAGAGCCGACGGATTGTAACGTTCATTCTTATCGAAGCGTACATAAATGTCGTAATCTTCTCCGTCCTTCTTATAAACTCCGGCTTTTTCTCCAAATAAAGAACGACGTAACTGATTACCAACCAGTCCTGCAGCCACTCCAAGCTCTCCTGCTTTTTGTCGATCAACTACCACTTGCATGGATGGCTTACCTTTATTCACATCGATCTTTAATTCATCAATACCGGGAACGTTCTTGGAATTGATAAAGTTTCGCATGCGCTCTGCGGTTGCTATAAGCTCTTCGTAATTTTTACCCTCAATTTCAATATTGATTGGATATCCTGCCGGAGGACCCACTGCATCTTTCTCCACAGAAATCGCAACACCCGGATAAATACCCTTAAGTGCCTCCTGAACTCGTTTCCGAAGTACTTCACTGTCCTTGCCATTGCGAAACTTATACTCTCGCATGGTAGCAGTAATCTTAGCGCGATGAGGCATTTCTGCAGCACTACCGCCATCGGTTTGTGGATTACCCGCACCTTCCCCTACTTGAGAAACAGCCGATTCAACCAGAAAATTATAGCTTTCACCTTCAATATATTCCTTGTTGTTCACCTCTCGATAAACTCGCTGCTCAATCTCTTTTGTGATTGCATTTGTTTTATCTATGTCGGTACCTTCGGGATATTCTATATATACAATAATTTGGTTCGGAGTATTGTCTGGAAAGAACTCTACTTGCGTTCGGCCACTTCCAATTGAGGCACCGAAGCCCATAAAAGTAATAATAAGCAAAGTGAAGATTCCAATTACGAATAAAACGGGACGACGGCCCCCTAATGCCCACAATAAAAATCTTTGATAGCTACTTTCAATACGGGATAATATTTTCTTTTGAAACCCTATTGCGAGGTTCTTTAAAACATAACGGTAGATCCAAAATAGTATAGCTACTACTATGATGAGCGATCCTAACCCTCGCACAGCGCCTCCAATTATCATTATAAAAATTCCGATGGGAACCATGACAGCCGTTAGCCTATAAAGTTGTTTTTTCGTCAAAACGCGCTCGCCCACTTCCATGAATCTAGAAACAAGCATGGAATTGATAAAGATGGCTACAAATAAAGAGGACCCCAGTACTACCGATAGGGTAATTGGGAAGTATATCATAAATTCCCCCATCACTCCAGGCCACATTCCCAATGGAACGAACGCAGCGACTGTGGTAATTGTGGAAATGATAATGGGAAATGCAATTTCTCCAATCCCTTTCTTAGCTGCCTGTAAACGCGACATACCTTCCTCCTCCATGAGTCTATATACATTCTCAACTACCACAATTCCGTTATCTACCAACATTCCTAAGCCCATAATCAAGGCGAACAGGATCATAGTGTTCATGGTATAGCCCACTGCAGACAAGATCATAAAACTCATAAACATGGACATGGGAATCGCAAATCCAACAAATAATGCATTCCGGAACCCAAGGAAGAACATAAGCACTGTTACCACCAATATAATTCCGAAAATAATATTATTCACGAGATCACTAACCTGGTTTTCGGTCTTCGCCGATTGGTCGTTTGCCTTCGTTAATTTGACATCGGGAGGTAATATGCTGGACGCAGCTTCCATAATCGCGTCAATTTTTTCAACTGCCTCGATCATATTCTTTCCAGAACGCTTCTTGACATCCAACATAACTACACTTTCCCCTTCTTCTCGGGCGTAGGTGGTTTTATCTTCTTCTTCGAAACGAACTTCGGCGATATCTCTTAAATAGATGGCATCTCCGTTTTCCGATTTTACCACAAAATTATTTAACTCAGAAGGTTCATTAATTTCACCTAAAACGCGGATAGTTCGACGTTGTCCGCTTGAAATT
>JABDKT010000038.1 GCA_013002065.1 Flavobacteriaceae bacterium
TTTCTGGGGTGTTGGGCGCGATCACTATTTACGTGCTCATGCGTGGCTGGATGATTAAACTGGTGAGAAAAGGTTGGAATGCTAATTTGACAGCGGCCTTTCTATGTGTGCTTTCTTTTGTGGGAATATTGCTCCCGGTTTCTGGAGTTTTGATGCTACTGGGAAATAAAATTGGTAATGCGGTACAAAATTCTGAAAAGGTAATTCGAGCCTTTAAAACCCAACTTGGAGAATGGGAAGCGGAGTTTAACTTTGATTTATCATCTCAAATCGATGTGGGAGCTATATCCTCTTGGTTATCGAACAACCTGCAAGGATTTGCAGGCGGAACCTTCAATGTATTTATTGCTATCGGTCTTATGTATTTTATACTTTTTTACCTGTTCACCGATCGAAATATGATACAAAACTCGGTAGGAAGTTATGTGCCGGTGAGTAAAGAAAATTTAAAAGTGATAGGAAAAGAGATCAAAGCCATGGTACGCTCCAATGCTCTGGGAATACCTTTGGTGGCAATTGCGCAGGGAATTGTTGCGCTGGTAGGTTTTTTGATATTCGGAATTCAAGATCCTTTCTTCTGGTTTGTAATTGTAACCATTGGATCTATGATTCCATTTGTGGGCACATTATTGGGAATACTTCCTGTTTTTATACTAGAACTGTCCACAGGTAACACAGGACAAGCCTGGGGAATTTTAATTTATGGTTTGGTGGTTGTAGGCTCTACAGACAATTTGATACGATTGTATGTGCTAAAGAAATTGGACAATGTTCATCCCTTAATCACCTTGATTGGAGTGATCGTTGGGGTTCCCTTGTTCGGGTTTATCGGCCTTATCTTTGGACCGTTACTCATAAGTTTATTTCTGGTAATTGTAAGTATTTACCGAAAAGAATATTCAGAATAACTAGCGGGCTCGTTGTTGTTCTCTTGCTAATAAAGTATTCTTTAATAACATGGCGATGGTCATAGGCCCTACTCCACCGGGAACTGGAGTAATATAAGACGCTTTTTTACTCACATTATCGAAATCGACATCTCCTCGAATAACATATCCCTTCGGATGAGATTCGTCTGGCACACGAGTAATTCCAACATCGATGATCACGGCATCGTCTTTTACCATTTCAGCTTTGAGAAAATTGGGTACTCCCAAGGCCGAAATAATGATATCTGCCTGAGTAGTAATTTGAGCAATATTTTTCGTGTTACTGTGGGTAAGTGTAACCGTACTGTTACCGGGCCAACCTTTACGGCTCATAAGTATACTCATTGGACGTCCCACAATATGACTTCGACCAATCACAACGGTATGTTTCCCTTTTGTATCCACATCGTAACGTTCCAGTAATTCGAGAATCCCAAAGGGGGTTGCCGGGATAAAGGTACTCATATCCAGTGCCATTTTTCCGAAGTTTTCGGGGTGAAAACCATCCACATCTTTTTTGGGATCCACCGCCATAATCACTTTCTGGGTGTTGATTTGAGGTGGTAAAGGTAATTGTATGATAAATCCGTCGATATTATCATCTTGGTTCAATTCTTCGATTTTCTGAAGCAATTCTACTTCACTGGTGGTGTGAGGCATTTTTACCAAAGTCGATTCGAACCCGATACGTTCACAGGCTCTCACTTTACTTCCCACATACGTAAGACTTGCTCCGTCATCTCCCACCAAAACTGCTGCCAGGTGAGGAACTTTTTCGCCGTTGTCCTTCATTTTTTGGACTTCGGCAGTAATTTCATTTTTGATGTCGTTGCTTATTTTCTTACCGTCGAGAATTACCATATGGATTGATTGTTTATTTCTGAATTAAGGGCGCATTTTACCCATCATTTGCATCATTTTACGGCCGCCACCGCCTTGCATCATCTTCATCATTTTACTCATTTGATCAAATTGCTTTAACAACTGATTTACCTGTTGTACTGAGGTCCCACTTCCTTTTGCGATGCGTTTTTTACGACTTGCGTTGATTACTGCCGGTTTTGATCTTTCTGAAGGTGTCATGGAATGAATAATTGCCTCAATATGTTTGAAGGCATCGTCATCAACATCCAATCCTTTTAGAGCTTTTCCTGCTCCGGGAATCATTCCAACCAAATCCTTCATACTACCCATTTTCTTAACCTGTTGGATTTGCTTAAGGAAATCGTCGAACCCAAATTGATTCTTGGCAATTTTCTTCTGAATCTTTCTGGCCTCTTCCTCATCGAATTGTTCCTGAGCTCTTTCAACTAAGGATACAACATCTCCCATTCCAAGAATTCGGTCGGCCATACGTGATGGATGGAAAACATCGATAGCATCCATCTTTTCACCGGTTCCAATAAACTTTATGGGTTTATCGACTACACTCTTAATCGAAATGGCAGCTCCACCTCTGGTATCACCATCCAGTTTTGTGAGTACAACTCCTTCAAAATTCAATCGGTCGTTGAAGGCTTTTGCAGTGTTTACTGCATCCTGCCCTGTCATAGAATCCACTACAAATAGTGTTTCTTGTGGTTGAATTGCACTATGAACATTGGCAATTTCAGTCATCATCTCCTCATCGACGGCAAGACGTCCAGCCGTATCGACGATCACTACATTGTGACCATTTTGGTTGGCATGTTTTACAGCGTTTTGAGCAATCTCGACCGGGTTCATATTTCCCTCTTCGCTGTACACATCAACTCCAATTTGTTCTCCTACAACATGTAATTGATTGATCGCAGCAGGACGATAGACATCACAAGCGACGAGTAACGGATTCTTAGATTTTTTTGATTTTAAGAAGTTGGCGAGTTTTCCGGAGAAAGTGGTTTTACCACTACCTTGTAGCCCGGACATAAGTATAATAGTGGGTGATCCTCCTAGATTAATTCCTTCTGCATCGCCTCCCATAAGTTCGGTGAGTTCATCTTTTACGATTTTCACCATTAATTGGCCAGGCTGAAGTGTAGTTAATACGTTTTGCCCTAATGCTTTTTCCTTTACACGATTGGTAAAATCTTTCGCGATTTTAAAGTTAACATCGGCATCTAGTAATGCGCGTCGAACTTCTTTTAAGGTCTCTGCTACATTGACTTCAGTTATACTTCCATGCCCTTTGAGTACATGTAAGGCTTTATCTAATTTATCGCTTAAATTATCGAACATATTTCTGCTTACTTTCTAAGTGGGCAAAGATACGAATTGAGGAGGGAGTGGCAAAAGGTAATTAAAGCATAGTTAGGAGCGAATAAATCATGTAAAATCAATTCAATTCTCTAACCGGGCAATTCCGTAAGAAAGATACTACTTCCAATAAATTGGTAACAAATTAAAAATGAGTAGATTTAATCTGCTGATTTTCTTATACTTATACGTCCCCTCTTCACCACTTTCTATTTATGCATGAGTTTTGAACACAATTGTTGTTTTCGAAAGAATAAATTACTAACCAATACATTAAACATGAAAAAAATTATTTTAACATCAGTCCTATTGGTATTTATTACCGCTTGTCAAACAGGTGATAAACGCTACACCCAAACATCTACCGAAATAGACTCTTACAGAGCGGCCTTAGCTGCCTATGAAACAGGTGATTGGGAAAGTTACAAAGGTCACTTTGCCGATACGGCAAAGATTTACCACAATTCTGTTGACAAATATGTTTCTCCGGCAGAATCTGCAGCGAGGATGAAGGAGTCGACAGCACAGTTTTCATCGTATGGGTTTGTGGAAGACGAAGGCGATGCGGAAATGGTTGTTAGCGATAAGGGGGAAACCTGGGTAAATTTTTGGGGAACCTGGAAAGGAACTTTTTCCGCCAATGAAAAAGAAGTAACGATTCCCGTTCATACCACCGCGATGTACATAGATGGTAAAATTGTTAAAGAATATGGTTATTGGGATACTGCACCAATAGTGGAAGCTGTAAAAGAGATTGAAGCTGCTTCAAAAGAAGCTGCCGAGGGAGAAGAAACTGAGCAAGAATAAAATCTCATTTAAAAAGACACCCCGGCAACGTTGGGAACGAAGAAAGCCGGGGTGCACATTCATAATTAACTACTAACTAACCAATCAAATTATGAACAAACTATATTTTTTATAACTGCGGAAGGATCACCTTATCGATCGCATGAACAACACCATTTGCGGCTTGTACATTCGTTACGATAATGTTACTTACTCTTCCGTTTGGATCGGTAATGGTCGCATTTGTGGCATCGATTTCAATATCGTCACCCAACGTCATCACAGTACCGTCTACTAAATCTTCAGCGCGAACATTCGCTTCCGCAATCACATGCGTATTTAAAGTTGCAGTTAATGTGGCGCCATCGATTTCAGATAAATCATTCACACCTAATTCTGTGAATAGGTCTTCAAAAGCATCGTTGGTAGGAGCGAACACGGTGAAGGGAGCAGGCGAAGTTCCATTTGGAGTACTTAACGTTCCTACGAAATCCGGCTGATCTGCTCGTGTAAGTGCAGCTACTAAAGTTTCAAATGTTGGATCTGCAGTTGCAAAAGTCACCACTGTGGGTAGATCAATTACGGCACTCATTATATGCACTACTCCGTTGGCCGCCAGAACATCTGCTGTGTTTACATTAGATACTCCGTTTATTTTAACACCAACTTCTGTGTTGATGTACATGCTCAAATTGTTTGATGAGGTACCATAAGTGGCCAGGGTGTTCGTGTAAGACGTCTCAAGTTCTGTAGAAAGTACTGTACCGCTCAAAACGTGGTTTAACAACACTTGAGTGAGTACATCTACTGGTAGATCTTCAATGTCGGCTCCATCTAGAAACGCCTCGAAAGCAGCATTGTTTGGTGCGAATACCGTGAATTCTGCCATTCTATCGTCTAGCACCTCATCCAAACCTGTAATTTCCAGAGCTTGCGATAAGATAGATAAGTTCCCACTTGTTTGAGCTAGGCGCGTAATGGTTGGGTCGATAATATCTAGCACCTCTTGAGGAAGAAGTACTTTATCAATAGCGTGAATCACACCGTTGTTCGTTTGAACATCTGTGGCGATGATATTCGCCGGTGTTTCGGTCGCGTCAATAATTTTCGGCCCATCCACCAAAGTAATGGTAATGTTCTCTCCCTGAAAGGTAGTCGCCTCAAGACCCTCCGATAAATCACCTGCTCTAACATTAGCCGGAGCGACTAGGTGATAATTTAAAACTTTCTTGAGAGTCGATTGAGATATTTCATCTACTGAAGATACGCCCAAGGTTGCCAGTAAGTCGGCGAAAGCATCATTATTTGGTGCAAAAACCGTGAAAGGTGAAGAGGCTGTCCCAGCAAAGAATTCTACATAATTGAAATCTTCATCGGAAGCGGCAACTAGAGCATCTACCAGGCTAGAGAAATCGTTATTTGCAGTTGCTTGCGTCACGATTGTTGGTAGACCAATAACCGCATCCACTGCATGAATTACACCATTAGTGGTGTTTATATCGGCTGTAGTAACATTAGAAACTCCGTTGATTGAAACACCTGAAGCGGTATTCACAAAAAGACTTAGATTAAAGTCGGTATCGGAAAATGTCGCCAAGGAATTTATATATCCCGTGCTAAGTTGAGTTGATTCAACTCCTCCGTTTACTACGTGATTTAAAAGTACATTGGTTAATAAATCTACAGGTACGTCGTTTATACTTGCAAATCCGTTTGCGGTTAGAAAAGCATCGAAAGCTGCATTGTTTGGCGCAAAGACTGTGAATTCATCTGTTCCATCCAATACTGTGACAAGTCCGGCTTTCTCCAATGCCGCTAGAAGAGATGAATAATCGGAATCGTTAGATACGAAATCTGCAATTGTTCCTTCGACATCGTTTTGATTCGGACCATTATCGTCGTCATTACTACATGAGACAAAACCTAAAGTTAATAACAGTACCAAGCTGTATTTTAAAATATTTTTCATTGTTGTTTAAGTTTAGTGTGTTTGAAGATAAAACAAGAGGCCCATTAATTTTACTACCTCGTATTTGGACTTTAGTATAAATTTAACTTTTTGTTTAATTATAATTTACTTTTGTTAAACAAAAAAGACCCTCATATTGGAGGGCCTTGCAAGGTATGTATTATATGTTTATTCGCAAACTGGAATAATATTCAATATTTCAGCCTTTAGCGTTTCATTAGAAGTAATTGTGATTCGTTCGCCATTCTCGAGTTGCACCGTAATAGGATAATTAAGCGTTGCAATTATTTGCGTTTCGATATCTCGTATTCCTACAAATGTATCTCGATCGTGATTAAACACAAGAGTTTGAAAATCGGAATTGTCTGTATTAAACAGTGAAAGTGTCACCGGGTATTCAAAATCGATACAGGTGATTCTGTCATTCCATAGATCACCATCGGCACATTCTACGGATAATGCCATCAATTGTTCGTAAGAGGCAACTTTCATCTGCGTATGGTCTGCAAAAGTGATACTCACAGGAAAAACTGGGATCAACTCGTCGTACATTGTATAGTCTTCCAAATCTGTGGGAGAGGTCACAGTGTACTGTTCTCCATTAACTTGACAGATGTATGGGAAGTCGATACTGAAACAGGAAGCTCCGTCTACTACATCGTCGAAGGAACCGTCGTGTGAAGCCACAGATTGGACTAGGGATAGTAATTGAGCATCGGTGGATATTGTAGTCTCTTCCTGAGTTTCTACTACCGTAAGCTCTTCTTTTTGGCAGGACATCATAATCATCGCAAATGCCAAAACCGCATATTTTTTCATAACTACATTTTTCAACTGTTAATATAACAATTTCATTTCAGAAATTCCTACTTCGATTATTTTATATCTTTACGCAAAAACAGCTAAATGGATCAACCGCTCTTTAAAAATGTGTGTGATGAGCAGGTATTTTCTCAATTGTACAAAAGATGGTCAACAGACCTTCACAACTATATATACTACAAATTCGGAGAAAAGGTCAATCCCGAAGATAAAGTACAAGAAGCTTTTATAAAACTTTGGCAGAATTGTAAAGAAACCCCACCCGAAAAGGCCAAAAGTTTTCTCTTCACCATAGTAAATAACCTTAGTTTGAATGAAATTAAACACCAAAAGGTGGTTTTTAAATTTCAGGAGAAAAAACCTAAAGAGTACACCAACATTACTCCGGAATTCGTGATGGAGGAAAAAGAATACCTCAAAAAATTTCAAGGTGCCTTGGCAAAACTATCGGAAGGACAGCGAACCGCATTTTTACTCAACAGGGTTGAAGGAAAGCGACATAAAGAAATAGCAGAAATGTTAGGAATCTCCAGAAAGGCAGTAGAGAAGCGCATTTACACGGCTTTGGACAAGCTTAGAAAAGATATTTCAGAAATATAGTGAAACAAGGGTAGGAATTTTCGAAAGTGGATTGTTATATATATGAATTGACATGAAAAAGGAAGATTTAATTATCAAATGGTTGGATAACAACCTTAGTGAAAGTGAGCTAAAGGCGTTCAAGGAATTGGACGCCTCTAGTACTTTTATGAAACTTGATGAAGCGGCGAAGCAATTCAAAGCTCCTCAGTTCAATGTTGAAGAGAATTTAGAAAAACTCCTTCGGCAGAAACCGGCACCTGTTAAGCAATTGTCTTGGAAACGTTATATTTCTTCGATTGCAGCCGCATTGGTGCTTACACTTGGAATTTATTTCGTCTTCTTCAATAACAATGAGACCACTTTTTTTGCCCAAAACACCCAACAAACTGAATTTAACCTACCCGATGCTTCGGAAGTGGTTTTGAATGCAGGATCGCACATTGCCTACATCAAAAGCAATTGGAACAACAATCGCAGCCTAAACCTTGAAGGTGAAGCTTATTTCAAAGTGGAAAAAGGAAGTACATTCACCGTAAATACTTCCCACGGAACTGTTACTGTTCTCGGAACTCAATTCACGGTAAAATCAAGAGAAAATTATTTTGAGGTGATCTGTTTTGAAGGTCTTGTTCAAGTGATTCACAATAATAAATCCTATAAATTACCCGGCGGTAATTCCCTCAGCTTTGTGGGAAATACTATTCAAAAGGATTATACTAAACTAACCGAACCTACTTGGCTTCATGCCAAATCATCTTTCGTAAGTGTACCTTATTCCGAAGTGATTCAAGAACTTCAACGCCAGTATAATCTGGAAGTTGAGCTAGACGCATCACATGGAGATACATTATTTACCGGAAGCTTTACTCACGAAAATTTGGAAACTGCCTTGCAAGCTATCACAATTCCCCTTAACTTGTCTTACGATATTAAAGGAAACGAAGTGGTGCTTAAAACAAGATAGCAGTGACCAAAAACAGAAAGCTTACATTACTCTTTTTCTTCTTCATTGCCCAATTTGTAAACTCGCAAAATAAAATTCCGCTTCGAGAATATCTTGATTCGGTTAGTCAAAAATTCACTTACGACTTTTCATTTAAGGATGCCGATGTATCTTCCCATTTCGTGAATATTTCGGAAATTTCTGATATTGAAACAGTGCTTCAATTTCTTCGGAATAATACCTTGTTTCAATTTACCGTTTTAAACGATCGAACCATTGCTATTAGTAAGAAGGAAAATCTTCTTTCGCTCTGCGGAAATATTATGAATGCCGAAAATAATAGCCCGTTTAATAATGTCACCATCACTTCAAGATATCAGCAAGTGATTAGCGACGAAGATGGTGATTTCTCAATGTTAGCACTTTCGCCCAACGATAATATTAGCATTCAGTATGCCGGATTTAACGACCTTAATCTAAAATCGGGTGAATTGGTTGCTCTTCCGTGTACAACTCTTTCGATGCGTCCCAAAGTTGAATTCCTCAATACGGTAACCCTGTCGAATTATTTTGCCAAAGGTATTAGCAAGGCAGAAAACGGTTCTCTGAAGGTAAAATATTCCGAATTCGATATTCTACCCGGCTTAATAGAGCCCGATGTTTTGCTTACTATCCAAGCCTTGCCGGGAATTCAAAGTGTAAATGAAACCGTTTCATTTATCAACATTCGTGGAGGAACCAACGATCAAAACCTTATCCTATGGGACGGCATAAAAATGTACCAAAATGGGCATTTCTTCGGACTCATATCTGCCTTTAATCCCTTTCTTACAGAAGTAGTAAATCTTACAAAAAACGGAACTACTGCAGCTCTTGGGGACGGTGTCTCAGGTGTAATTTCGATGGAAGGAAATTCGGAAATAAATCAGGACCTGAAAGCCGGAATTGGAGTCAACCTAATTAGCACCGATGCCTTTGTGGACATTCCCTTGGGGAAAGATGGATCCATCCAGGTATCCGGAAGGAAGTCCATCAATAACATTGTTCGCACTCCTACTTTCGACTCTTATTTTGATCGAGCTTTTCAAAATACGGAGGTCACCTCGGCTGGAAATGTACTGCCAACCTCCGATGATGAGTTTAGTTTTTTCGACGGAAGTTTTCGGTTGTTATTAAAGCCTTCGGAAAAGGACGAAATTAGGGCCAATTTTCTAGCACTAGGTAATTCACTGAAGTTTTTAGAAAATGGTGAAATCGAAAATGAATTTCAGTCGCTACGGAGCAATTTAATTCAGAATAACATTTCAGGAGGACTATTTTATCGAAGAATATGGAACGACAAATTTAATACAGAAGTCCAGGCTTACGGAACCATTTATGAATTGGAAGCCACCAATTTTGATGTAATCAACGATCAAAGGCTACTTCAGGAAAACAATGTGGACGAAACAGGTATCAGAATTAAACACAACTATCGCGTTTCAGAAAGTATTCAAGGGACATTGGGCTACCAGCTTAATGAGACAGGAATCACGAATTTCGAACAGATTAACAATCCGTTTTTTGAACGTACCGAAAAACAAGTAATTGTGACCAACAGTTTTTTCGCCGAAGCCACCTTTGTTCCAAAAAAGAATCTCTTTTTAATGGCCGGAGTTCGAGCCAATCATATAGGAAAATTCAATGAAATTCTTTTTGAGCCTCGGCTTAGCTTAAATTATCAATTCTTGAAATATTTCAACTTTGAAATTTTAGGGGAGTTTAAGAGTCAGACAACTTCTCAAATCATCGACTTTCAAAACGATTTCTTGGGGGTGGAAAACAGGCGATGGGTACTCTCCTCGCCCGATGTAATTCCCATAATCAAAGGAAGGCAGATTTCGGCCGGATTAACTATGAATCGGAAAGGATGGTTGGTAAGTGCCGAACCTTATTTAAAAGAAGTAAGAGGGATTTCTTCGCAAAGTCAGGGTTTTCAAAACCAATTCTTAAACGAACGTGTTAACGGTAGTTTTACCACTTACGGTGTAGATTTATTGGTAAATAAGCGATTTAAATATGTGAACACTTGGTTGAGTTATTCCTATGCGAAGAATGATTATAACTTTGAGGATCTGGTTCCGCAGAAATTTCACAATAACATAGATATTAGACATACAATCACCTATGGTCTAAACTGTTCATTCGATGATTTTAATATTTCCGGCGGATTCAATTACCACACGGGTAAACCCACTACGAGTTTAGTTGAAGGAATGGAAATAGTAGATGGTGAGCTTAATTTTGCGAGTCCGAATGCGAAGAATATTAAAGATTATTTGCGGGTTGATATCTCCGGAACTTACACATTTAAAGTGAGCCCTCAAACTACTGCCTACCTCGGTGCTTCTATTTGGAATCTTTTAGACAATGATAATGTGGTGAATCATTTCTTCAGAATAAACAACGATGAGGAAATTGAGGAAGTGGACGAATTCGCCTTGGGTTTTACGCCAAATTTTTCTTTCCGACTTACCTTCTAACCACACCAATTATCTATTAATTTGGCTATCTTTAGCCACTTTCAAAAATTCTATAAAAATGAAAAAATCAATTGTTTACTTATTAGTATTATTCTGTTTTGTCTCGGTACATGCACAAACTGAAAAGGAAAAAGTGGTGGAAACTGTAAATAAGAACACCATTCAAGGGCATATTTATTTCTTAGCCGACGATCTTCTTAAAGGTCGAGAAACAGGGACCGATGAGAATAAAATTGCCGCATCATATTTAGCAAACACACTTCGTAGTTATGGTGTAAAACCTAACCCATTAACGGGAGATTATTATCAGAAAATAGAACTGAGAAAGGTAAATCCGCCAAAGCGTGTTAACCTCACCTGGGGTGATACAGAGATAAAAAGGAAAGTTGTTGTAGAGGCGAGTAAAATGTCCTTCACCGGGGATGCTGTTTATTTAGGATATGGTACTGAAGAAGATTTCGCCGGTAAAAACTTAACAAAGAAAATAGTTATTGTAAAAGGTGGAGCTCCTGGCAAAGACGATGCTCGAAGCGCCTTCAGAATGAGAAAAGCGAAAAGCGAACGAGCGAAGGCTGCTGGAGCACTAGCTGTTGTTGAACTAGTCCAAGCGAACAAAGAGACTTGGGGTTTTATTCAGCACAACTTCGATCAACCCAGGATAGAACTTTCAGAAGGAAAAATAAGTAATATTGGAAAAGTTGGCGGATTAGGTTACCTATGGGTACAAGACGAATACGGCGCTTATGCGAATGACTTTAAAGCGGGTAACAAACAGATAAAACTGAGAATGGGAGGAGCATCTTCCACGCCGGTTACTACCAATAACGTAATAGGTGTAATAGAAGGAACCGATCCACAGTTGAAAAATGAATACATCATTTATTCGGCTCATTATGATCATGTGGGTATTGGCGATCCCGACAAAACAGGGGATAGAATCTATAATGGTGCGCGAGATAACGCGGTGGGAACAACAACTGTTTTGAGCATGGCTCAAAATTTGGCAAAGTATCCAACGAAGCGTTCGGCACTCTTCATTTTATTTACGGGTGAAGAAAAAGGCTTATTAGGAAGTAAGTACTACGTAGAAAATCCTGTGATACCCTTGAACCAGATGGTTTATTGTTTTAACAGCGACAACGGTGGTTATAACGACACATCTCTTGCCACCATTGTTGGCTTAAATAGAACTACAGCGGCATCGAATATCACCTCGGCGGCCAAGGTATTTGAACTTACGGCTATTGACGATCCCGCTCCCGAACAAGGACTTTTCGACCGGAGTGACAATGTGAACTTTGCTGCGAAGGGCATTCCGGCACCTACCTTTTCGATGGGATTCACCTCATTTGATGGCGAAGTAACCAAATACTACCACCGTCCCGGTGACCATGCAGATAATATGGATTACGATTATTTAGAAAAATTCTTTAGAGCCTATGTCATGGCTGGACGAAATATTGCAAACGATCCTGAAACTCCATTCTGGACAAAAGGCGACAAATATGAAATGGCCGGTAAAAAATTATACCGAAAATAAGACCTAATAAGTAAAGTGATTTCGAAAACCGTCATATTTTTTATGACGGTTTTTTTTGTTGAGAATACGCCTACATGAATTCATAGATTTTTTAATTCTAAGTGAATTCTTTGATATTGATACTGCTGATAACTAATACTTTAGCTCCATATTAATTACAAATTTTATATCTCACATTATGAAAAAACTAGCAGTATTAATCGTCGTAACGCTTATGGCCTTTAGTTATCAGGTCGAAGCACAAAATTGCAATCAGGGTGACAAACTCGCAAGAGACACTTGGGCAGAATGGGGCCCGTGGAAACCCAATCTCAGTCTGAATCCATGGAAGAACAAAGTTCAGAGAATTAAAAATGTCTGGAATGCTATTGCTTCCAACGGAAGTGCAACTATTGGACCTCGTTATTTAGAATTGGACGGTGGTAACGAAACCGGAACCATTATGGGGCAAACCAAAAGAACTTTTGTAACTCCACCTTCATTTTACAATAAAGTGGAAGTCACTATCAATAAGTATGACGGAAAAGCGAAAACCGGAGTGGTAATTTGTGTGATGGGTAGAGACGGAGTTTCTTCACAGCGCGTTAGTTATGAATTTCCAAATGACAGAAACGGCAAAGTGAAGAAGTTCACCTTGAACAACGTGAAAGGTAAGATCATTATGATCGCCATGAAAAATAAATCGGTTGGAAATAAATTCAAGTACCGAGTAAACGCGAAGAAGAAATAAATCATCATGAGGTCCGGACTTCCCCACCGGATACTCTTTAATCTGAAAAATATGAAATTATTAGTCTTCTTATTGTTGTTGTCTCCTATATGTATGACGGCTCAACAGGTTTATGCCATCGAACCGATTCCTAACAAAGACGTGGCTTATTCGGGGAATATTTCCGAAGGAATCATATTAAACGATTTATCATGGGCATGGAATAGCAGTAATGCTTGCTTTCCGGCGACACAAAAACAAAAGTTTACCGGGAAGCATTTGTTTTTCACCGGTATTATTCCAAAGTATAGTGAAATGACGGTCACGGTTATTCCCACAGATCCAACAAAAAACTTTAGTGTTTATGCATACGAAATTGGGGTGAATAGTAATAAACTCGTGCCCGATCTTCCGTCCTGTATAAGATGCGAAGCCGATCACAAAAGAGAGCGAGCTTTTCGGGGCAAGGAACCGCAGGATCACAAACGAACTGTTTCTAATCTCGTGGCCATTAATACTCCATATCGAGTGGTAATTGGTGTAACAGGTGCGGATGGTTTAGAGGAAGGTGACTTTACGCTTGTCGTGAGCACAAAAACCAGATAATACGATGAACAAATAGGTGATAAAAAAATTTATATCTTTTGGGTATGATATTAATTAGATTCGGTTTATATATTATGCTTATTGCGGTTTCCTTAGGGTTACCGCAATCTGCGTTTTCACAAAATGATACCCAGCGGAGAATTGACAGTGTATTGCTCACCCTCGATGGGAAATCCTATCAAGAGCAAAAGAAAGCTTATAATTTCGTAAAGTCCTTTATTTTAAAAGCGGGTGTAGATGTAAGAGAAAATTTTGAATATGCCCTCTCTAAAGATAGCACCGATCTGGGAAGAATGGTACTTTACGAGGGTTATAGTAAGCGAATTTCACAAAAAGGAGACGCAGAAGGTGCATTACAAGTTAAACTAAAGGGGC
>JABDKT010000053.1 GCA_013002065.1 Flavobacteriaceae bacterium
TGAAAGTAAAAGATACCATTGAAATTCCACCCCAATTGAACGCTACCCAAAATTTCAAAGATCGAGACGGATTTATTTGGGCTGCCACCAGTGAGCAGGGAGTGTATAAATTACCCATTAGCTATGATGCGATCACGTCATATTTTGAAGGAAAAAGAATTGCAAAGCTTACCGAGATCGATGAAGTTGTATATGTCGCCGTGGAGGAAGAAGGGATTTATAAGCTTGGTGGCAATAAACCCAAATTTTGGCTAAAGGAAAAAGATCGTTTGCATAATATATCCGTTCTGAATGAATCGATCTGTTACAACTTTAGATTTCATTTAGTTGTAGAACGTGGCGGGGTCTTCAAGAGGATTGAGATTCCTGATTTAACCTTTGGAGAAAATCTGTTATATCACAAAAACTCATATTTCATGGAAGGTAATTCAGGGATGTCCATGCTGGATTCCGGTTTTAATTTTGTACATGACTTTCGAGATCATCATCATCCTTATTATCAGGGCCTGTTTCGGCAAACGGACTCCATCTTTTCCTTCAGCTTAAAAAAAATGCTCTACTACGATTCTATCAAAGATGAGTTTTTAGCATATAAAAATGAACGAATTCAGAAAAAACTGCTAACAATTACCTCCTTTCGAAATCAAACTTATATTGGTACTGAAGGGGATGGATTGTATTTGTTTCAAGACGGGAAACTTCAAAAATTAATTCCAGGGGATCAGGCAATCATCAACAACATTAGTCTGGAGAATCCAAATTCGATCTGGGCAGTTTCGGAAGGAAGCCTGCTCCATTACTTAAACAATGGAAGGGGTGGCTTTTCAGTTCAAAGATTTAATCAGATCAACGGATTTCCTACAAATAATGTTACCGACATACTTATTCGTGATAATCGGTTATATATTGGATCTACACGAGGATTAAACATCATTAACGAAAACGAGATTGTTGATACGATCGATTTTTCACCTTATATCGAGGGAATATATGTTAATGGAATAAAAACACAGGTGGATTCGACCTTATTTCGTAAATACGATCCAAATTTAAGTCTGAAAGTCAATTATGGCTCCATCAACTTTTTTGATTCTAACCATACCACCTTTCGTTACCGCCTGGACCCAATTCAAAGTATTTGGACAAGCACCGAATCTGGGGAAGTAAATTTGTATGATTTGCAGCCTGAGGAGTACACCTTACAACTTCAGGTCGTGCACAACAACGAGAGCAAAACAATGTCGGTTCCCATTACGATCATCCCAAAATGGTGGCAAACCGAAATGCTGGCAGTTGTTTTATCACTTGCGGTCATTTTGATATTACTATTGCTTTTATTCTTTTTGCTGAAGTATTTTCGGGCCAAGCTATTTCGGGAACGTAGGCTGGCGCAATTGGAATTGAAAGCCCTTCGATCACAAATGAACCCCCATTTTGTACATAATTCTCTCAATGCAATTCAATATTACATTCAGCGTCATGAAGTGGAGTTGTCTGAACAGTACCTGGCGAAATTCTCAAAACTAATAAGACAGTTCTTTGATTACTCCGGAAGGCAAAATATTAGCATTAAGGAAGAGGTGAATTTGTTGAAGAATTATCTTGAAATTGAAAAACTTCGATTTGAGGATAAAGAACTACCACATACATGTGGATGAAAATATAGACCGGGAAGAACAAATAATTCCCTCCATGATCCTACAACCTATCGTTGAAAACGCCGTAAACCATGGTCTGTTTCATAAAAATGAAAACGGAACCATCGTAGTCAGTTTCGAAGCCTTAGTTTCTAATGGAATAAAAGTCACCGTGGAGGATGACGGCATAGGAATAAATAGGTCCATGGAAATGAATCGTAAATCTATAAGAAATAATAAATCCACCTCTTCTACAGTTTCACAGCAACGATTTGAATTGTGGAAACAAAATAAAAACTGGAATATTGACTACTCGATTGTCGACAAGGGTACTATAGGAAAGGGTACGGGCACTTTGGTCACACTTATTTTTAATCAGCCGGAACACTTATGAAAGCAACCGCATTACTTATTGATGATGAAAGGAAAGCTCTTTCCATTCTAA
Source organism: Flavobacteriaceae bacterium (assembly GCA_013002065.1). Classification (GTDB taxonomy): domain Bacteria; phylum Bacteroidota; class Bacteroidia; order Flavobacteriales; family Flavobacteriaceae; genus Aureisphaera. The sequence continues at coordinate 2,083 of JABDKT010000053.1, forward strand.
AGAATAAATTGGAACGACTATGTCCTAATGTCACAATAATTGGAGAAACAACCAGTCCAAGAAAGGCATTAGATTTGATCGTTAATCAATCGCCACAACTTATTTTTTTGGATGTGGCAATGCCGGAAATGAGTGGTTTCGATTTGTTGGCACTAGTCGAAAATCCGACCTTCGAAATTATTTTCGTTACCGCCTTTGATAATTTTGCTATTGATGCCATCAACCATTGCGCTATTGGTTATCTGGTAAAACCGGTTGACAATCAAGAGTTGATAATAGCTGTCGATAAGGCGATCTCAAACATCGAAGACAAAACCGCATTGAAAAAAAACCAGTTGCTGGTGGAAAATTTAGGAGTACAGACGTTTCAGAAAAAGAAGATTGTCATTCCAACTCAAGACGGATTGGAGTTTGTAAGGATCAAAGACATCATTCATTGCGAAGGAGAGGAGGGTTACACGAGAATCCATTTCAAAGAACATAAACCTATTTTAAGTTCACACAGTATTGGTCATTTTAATGTATTGTTGGCAGACCAGGATTTTTACCTTGTGCATAAGTCGCACCTTATCAATTTAAGTCATATTAACAAATACCTAAACGAAGGCTATGTAATTCTTACAAACAATTTTAAAATTCCGGTTTCCAGAAATCGAAGATCAGACTTTTTAAGCAAGTTCAGGAAATAGCTGGTAATCAACTAAGTGCTGCCATCTACTATCGCCAACGACCTAATGTGGTATTTTTTTAATTTTCTATTAAAAGTTATTAATCCCCTCCTACAACAATACCAAGTTCCCCCCGTAAAGGCGATACGCTTTGAGTGAATTAAGATTTATCTGGATTTTGAAGGCGAAATACTTTGTTTCAGGAGTTCCGTATCGAATAGGAAAGGATATTTGGACTTCATTCTCAAGCCCA
>JABDKT010000130.1 GCA_013002065.1 Flavobacteriaceae bacterium
AAAAAAAGATTGCTTTTATGCCCAGAAAACTGAATATTGATGCCGTTCAAGTATTGAATATTCTTCATTTACGGGGATTATTGAAGGATTGGGAAATAATTGAGATTAAAAATATGAACGAACAGCAAGTCGCAAATACGCTTAAAGAATGTGCGATTTTCATGAGTTTTAATCATAGGGAAGGGTTTGGTATGCCACCGGCAGAAGCTATGAATTGTGGCTGTTTGGTGGTGGGTTATGCCGGACAAGGAGGTAACGAATACATGCTCCCTGAGTTCAGTTTTAAGGTGGGACAAAGAAATATTCGAGACTATGTGGATAAAATGGAACAAGCGATGTTATTATTTGAGAACAATCCCGATTTGGCGAAAGAAATGGGCTTGAAGGCTTCTCAATTTATTCAATCCAAATATTCGATGAAGCAAGAAGAAGAAAGCATAGTACATGTTTGGAATAACATACTTTCCTAATTTCACCATATGGATGTAAAATTAGCCATAGTCATTCCCTATTTTAAGGACCATTACATCCAAGAGACTTTTGACTCCCTATTGCGACAATCCGACAAAAATTTTACACTATACATAGGCGATGATGCGAGTCCAATTTCACCTATTGAAAAACTAAAAGGCCTAGACGTCACTGTAGATTATCACTATCATCGTTTCGAGGAGAATCTTGGAGGGAAAAGTTTGGTGAAACAGTGGGAACGTTGTTTGGACTTAGTTCAAAACGAGGAGTGGATTTGTATTTTAGGTGATGATGATTGTATTTCTGAAAATTTCGTATCCGAATTTTACGCACATTTACCAAAATTGGAGCAAAACAATGCCAATCTGTTGAAATTTGGAGTCGAAAAAATTGATGAGCAATCTCAAGTTATTGAATCGAAAAAGCCTATAAATGCAGTAACTGCGGCTCAAGCCTTTGAAAATAAATTCTACGGTGATGGACATAGTAGTCTTTCGGAATATATTTTCCGAAAAGAGGCCTATACCAAATACGGTTTTAGAAATTATCCCTTGGCCTGGTGTAGCGACGACATGGCTTGGCTGGACTTTTCCGAAGAAAAAATAATTCCGTTTTGTAAAAAAGCCTATGTCCAATTCAGACTGTCACCCCAGAGTATTTCCGGATCCAAAAACGACCAAAAGTGGGAAGCTAAAAGGCAATTTTTTCAAGATTTAGTGAATGAAAAGTCTCATTTATTCCCGAAGAAAATTCAGCTGAAGAATTTAAAACGGTTTGAAATTTTTACCGTGCGTACCAAGAAATTAAAATGGAGGCACGTCGGATTCTTTTTCACCAGATTCTTGAATTTAGGGCGCTTGGATGAATGTTTTAAATTTGTAATTCGATTCCTAATTAATAAACTGAGTCAATGAGCTCATCCCCACTTGTTTCGGTAATCATTCCAACTTTCAATCGGCCTGATTTGTTAAGACAAACCTTGGCAAGCGTGGTTTACCAGACCTATGAAAATATTGAAATAATAGTAGTCGACGATGGAACTCCTGGAGATGAGAACCAAAAACTATGCTCCGAAATGTCTCAAATCAATTATATAAAGATTGACAATTCGGGTGGTGCGGCGAAACCAAGGAATATAGGCATCGACAATGCGAAAGGTGAACTTATAGCTTTTTTAGATGATGACGATATTTGGTTGCCAGAAAAGATCGAAAAACAAATCGCAGTGCTAAATGCTAATCCCGATTACGATTTAGTACACGGATATTGCAAAATCATTGATCTGGAAGGAAATGAAACAGGTCGTATTATAGGAAGAACTCAAGATCCTAAAGATAAACACGGAGCAGTGGCAATGAAAATGTTAGGGAATTGGACGCTAATGATGCCAACTCCTCTATTGCGGAAAAGTCTAGTGGAAAAAGTGGGATATTTTAATGAAAAAATGCCCCAAGCCGGAGAAGATGTGGAATATTGGTTGCGCTGTGCCTTGGTGTCTAAATTCTATTATATGGATGAATGCTTGGCCCATTACCGATACCATCAGAGTACCGGAAAACAACTTTCCGATCATTATCTCGAATTACCCTCGCACCTGTTGGAAGTTCTCAAAAACGCAAATAGGCGAGGAATTGTAGATGAGGCTACTTTCAGAAAAGGAAAAAAGAGGCTTGAGATCATGGTATTAAAGCAATCTCCGAAAATTCGGTGGAAAACATTTCATAAGTTAAGTGAGATCAATCCTTTTTGGTTTGTTACTTTTGGGAACATAAAATTATTGGCAAAGAAACTGTTTACATGATAGAGACTACGTATCTAATCACCGGTGGCGCCGGAAATATTGGAAGTGCCTTAGTTAGGAAGTTGGCCGAAAACGAACTCAATAAAATTGTGGTGGTCGATAATTTATCGACAGGTGATATTAATAAAATTCCCGATTTACCCAACGTTTATCATGTCGATCTCGATGTAAATAATTACGAAAACCTCAAAGCCACATTCGAAGATCATGACTTCGATTATGTATTCCATTATGCGGCTGTAGTAGGAGTGAAGCGAACCCTCGAAAATCCCATGATGGTACTGGACGATATTGACGGTATAAAAAATGTGCTCTCCTTGAGCAAGGATCATAAGGTAAAAAGAGTGTTTTTTTCAAGTTCTTCGGAAGTGTATGGCGAACCTTTTGAGATTCCTCAAAATGAAACGACAACGCCGCTTAATTCGAGGCTACCTTATGCCATCGTAAAAAATGTGGGGGAGGCATTCTTTAAGTCGTATCATCAGGAATACGGTTTAAATTATACCATTTTCAGATTTTTCAATACCTATGGACCCAATCAGAGTGAGGATTTTGTGGTACCCCGATTTTTAAAAGCGGCTATGGCGAATGAGCCTATTCAGATTTATGGCGACGGACTCCAAACTCGATCCTTTTGCTATGTAGATGATAATGTGGACACTTGTATTGCGGCACTAAAGAATGAAAATTACGCCAATGATGTACTCAATGTTGGTAGCGATATTGAAATAACTATCTTAGAACTGGCCCAAACAGTAATTAAAGTGACCGATTCAGATTCGCCCATTGTGCACTTACCCGCACTAAAAGAAGGGGACATGACCCGAAGGTGTCCCGACACCACGAAAATGAAAAATCTTTTGAATCGCGATTTGGTGCCCTTGGAAACAGGACTAAGAAAATTAATTGCCTTTTATGAGAATAGGTAATAACCCCGAAAAGAATAATACCATACTTCAGATAGATTCCTATCATCGGGTTATCATTCCTATTTACATTCCCAATCTCAGCGAAGACTATTTTAAAGACGGACTTAAAATCCTCTCGCTATGTATAGATTCTTTATTGAAAACCATTCATGAGAAAACAAGAATCTCTCTGGTGGATAATGGTTGTTGTGCCGAAGTGGTCTCATATCTCAATGAATTATACCACACAGAACCAAAGGTGGACCAGTTACTGAATTCAAGAGTGAACTTAGGCAAAGTTAATGCGCTATATGCGATCATAAAGAGCAATTTAGAGCCTGTGATTACAATAAGCGATGCCGATGTTATGTTTTTACCCAATTGGCAGCAAGAAGTAGAAACTGTTTTGCAAAATTTCCCTGAAGCTGGGATGGTTTCGCCGGTTCCGAGTAGCAAGGGATATGGTGGATTGTATTTAAACAGTACGATTTATTATGGGTTGTTCAAAGGAAAAATTAGATTTGGCAAGGTTCAAGATCCCGATGGGATGGTAAAATTTCAGGAGAGCATTGGACGAACCATGTACGAACCCATTCATCTGGAAAAATACCTAACACTCGAAAATAAAAAAAGCAAAGTCGTTTTAGGATGTGGCCATTTTGTAGCAACGTTTAGAGCCGAGGTTTTCGAATCGGGGCCACAGGAAGTTTGCCAGCATAAAATTGTAGGTGGTAGCGAAAATAAATACCTGGACATACCGAATGACAAAGCGGGATATTTGAGAGTTGCTACCTTGGGTAACTACGCATATCACCTTGGAAATATTCATGAAAAGTGGATGGATGATAAAATGGAAATGATCAATTCTACTGCCAATTTAGGTGGAATGATGGACTCATTACCAAAGGCCAAACCACTAAATAAACTTCAATATTTGATTGGGAAAGTATTTCATTTATTACTTTTCAGAAAGTTTAAGAAGTTCTATTTCAGTCTAAAAGGAATGAAAACCTCTTTTTAATGAAGGATTCTCAACGTATTTTAATATCCAGTATTGCCTTTCAATCAAATAAGATTGGCAGTTGGACGACGCGTATGAATACTTTCTTAGATCGCAATCCCAACTTCTTTGATGTAATACTTTCACCAACAAATTCGGTGGGCAAATTTCAGCATTGTAAAAAAGCAAAATTTCCAACGTATCATTCCAAATTAAGAAATACGGTTTTGCTGAAGGTAGTCGCCAAAGATTACTTGAAAGCACTTGAAAGGATAAGCAAGGAATCAAACAAAATGACGCTGGTAGTGATGGACGACCCTCATTTATTGGAGGCGGTAGTCAAGTCTAAACAGCAGTGGAATTGTGAGATAGAGATTATTTATTCTTTTCACGGATTTAAATCTACCTTGGATCATTTATTATTGCAGGGAGTAAATAAAATGTTGTTTCTAACCCAAAGTGGATATCTGGCCACGAAAAACACGAAGTTTTCTTTCACTCCCGAAGTGTTTATTATTGGCAATGGCGTAGATTCTAAAGTATTTTTTCCGCTAGATGCCGTTGAAAAAGAAAAACGACGAACCGAATTAGGAATTTCACCTAATGAAAAAGTCATATTGTGGATGGCAAATGAACGCCCCATAAAAGGGTTTCAATTGTTTCTGAAAATAGCTTCTCGATTAAAAACGAAACACAAAAACTTGAAATTCTTAGCGATTGGAACGGATAGGGTAGGTATTGAAGAGGAAATTGAATATTTGGGTCGCATCCCAAATAATGAACTGCCACATTATCTGCAGGCCGGGGATGTTTATCTTTTTACTTCTTTGTGCCGCGAAGGCTTTGGTTTATCTGGTATAGAGGCACTCAAGTGTGGTAATACGGTAATCGCTTCAGATAACGGTGGGATTGCCGAAGTTTTGGAGAATCTGCCAAATACACACCTTATACACTCTCCAAACATCACAGATGAGTGGGTGAAGACAATAGAAAGGCTTTTAGTTATGCAACCGAATCCAATTTCGAACGACCAATCCTCCTCAATTTGGAATTATGAAGACTGGGAATCTCGTTTTATCCATTCCATTCAGAGTTAAATCTATTTATGGCGATCAACCAACCTATTATTGTGTCAGGAGCGCACCGTTCAGGATCGACTTGGATTGGTAAAACAATTAGTGAGGCTAAAGGCATTCGATATGTGCATGAGCCGTTCAATATACAGATGAAGGTACATGAGTGTCCCTTTCCCTATTGGTTTCAGCACTTTTCAGAAAAAACCCCTTCCGAAGAGAAAAAACAAGCAAGGAAGTATTTGGATCCGTTTTTTAATTTTTCATGGTCATTTGCTTTTCAGAAATTATGTAATGGTGGAAGCTTTCGAAAAAGGGTACGCCGATTCAAATCGGAATGGAAAAAAAAGGGCACTCGAGCACTTATAAAAGATCCCATCGCGATCATGTCTTTACCGTGGTTAGTAACAAATTATAATGCCAAGGTTATAATCTCGGTAAGGCATCCGGCCGCATTTGTGGCGAGTCTAAAGGTGAAAAATTGGGCCTACGATTTCACCAACTACACGGCTCAAAAGGATTTGATGGAAACCTACCTAAGTGATTACAAAAAGGAAATTGAGAAGGCTCTAATATCAAATCCGGACATCATCGATCAGGGAATTTTACTCTGGAACACCCTCTATCATACCGTTCAACAATACAAACAGAAATTTCCGGATTGGTATATCGTTACTCACGAAGCGCTTTCGGAACAACCCCTTGAAGAATTTCGTAAGATTTTCGAATATTTAAATCTTACCTTCGACAAGAGAATTGAGAAATCCATTGTGGATTCTACGACAGCTCAGGTTGCTTCAGAATGGAGCCGGGACGCTTCCAAAAATATTCATACTTGGAAGGATCGATTATCAAACGAAGAAATCGAAAGAATCAAAGAAGGAACGCAAGGAGTTTGGACCAAATTTTATAAGGAATCATCATGGCACTAACCAAAAAACTAAAGGAATTAGGACTTTTAAGCACCTATACCAATAAACTAAGCCGAAATACAGGCGATACTCTGGCATCTCTATTAGTGCATCGTTTTTTTCCCGAGCATGCTATACTTCCGTTCACCCCTTTTTCTTTAAATCCGAATACAATACTGCACGTAATTAATGAAATTCAGATCAATAAACGCAATTCCATTATCGAATTTGGCGCTGGTGTGTCAACCATAATTTTGGCGCGTTTTTTAATGCTGAATAAGATGGATGCTAAGATTGTGGCTGTAGAACACAATGCCGATTGGGCGGAATTCATTCAGAATGAATTAATAAAATACGAATGTGCCAACTTCGCTAAGATTATTGTTGCTCCTTTGAATATGACTCAGATTAACGGCTATGATGGGCGATGGTATGATACGGATAGTTTGGAAAATTCTATTGGTGATACATTGTTCGATTTAGTGATTGTTGATGGTCCGAGCGCTGCTGAAAATGCCGAAGTTCGTTTTCCTGCGTTCCCTTTTATTATTGACAGACTCAAGGCCAGTTTTATTGTATTTCTAGATGATATAAGACGAGAGGGTGAGCGACGAATCTTTAAGAATTGGGAAACATACGCCCTAAACACGGGCAAGAAATGTAAGTTCCATTTCAATGATAAGAAAGTCTATGCCTGGTTGAGTTCGGGAGATGGGTTCTCATCGGCTCCAATGAGCTATTAATTGGTCATTACTTATTTCTGAAATGAGCTTCTGTTAATATTTCGTTCATATAGTTCATAAATG